>NZ_JACCQQ010000047.1:0-12802 GCF_014268345.1 Pseudomonas sp. SWRI18
TTAAGCACTCCGGGCATTCAGCTTGCCACTCACCGCTCTCACCCACAGTCTAATCCTTGCCCAAGACACAAGCGGGCTTGCTCGCGAATGCAGTCTGACAGTTGATGATGCATCGACTGACAGGCCGCTTTCGCGAGCAAGCCCGCTCCCACATTTGGACTCTGTTGAGCCTTGGTTTTCAGGGCAGTTCGAGGCCACCGGCGGCTTTGTGCAGTGTGCGCAGGTGTTCACCGATCTGCTTGAGGTTGGCTTCGCACGCGGCAATTTCGGCGGCGCGGGAAGGATCCAGCAGCGCCCTCACCTCTTTATCCAGCTCGCCGGTCAGCGATTGCAACTGCTTCTGGCGCTCGGCGCTTTCCGATTCCAGGCGCTTGGCCTCCGAAGGTTGCGGCAGGCCGTAGCCACCGCTGCCCAGCAGTTCGGCCGGGCGGCTGAGGAAGCCGCTGTTGGCGAGGATCTGTTGCAGCGTGGCGTTGGCTTTCTCCATGCCGCCGTTTTTCAGCTCGCGGGCGCCGAGGTAGCGTTGCTTGACCTCGTCCTGGGCCAGCATCAACTGTTTGCGAAAACTCGCCTGCTCAAGCAGCAATAACGCAGCGCTGGTGCGCAGGTCCGCCTGGCCGAACCACTGGCGACGCTCCTGCGCACTGAGAGAAAGCCAGTCTTCGACCTGGGTCTGCTTGATCGGCAGGTATTTGCGCAATACATCGAACATGGCCTGGTAGCGTTCGCGGAAGGAGTCGAAGTGATAACCCAGGCGCAGTGCCCTGCGTTTGTCGTCCAGTACGCTGGTGTCGGCCAAGCCGCGGGCGCTTAGAACCTCGAGCAAGCCGTTGGGGGTGATGTTATCCAGGCCGGTCAGTTGCGGATTGGCGCTGCCGCTGCGTAACAGTTTCAGGCTCTCCACCGCGCAGTTGTTGGAAATAAAGAAGTAGTTGCCGTCGTAGCTCCAGTGCATTTCGGCGGCATGCTCGACGGTGTCGTTGATTTCCTGGCGGGTCAGCTTCAACGGGACCGAGGCCAGGCCGCGCAGCTCGGTCTTGGTGTACTCGTCGATCACTTGTGCCAGCGGCAGTACAAATAATCGCGACGGGTATTTGCCGACCAGGCCATCCCAGCTCGACAGCTGTACGTCACCGACGAAAGCGCGGTAGGACAACACCAGGTGCTGGTCCAGATCCAGCCGGCAATCCGGCCCGCGTGGCCGGCCCGGCGCGCAGATCACCAGGCGCAACATGCTGTGGCCCCAGCGGCTGACCAGGTTCTGGTTGGCTTCGGCCAGCAAATAGTCGATTTCGTAGACGCGCTCCGGGTCCACCTGGCCCAGCGGGGTCTTGGCGAAATCGTTGCCCGCGTTCAAGAACGCGTAGGTGCTGGCGCAAGTGTCTTGTTCCGGCGGGGCCCAGCCGAAGTGTTCCTTGTAATAACGAAATAGCGCCGGGCGGCGGCAGGCGTAGCTCGGGTCAAGGAGAAAATACTCCATGTTGACCGCCACGAACTCAAGCGGGCTGGTGGTTTCGTAAATGTCCGGGCTACGGGCGACCTGATGGTTGGTCTGTTCCCTTTCGCCGCGGCGACCGACGTATTGCGGCCAGCCGGCAAGGTCCAGCAGGCGCGGGTCATCGCTGAGGGTAAAGCGTCGGCCGTTCTGGCCACGGCATTGATCAGGCAGACCGATCAGGCCGGTGAGGTTGTTCTGGCGGCTGCAGCGATTGATCAGCGCGCGGTCTTCCTTGGACCACAGGCGCGCACGGTCATAGATGTGCGTCAGTTCATGCAGCACGGTGGCGAGCATTTCCCGGCGCACGGTGCCGTGGGGGCGATTGGTTTTCTGGGTGGCGGCGCTGCCATCGGTCAGGCTGGCAAGCAGGTTGCGGTTGAGGTCCAGCTCGGACACCAGTGAAGCTTGCCCATAGGCGTTTCCGGGCATTTTGTCGGTCCAGCCGACATCGATGCGCCGGTCCAACTGCTCGATAAAGCGCGGCGGCAACGAGCGTAGCGCCTCGTCGAGCAACGCCTGGCTGGCCTGCTGTTCAGCCGGGCTCAAGCCTTCGGTCTTGAGCTGCAGCTGCAGGCTGGCCTGGGCCGCGCCCGCACACAGCAGCACAGCCCCGGCCAGGAGCCAGGTGGCGATTCGCCTCACAGTGCGAGGATGGCTTCTGCGAGGGTCTGGTCACTGGCATCGCGGGCTTCCGGCAGGCGTGTGCGCAGGGTGTCGAAGGCAGCTTCCAACCGAGCGCCACGGATATCACCGTTGGTGGCAACGAAACTGGCGGCGTCATCGTGGGCTTCGCGCACGACTTTGGAGTCACGGATGGAGGTGGTGGTGTCGGAGGTGAAATCAATGGTGCGGCCAGAGGCGCGAACAATGATGTTACTGGTGGCCACCAGGGTTTGCGCCTGGGCAACGTCGGCCAACAGCAGCAGGCCAAGGGTGGCGGCGATCAGCGGGCTACGCATGGAATAACTCCAAATACAGAAGATGAAATCAAAGATGATTATTGGACGAGAATTGCTTGCGCCAGTTCAAGGTCGCTGACGTTAAGTTTTGGCTGGCTGCGGCGCAGATAATCCAGCGCTGACTCCAGCCGTGCGCCCCGCCATTGGCCGTCAGTGGCAACAAACGCGGCAGCGTCGTCCTGGGCGGCCATTATCACTTTTCTGTCGAAGGGCGCGGAAGTCACCTTGCTGGTGGCGTACGCGCTCGCGACGGTGCCCTGGGTGGTCAGGTCAAAGGCCGAAACCGACGGTGACCAGGCGGTGCAAAGCAACACAGGCACTATTAAAAGACGGTATGAAAAAGCCATGGGACTCGACAACTGAAAGCGAGCGTCAAGGCTAGCGTAATGCCCGGGCGAGAGCCAGTGCCCAGGCATCGATCCTGCCGTCAGATGGCCAGGATGGCCTGGGCCAGTTGTGCGTCAGACGCGGTATTGAGTTGCGGTGCTTGCTGACGGATCTGGGCCAGCGCGCTTTCCAGTTTCACGCCACGAATGGCCCCTTCGCTGGCGACAAAGCTGGCGGCATCGTCACGGGCGGCGCGCACGACCTTGCTGTCGCGCAGGGACGAAGTGGCGTCCGAGCTGGCGTCGGAAGTGGCCTTCAGCGCGCCGACGATGGAATCGGTGGTCACGATGAAGCTAGTGGCGTTGGCGCTGGCGGCCAGGCTCAACAGGGCGGCAGCACTCAGCAGGCGAAGACGGGACATGGGATGACTCCTTTGGATGGTAGGTATAAGGCGGCGCAGAGCGGCCACTGTAGAGAGCATGACTTCTAATTAAAGGTCAGACGCGGGCTCGACGCCGTTCGCCACGTGACGGTCGGATATTAAGCCGCCGCTTATCTATTCTGGTAGCGTTTATGGCTATGCAAAACTGTACATGAAAATTTCTATTAAACAAAAACTGTACTGGTGTTGTACCTGGCTCTGTTGAAAAGGCCTGGTTCGAAAACAACAAAGCCCGCCCTCGGTGTCCCGGGGCGGGCTTTGTTTTGACAAATCTGGGTGCTGGCAGTGGACCCGTCAGGTCAGGGCCAGCGAGCGCTAAGTTAGCGCCAGAACGGCTTGCTCAGCTCTTCGTAGCGTTGAGCTTCGCTGATACCAGCGTCAGCCAGCAGACGCGAATCCAGACGAGCCAGTTGATGGCGGCTGGAAATGCGGCGCTGCCACAACATAAGGTTGGCGAGAACGCGCAGAGGCATGGCGGACTGGTTGCTTACAGCTTTTTCAGAGAACAGATCGGAACTGAGTGTACGTTCCATGATGACATCCTTCCGCTTGTGGCGGGATTAGGTAGTGGTTTAACTGATGCCAATGATCCTCTCCCCGCGCAAGACTCTCCAGATACAGTTCACCTGTATTGTGAGAGGGCAGTTAACTGTTTAAGGGTGCTGTACTGTTCGGAAATGGGGCAACTGTACCTGTCCGCACTCAAACAGTGCGAAATAGGTAGTTTCAGCGTGTTGTGTAAGAAATTTCGGTAGGAAAGCACCGGTACAGCAGTACAGTTTTTTCAGGAAGTGCAGATGAAGAAGCCGAGCTGACGAAACTGTATGCCCATCAGCTCGCATCTGTGTCACTCACGCCTTGAGCATATGCCCGGTTTCTTCCAAGTTGATGTGCCAGCTCAGTGCTTCCCGCAGGATGTGCGGCGTGTGGCCGCCAATAGCGCAAGCGGCATTGAAGTAACTGTTCAGCGCATCGCGGTAAGCCGGATGCACGCAGTTGTCGATGATCACCCGAGCGCGTTCCCGTGGCGCCAGGCCGCGCAGATCGGCCAGGCCCACTTCAGTCACGAGGATGTCGACGTCATGCTCGGTGTGGTCCACATGGCTGACCATGGGCACCACACTGGAAATCGCCCCGCCTTTTGCAATCGACTTGGTGACGAAGATCGCCAGGTGCGCGTTGCGCGCGAAATCCCCGGAGCCGCCAATGCCGTTCATCATGCGCGTGCCGCAGATATGGGTGGAGTTGACGTTGCCGTAGATATCGAACTCCAGCGCAGTGTTGATGGCGATGATACCCAGGCGCCGCACCACTTCCGGGTGGTTGGAGATCTCCTGCGGGCGCAGCACCAGCTTGTCTTTATAGTGTTGCAGATTGCCGAATACGTCGGCGTTACGGCGTTCCGATAAGGTGATCGAGCTGCCCGACGCGAAGGTCAGCTTGCCCGCATCGATCAAATCAAAGGTTGAGTCCTGCAACACTTCCGAATACATGGTCAGGTCTTCGAACGGCGATTCGATCAACCCGCACATGACCGCGTTGGCGATGTTGCCGATGCCCGCCTGCAGCGGGCCGAGCTTGTTGGTCATGCGCCCGGCGTCGACTTCCTGCTTGAGGAAGTTGATCAGGTGATTGGCGATGCCTTGGGTGTCGCTGTCTGGCGGCGTCACGGTAGAGGCGGAGTCGGCCTGGTTGGTGATGACGATGGCAACGATCTTTTCCGGAGGGATCGGGATTGCGGTGCTGCCGATACGGTCGTCGACCTTCACCAGCGGGATCGGCGTGCGCGTCGGCCGGTAGGTCGGGATATAGATGTCGTGCAACCCTTCCAGGTTCGGGTTGTGCGCCAAGTTGATCTCGACGATCACCTGCTTGGCGAAAATCGCGAAGCTGGCGGAGTTGCCGACGGAAGTGGTGGGAACGATGTGGCCAAGCTCGGTGATCGCGACCGCTTCAATCACGGCGATATCCGGCAGCTTGAGCTGATTGTTGCGCAGTTGCTCGACGGTTTCCGATAGGTGCTGGTCGATAAACATCACTTCGCCGGCATTGATGGCCTTGCGCAGGGTGCTGTCGACTTGAAACGGCATGCGTCGCGACAGTACGCCTGCTTCGGTGAGTTGCTTGTCCAGGTCATTGCCCAGGCTGGCGCCGGTCATCAGGGTGATTTTCAGCGGGGAAGTCTTGGCGCGTTCGGCCAGGGCGTGGGGGACGGCCTTGGCTTCACCGGCACGGGTGAAGCCGCTCATGCCGACGGTCATGCCGTCCTCGATCAGTGCGGCGGCGTCTGCCGCGCTCATGACCTTGTTCAACAACGAAGGCAAGCGGATACGATCACGGTACATGGATTGTTATCTCGGGCTACGGAAGCAAGATGCGCAGTTTAGTGATTTCAAAAGATTTCGGCCCGCTACCATGGTCGAATGCCAGGCGGCGATTTAGAGCCTTTGGTCGGGTTTCATGTACGTGCAAAGCGGGACGCAGAGCATCCCTGGATGCATTCCCACGCAGAGCGCGGGAACGATAAAAAACCCCAGCCTATAGCAGGCCGGGGTTTCGAGTATTGCGCTGAAGCAGTGTTACTCGACGGCTTTGACCATATCTTCGATGACCTTCTTGGCGTCGCCGAAGACCATCATGGTCTTGTCCAGGTAGAACAGCTCGTTATCCAGGCCGGCATAACCGCTGGCCATCGAGCGCTTGTTGACGATGATGGTTTTGGCCTTGAACGCTTCGAGAATCGGCATGCCGGCAATCGGCGAGTTGGGATCGTTCTTGGCGGCCGGGTTGACCACGTCGTTGGCGCCCAGCACCAGCACCACGTCGGCCTGACCGAACTCGGAGTTGATGTCTTCCATCTCGAACACCTGGTCATAAGGCACTTCGGCCTCGGCGAGCAGTACGTTCATGTGCCCGGGCATACGGCCCGCCACCGGATGGATCGCGTACTTCACGGTGACGCCGCGGTGAGTCAGCTTTTCGGTCAGCTCTTTGAGCGCATGTTGCGCTCGAGCGACTGCCAGGCCGTAGCCCGGAACGATGATCACGGTGTCGGCGTTGGTCAGCAGGAAGGTGGCGTCGTCGGCCGACCCGGATTTCACCGGGCGTGCTTCTTTTGATCCTGCAGCGGCGCTGGCATCTGGCGTGTTGCCGAAACCGCCGAGCAACACATTAAAGAAGGAACGGTTCATCGCCTTGCACATGATGTACGACAGGATCGCGCCGCTTGAACCCACCAGGGAACCGGCGATGATCAGCATCGAGTTGTTCAGCGAGAAGCCGATACCCGCCGCCGCCCAGCCGGAGTAACTGTTGAGCATCGACACCACCACCGGCATGTCTGCGCCGCCGATCGGGATGATGATCAGCACGCCCAATACAAAGGCAAGGGCCAGCATCAGCGCGAAGGCGGTTAGGTTGCCGGTGAACATGAACGCCAGGCCCAGGCCCAGCGTGGCGAGGCCAAGTGCCAGGTTCAGCTTGTGCTGGCCGCCGAACTGTACCGGTGCGCCCTGGAACAGGCGGAACTTGTACTTGCCCGACAGTTTGCCGAACGCGATCACCGAACCGGAGAAGGTGATTGCGCCGATGGCCGCACCAAGGAACAGCTCCAGGCGGTTGCCCGCAGGAATCGCGTCGCCCAAGAGTTTGACAATGCCCAGGGATTGCGGCTCGACCACCGCGGCAATTGCGATGAACACCGCGGCCAGGCCGATCATGCTGTGCATGAAGGCTACCAGCTCCGGCATCTTGGTCATTTCTACGCGTTTGGCCATGATCGAGCCGGCAGTGCCGCCGACCAGCAGGCCAACGATCACGTAGCCGATACCGGCAGTTGCAAGCTCGGCGCCGAGCTTATAGATCAGACCCACGGTGGTGAGCACCGCCAGCGCCATGCCAAGCATGCCGAACAGGTTGCCGCGCCGTGAAGTGGTCGGGTGTGAGAGACCCTTGAGGGCTTGGATGAAGCAGATCGACGCAATCAGATACAGCGTCGTGACCAGATTCATACTCATTATTTCTGCACCTCTTCTTTAACTTTGGGCGCTTTCTTCTTGAACATCTCAAGCATCCTGCGGGTGACCAGGAAGCCGCCAAACACGTTGACTGCCGCCAGTGCCACGGCCAGGGTGCCCATGGTTTTGCCCAGCGGAGTCACGGTGAGGGCCGCGGCCAACATGGCGCCGACGATGACGATCGCCGAGATGGCGTTGGTGACCGCCATCAACGGCGTGTGCAGCGCGGGGGTGACGTTCCAGACCACGTGGTAACCGACATAAATCGCCAGCACAAAGATGATCAGGTTGTAGATACCGGGGGAGATAAGCTCTTCCATCGTCTGAATCCCTGCTTAGGCGTTTTTGCGGATGACTTGGCCGTCGCGGCACATCAGGCACGCGGCGACGATGTCGTCTTCGAGGTTGATTTCAAACTGCCCATCCTTGTTGAAGACCAGCTTCAGGAAGTCCAGCAGGTTGCGTGCGTATAAAGCAGAAGCATCGGCGGCTACGGCCCCGGCCAGGTTGGTCGGGCCGCAAATGATCACGCCGTTCTCCACCACCACTTGATCGGCGACGGTCAGCGGGCAGTTGCCGCCTTGGGCGGCGGCAAGGTCGATGACCACCGAGCCCGGCTTCATGTGTGCAACGGTCTCGGCGCTCAGCAGGGTGGGTGCCTTGCGGCCAGGAATCAGCGCGGTGGTGATGACGATATCGGCTTGCTTGGCGCGCTCGTGCACGGCCAGGGCCTGGCGCTGCATCCAGCTGGTCGGCATCGGGCGCGCGTAACCGCCGACACCGACCGCGCATTCACGCTCTTCGTCGGTTTCGTAGGGCACGTCGACAAACTTGGCGCCCAGGGACTCGATCTGCTCCTTGACCGCCGGGCGTACGTCAGACGCTTCGATCACGGCACCCAGGCGTTTCGCCGTGGCGATGGCCTGCAGGCCTGCAACACCGGCGCCGAGGATCAGCACGCGCGCCGCTTTGACGGTGCCTGCGGCGGTCATCAGCATCGGCATGAAGCGCGGATAGTGATGGGCGGCGAGCAGCACAGCCTTGTAGCCCGCAATGTTGGCCTGGGATGACAGCACGTCGAGGCTCTGGGCCCGCGATGTGCGCGGTGCAGCCTCGAGGGCGAAGGCGGTAATGCCGCGCTCAGCGAGCTTGGCAATGGTTTCGTTGCTGAACGGGTTGAGCATGCCCACCAACACGGTGCCGCTTTTGATCAGCGCAAGTTCGCTGTCGCTGGGGGCAACCACTTTGAGAATAAGCTCGGCGCCAAACGCATCGTTGGCGCTGCCAATGGTCGCGCCTGCCGCTTCATAGGCACTGTCGACGACGCTGGCCTGGATGCCGGCTCCGCTTTGTACAGTGACCTTATGGCCCTGGCCGATCAGCTTCTTGATGGTTTCCGGGGTGGCAGCCACCCGCGTTTCACCGGTCTGGGTTTCGAGAGGAACACCAATGTGCACGTCAAATCTCCTGCATGATCTTTTTGCTTTTGATCTTTTTGTAAAAAGGCCAGTGCACCGCGAGTGGCGCAACTGGGGCGGCCGATCAGCACGATCCCGCTGAAATGACAGCGGGGCGCGGCATTTTGCAGGCGAACTTTACGGCCTTCAAGGAATTATGACGGGTGACGAAAAATTAACTACAAGTCACCCTGTGACTGATTGTCGCAAGTAGTTGGAATAACTGATTTAAATACAGTCGCTTACAGGCTTTACTGCGTTTTTTCAGCATTTTCCCATGGTTGCCATGAATGGTCGTTCATTGGCTCGTAATAGTCGCTCAAAGCTATGTAGCGCATGGCTTTGAGCTTTGTTGCTGAAGAACAGATACAGTCTGTTCAAATGCGACATATACGTACATCTGTAGGATTCCAAATTAACTGACTACAAAGTCAGAGGCTTGGTTGGAGCCCTGCACTATTGATGCTATAGCGCTGCGACTGATCGATCAGCCAGTTCTTGAATGCCTGAAGAGAGGCTGATTCGACTTTTTTGTCGGGAATCATCAAGTAGTAAGCCTTGGAGCTGGCCAGCGCCTCGGTGCAGGCGATCACCAATTGACGCTCCTCCAGTTCGCGTTGGATGAGGAACGGGGGAATCAGCGCGATCCCCATGTCATGCATGGCTGCCTGGGACAACATCGAGAATAGCTCGTAACGCGGGCCTGTCATGTCGCGAGGTACGCTCAGCTGTTGGGCATTGAACCATTGGCGCCAAGCGTAGGGTCGAGTGGTCTGCTGCAGCAGGGGCAGTTCCGCAATTTGTTGGGGGCTGAACGGGTGTGCGCTGCCCAGTAGTCGGGGGCTGCACACCGGCACAGGGTTCTCTCCCATCAGTCGGTGGGATTCAGTGCCGGACCAATCGGCATCGCCGAAGTAGATCGCCGCGTCGAATTCGGTGTCGGCAAATAGAAACGGGCGTGTGCGGTTGGTCAGGTTGAGGGTGACTTGCGGATGTTGACGCTGAAAATCCTTGAGGCGAGGTATCAGCCATTGAGTGCCGAACGTGGGGACCACGGCCAATTCGATGGTGTTGGCGCCTTGCTGCCCCATGACGGACAGCGTGTCGCGCTCTACCGCGTCCAGCTGCGTGGCGACGCGACGGCTATAGGACAGCCCCGCTTCCGTCAGCTTCACCCCGCGCCTTGAGCGGCGAAACAGCTCGACACTTAAAAACTCTTCAAGACTGGCGATCTGTCGACAGATGGCGCCTTGGGTAATCGAAAGCTCGTGCGCGGCCTTGGTAAAGCTCTCGTGGCGGGCTGCGGCTTCAAAACTGACGAGGGCGGTGGTACTGGGAATTTTTCTGCGCATATACCGTGTCCTCACTTATAAAGCGCCTATGCGCCCTTCCTGGTCGTTACGAAGTGAGAAATTAGCACAACCTTATGCGTAAACCTCGTTTGCCCTCTGAGGCTGTCGAGCCTAGGCTGCTTTCACGACTTCCGATTTCTTCCGCGAGGGCTTATTCATGGCTGGCAAGGCAAGCTTCAACTGGATTGATCCACTGCTGCTGGATCAACAGCTCACCCAAGAAGAACGCATGGTGCGCGACAGCGCTGAGCAATTTGCCCGGGACAAGCTGGCGCCGCGTGTGCTCGAAGCCTTTCGCCATGAACAGACAGACCCCGCCATTTTCCGTGAGATGGGCGAGACCGGTTTACTCGGCGCAATGATCCCCGAGCAATACGGTGGCAGCGGCTTGAACTACGTCAGCTATGGACTGATTGCGCGCGAAGTGGAGCGCGTCGATTCTGGCTATCGCTCGATGATGAGCGTGCAGTCGTCACTGGTCATGGTCCCGATCAACGAGTTCGGCACTGAGGCGCAGAAACAGAAGTACCTGCCGAAGCTGGCGTCTGGCGAATGGATCGGGTGTTTCGGCCTGACCGAGCCCAACCATGGTTCCGACCCGGGTGCGATGATTACCCGTGCGCGCAAAGTCGAGGGTGGCTACAGCCTGACGGGCGCGAAGATGTGGATCACCAATAGCCCGATCGCCGATGTGTTCGTGGTGTGGGGCAAGGACGATGCTGGCGATATCCGTGGCTTTGTCCTGGAGAAAGGCTGGAAAGGTCTGAGCGCGCCGGCGATTCACGGCAAGGTCGGGCTGCGCGCCTCCATTACCGGCGAGATCGTCATGGATAACGTGTTCGTGCCGCAAGAGAACATCTTCCCGGACGTGCGTGGCCTGAAGGGGCCTTTTACCTGCCTTGACTCCGCGCGTTATGGCATCTCCTGGGGTGCGTTGGGTGCGGCTGAGTTCTGCTGGCACACCGCTCGCCAATACACGCTTGATCGCCAGCAGTTTGGCCGTCCACTGGCGGCGACTCAGTTGATCCAGAAGAAGCTGGCTGACATGCAGACCGAGATCACCCTGGCCCTGCAAGGCTGCCTGCGTCTGGGGCGTATGAAAGACGAAGGGACTGCGGCGGTCGAGATCACCTCGATCATGAAGCGCAACTCGTGTGGCAAGTCTCTGGATATCGCACGCATGGCGCGCGACATGCTGGGTGGCAACGGTATTTCCGACGAGTTCGGCGTGGCGCGCCATCTGGTCAACCTGGAGGTGGTGAACACCTACGAAGGTACGCACGACGTGCATGCCCTGATTCTTGGGCGCGCGCAAACCGGTCTTCAGGCGTTTTATTAATAGGAGCACGGCATGGGCGCGCTTTCGCATCTGCGGGTACTGGACTTATCGCGAGTACTGGCGGGCCCCTGGTCCGGGCAGATTCTTGCGGACCTCGGGGCTGAGGTGATCAAGGTTGAACGTCCGGGGAGCGGTGACGACACGCGCGCATGGGGGCCGCCCTTCCTTAAGGATGCCTATGGCGAGAACACCAGTGAGGCGGCGTATTACCTGTCGGCCAATCGCAACAAGCAGTCGGTGACTATCGACTTCACGCGGCCAGAGGGGCAGGCACTGGTGCGTGACCTAGCCGCCAGGTCGGACATTCTGATCGAGAACTTCAAGGTCGGTGGCCTTGCGGCGTATGGGCTGGACTATGAGTCGCTCAAGGAGATCAATCCGGAGCTGATTTACTGCTCGATCACCGGCTTTGGTCAGACAGGGCCGTATGCGACACGCGCGGGTTATGACTTCATGATTCAAGGGCTGGGCGGGCTTATGAGCCTGACCGGCCGGCCCGAGGGTGATGACGGCGCTGGGCCGGTGAAGGTTGGCGTGGCGCTGACCGACATTCTTACGGGACTCTATTCGACTGTGGCGATACTCGCGGCACTGGCTCATCGGGACCATGACGGCGGTGGGCAGCATATCGATATGGCGTTGCTGGATGTGCAGGTGGCTTGCCTGGCGAACCAGGCGATGAATTACCTGACAACGGGTGATTCGCCGAGGCGCCTGGGGAATGCTCATCCGAATATCGTGCCCTATCAGGATTTTCCTACCGCTGATGGTGGCTTCATCCTGACGGTGGGTAATGACAGCCAGTTCCGCAAGTTTGCTGAAGTGGCTGGGCAGTCACAGTGGGCAGATGATCCGCGCTTCTCTACTAATAAGGTGCGGGTGGCGAATCGGGCGGAGCTGATTCCGTTGATTCGTCAGGCTACTGTATTCAAGACGACGACTGAGTGGGTGTCGCAGCTGGAGCGGGTTGGTGTGCCTTGTGGGCCGATCAATGACTTGGCGCAGGTGTTTTCCGATCCTCAGGTCAAGGCGCGCGGTTTGGCCATGGCGCTGCCGCATGCGTTGGCAGGGATGGTGCCTCAGGTGGCAAGTCCGATACGGTTATCCAAAACGCCAGTGGAGTACCGCAATGCGCCTCCTCTTTTAGGAGAGCATACGGCCAAGGTGCTGCAGGAGGTGTTGGGGTTGGGCGAGCGTAATGTGGCTGCCCTGAAGGTCGCGGGTGTTATCTGAACCTCTTCTTCTATATAGAAGGCGTTGTTTGATCAGTTTTTGATGGTTTTTTAATCAATTCCAACTAACTGATAGAAAAAGCAAAATTAAGGGTTGACGGCAGATTCTGGAAGTCTATAATTCGCCCCACTTCCGGCGCAGTCGAAACGGAAAACTCCTTGGTAAACAAAGAGTTATGC
>NZ_JACCQQ010000048.1:0-9678 GCF_014268345.1 Pseudomonas sp. SWRI18
TTAAGCACTCCGGGCATTCAGCTTGCCACTCACCGCTCTCACCCACAGTCTAATCCTTGCCCAAGACACAAGCGGGCTTGCTCGCGAATGCGGTGTGTCAGTCAGCACATCTGCCACTGATACACCGCATTCGCGAGCAAGCCCGCTCCCACATTTTGATCTATGTACGACATAAGAAAGCGGTGCCAGTGAGGGCGCCGCTCGTTTCAACTATCAGCTATAGACCCGGCCAAGGAGTTGCCGATGGCTTTCAAACTGATCGAGCACATCCCGCGTGATCTGCTCCTGAGTGAAGCCCATCAGGTCGTATTCCTGAGCACCGTTGTGCAGGTAGACCTCGGCACGGTAGTAGCGCGTACGCTCTTCCTCGGGCAGGTCGCTCGGCGCCGACGAGTAGGCATCCAGGCTCACTTCGTAGACAAACGGGTTGCCCTCCTCCCTCTCGATCCGCACACCGATGCAGCGCTTGGATTTACCCAACAACGTCTGCACTTCCAATCCTTGCTCACGCAGCGCAGACGCGGCTTCTTCCAGCGCCGGCGTGACGTGCTTGTCCATGAAACGCTGCACGGTGCCCTGGCTCGGTTGCAGGTCCAGCGCGGTCAAGCGCTCGCTGAAACCACGACGGCCGCGCTCAGCCAATTGCGCCTGCTCCTGTTCGATCGCCATGTCCTGGCGCATCGCCTTGTGCAAACCGAACATAAACAGCACCAGCACCACCGAGAACGGCAGCCCCGCCAGCACCACCATGGTCTGCATGGCCTCGAAGTTACCGGCGAACAGCAAACCGATGGTCACCAGGGTGATCACCGCCGACCAGAAAATCCGCAGCCAATGCGGGGCATCTTCGTCCACGTTGCCGCCTTTGCAGGAAAGGTTGGCCATCATCACCGCGCCGGAATCCGCAGGCGTCAGGAACAGCACGAAGCCCACGAAGATCGACACACCAATGACGATTTTCGACGCAGGGTAATGCTCCAGCAGTTGGTAGATAGCCATGGACGGCTGTTCCAGGGCGGTCTTGCCCAACTCTACCGCACCGTGGTTCAGCACCAGATCCAGGGCCGAGTTACCGAAGATCGACAACCACGCCAGGGTAAAGCCCAGCGGGATCAGCAACACGCCCGCCACCAGTTCGCGCACGGTCCGCCCACGGGAAATACGCGCGATGAACATGCCCACGAAGGGCGCCCAGGAAATCCACCAGGCCCAGTAGAACAGGGTCCACAGGCCCATCCAGCGCTCGGTCTTGTCGGCGTCGCCTTCGTACACATAGAGGTCGAAGGTTTTCAGGATGATGCCGTTGAGGTAGTCACCGGTGTTCTGCACCAGACCGTTGAGCAAATGCAGGGTCGGGCCGAACAGCAGCACGAAGATCAGCAAGCCGCTGAACAGCACAATGTTGAGGTTGGACAGGCGGCGGATGCCGTTCTCCACGCCCGACACCGCCGCGATGGTCGCCACGGTGCTCATCACGATGATCACGATCAACAGGTTGGTGTTGCTGTGCTGCATGCCGAACAGGTTTTCCAGCCCGGACGAGACCTGCATCGAGCCGATCCCCAGGTTGGTCACCAGGCCCAGCAGGGTCACGAACATACCGAAGCCATCCACCGCATGGCCGGCCGCGCCTTTCACCCAGCGCTCGCCCACCAGCGGGTACAGCGCCGAACGCAAGGCCAGCGGCTGGTTATGGCGGTACGCAAAGTACGCCACGGCCAGGCCGACCAGGGCATAGATCGCCCAGCCGTGCAGGCCCCAATGCAGGAAGGTCAACTGCAGCGCCTGGCGTGCGGCGCCATTGCTGGCGGCTGCACCTTCGGGCGGGTTGAAGTAGTGGTCCAAGGGCTCGGAGGCGCCGAAGTACAGCAGCGAGATGCCGATGCCCGAGGAGAACAACATGCCGGCCCAGGCGCCGTAGCTGAAGTCCGGGGTGTCGTCCTTGCTGCCCAGTTTCAATTTGCCATAGGACGAAAACGCCAGGCCGACCACGAAGACGAGGTAGGCGGCGATGACCACCATGTAGTACCAGCCGAAGCTTTTCGACAGCCAGGCCTGGGCGACGCCGAGCATGCGCCCGGCCTCCTGCGGGGCGATGATCAGGATGGCGGTCAACAACAGAATCAATGCGGTGGAGGTGTAGAACACCCAACCGTTGACCCGTACCTTTTCTGGCGGGGTCTTTATAAGAGAGGCAGAACTCATGGCGCAGATGCTCCGGGCAGTGCGAGAGAGAAACACAAGGCAACGGTTATCCCGGGACATCGATTTTTCGGCAGTCGACGGACGGGTGTTATAAAGACACCCCGAAAATCCCAGACCCCGCCGAAGCGGTGCACAGGCCCTGATACGGCCTGTTTCAGGGGTTTTCGCAGGTGTCAGAGGTCGCGGCTCTCAGGTAGGAAATATCTGTAGGCAGCGACCATTTGTCGCAGAGCTTATTCTTTGTTGATTGAACGTTCAATCAAAACAAAATAGACTGGCCTTCAAGCCGATGGACGTGATCGCCCGTCGGCAGGCCTAAGGAGAGGTGCTACATGCCCAAGGTCGGTATGCAACCCATACGCCGCCAGCAGTTGATCGAAGCCACGATGACGGCCATTGATCAAGTCGGAATGGGAGATGCCAGCATTGCGCTGATCGCCCGTTTGGCAGGCGTATCCAACGGCATCATCAGTCACTACTTTCGGGACAAGAACGGCCTGATCGCGGCGACGATGCAGTACTTGATGAGCGTGCTGATGGAAAACATCCACGCACGTAGACAAGCGTTGAAGGATGACAGCCCGCGCGCCCACCTCCAGGTGATCGTCGCCGGCAACTTCGACGCCAGCCAGGTCAACGGCCCGGCAATGAAAACCTGGTTGGCCTTCTGGGCCTCCAGCATGCACCACCCGTCTTTGCACCGGTTGCAGCGGATCAACGATCAACGTCTGTATTCCAACCTGTGCTGCCAGTTCCGCCGTGCGCTGCCATTGCCCGAAGCACGCAGCGCGGCCCGAGGCCTGGCGGCCCTGATCGACGGTTTGTGGTTGCGCGGTGCCCTGTCGGGAGACGCTTTCGACACGGAGCAGGCGCAACGCATTGCGCACGAATACATGGATTTCCAATTGGCCAAGCAGGTGAGTTAGAGCACCGATAACCGCTCAACTCCCGAACCGCGCCAACCACTTATGCACTTGCGAGGACTTTATGGCCCGTTTCGAACTGCAAAAACTCTACATTGACGGCGGCTACAGCGACGCTGGCAGCGATGCCACCTTCGAAGCCATCAACCCGGCTAACGGTGAAGTTCTCGCCCAAGTGCAACGCGCAACGAAGGAAGACGTTGAGCGCGCCGTGGTCAGCGCCGAGAAAGGCCAGAAAATCTGGGCCGCCATGACCGCCATGGAGCGCTCGCGCATCCTGCGTCGCGCCGTCGACATCCTGCGTGAGCGCAACGACGAACTGGCTGCCCTGGAAACCCTGGACACCGGTAAAGCCTTCTCCGAAACCAAGTACGTCGACATCGTCACCGGCGCTGACGTGCTGGAGTATTACGCAGGCCTGGTGCCGGCCATCGAGGGCGAGCAGATCCCGCTGCGCGACACGTCGTTCGTCTACACCCGCCGCGAGCCGCTGGGCGTGGTCGCCGGTATCGGCGCGTGGAACTACCCGATCCAGATCGCCCTGTGGAAGTCCGCACCCGCCCTGGCCGCGGGTAACGCGATGATCTTCAAGCCGAGCGAAGTCACTTCGCTGACCACCCTGAAACTGGCCGAGATCTACACCGAAGCCGGCGTTCCAGCGGGTGTGTTCAACGTACTGACCGGCAGCGGCCGTGAAGTCGGCACCTGGCTGACCGAGCACCCGCGCATCGAGAAAGTCTCGTTCACGGGCGGCACCGACACCGGCAAGAAAGTCATGGCCAGCGCGTCCAGCTCGTCGCTCAAAGAAGTGACCATGGAACTGGGCGGCAAGTCGCCGCTGATCGTATTCGAAGACGCCGACCTGGACCGTGCCGCCGATATCGCGATGATGGCCAATTTCTACAGCTCCGGCCAGGTCTGCACCAACGGTACTCGCGTATTCGTGCCCAAGCACCTGCAAACGGCGTTCGAAGCCAAAATCCTTGAACGTGTTGCGCGCATCCGTGTGGGCGACCCGCAAGACGACACCACCAACTTCGGCCCGCTGGTCAGCTTCGCCCACATGGAAAGCGTGCTGGGCTACATCGCCAAAGGCAAAGAGCAAGGCGCGCGCCTGCTGTGCGGCGGCGGTCGCCTGACCGACGGCGAGCTGGCCAAAGGCGCCTACGTGGCCCCGACGGTCTTCACCGACTGCACCGACGACATGGTGATCGTGCGTGAAGAAATCTTCGGCCCGGTGATGAGCATCCTCACCTATGAAACCGAAGAAGAAGTGATCCGCCGCGCCAACGACACCGACTTCGGCCTGGCGGCCGGCCTGGTCACCAAGGACCTGAACCGCGCCCACCGCGTGATTCATCAGTTGGAAGCGGGTATCTGCTGGATCAACGCCTGGGGCGAGTCCGACGCCAAAATGCCGGTCGGCGGCTACAAGCAATCCGGTGTTGGCCGTGAGAACGGCATCAGCTCGCTGAACAACTTCACCCGCATCAAATCGGTACAGGTCGAACTGGGCGACTACGCCTCGGTGTTCTAACCCCGAGCCTTGTATTGCCCGCGAGGCCGTCATCGCGGGCAAGCCCGGCTCCCACATTTGACTGTGTGAACCCGATCAAATGTGGGAGCTGGCTTGCCTGCGATGAGTGCGAAGCACTCGCCTGACCAGACCATCTCCAAAGAGGGTGCATTCAATGTCCCAAGAATACGATTACATCATTGTGGGTGCCGGCTCTGCCGGTAACACCCTGGCGACCCGTCTGACCGAAGACGAAGGCGTCACCGTTTTGCTGCTGGAAGCCGGCGGCCCCGACTACCGCCTGGACTTCCGTACCCAGATGCCGGCCGCCCTGGCGTTCCCGCTGCAAGGCCGCCGCTACAACTGGGCCTACGAAACCGATCCGGAGCCACACATGGACGGCCGCCGCATGGAATGTGGTCGCGGCAAGGGCCTGGGCGGTTCTTCGCTGATCAACGGCATGTGCTACATCCGCGGCAACGCCATGGACTACGACAACTGGTCGAAACTGCCGGGCCTGGAAGACTGGACCTACCTGGACTGCCTGCCGTATTTCCGTAAAGCCGAAACCCGCGATATCGGCCCCAACGACTGGCACGGCGGCGATGGCCCGGTCAGCGTGACCACGCCCAAGGCCGGCAACAACCCGCTGTTCCACGCCATGGTCGAAGCCGGCGTGCAAGCCGGTTACCCGCGCACGGAAGATTTGAACGGTTACCAGCAGGAAGGCTTCGGCCCGATGGACCGTACCGTCACGCCGAACGGCCGTCGCGCCAGCACCGCACGCGGTTACCTGGACACGGCTAAAAAGCGTTCTACCCTGACCATCGTCACCCACGCCCTCACCGACAAAGTACTGTTCGAAGGCAAGCGTGCCGTTGGCGTGCGTTACCTGATCGGCGCCGCCGAGGAGCGTGTTGAAGCCCGCGCCCGTAAAGAAGTGCTGGTGTGCAGCGGCGCCATTGCCTCGCCGCAATTGCTGCAACGTTCCGGCGTCGGTCCGGCCAAACTGCTGGAAAGCCTCGACATCCCGGTGGTCCACGACCTGCCAGGCGTCGGGGAAAACCTGCAGGATCACCTTGAGCTGTACTTGCAATATGCGTGCACCCAACCGGTGTCGCTGTACCCTTCGCTGCTCTGGTACAACCAGCCTGCGATTGGTGCCGAATGGCTGTTCAACGGCACCGGCATCGGCGCCAGCAACCAGTTCGAAGCAGGCGGGTTTATCCGTACCCGTGAAGAATTCGAATGGCCGAACATCCAGTACCACTTCCTGCCGGTAGCGATTAACTACAACGGCAGCAACGGTGTGAAAGAGCACGGTTTCCAGGCGCACATGGGCTCCATGCGTTCGCCGAGCCGTGGCCGCGTGCAGTTGAAATCGAAGAACCCACGGGACTACCCGAGCATCCTCTTCAACTACATGGCCACCGAGCAGGACTGGCAGGAGTTCCGCGACGGCATCCGCCTGACCCGTGAAATCATGCAGCAACCGGCGCTGGACCCGTACCGTGGCCGCGAAATCAGCCCCGGCATCGAAGTGCAAACCGATGAGCAACTCGACCAGTTCATCCGCGAGCATGCCGAAACCGCGTTCCACCCGTCCTGCTCGTGCAAGATGGGCACCGACGAGATGGCGGTGGTGGATGGCGAAGGCCGCGTGCATGGCATGCAGGCTCTGCGCGTGGTGGATGCCTCGATCATGCCGATCATCACCACCGGCAACCTGAACGCGCCGACGATCATGATCGCCGAGAAAATCGCCGACAAGATCCGTGGCCGCAAGCCACTGCCGCGCAGCACCGCCGACTACTACGTGGCAGGCGATGCGCCGGTGCGGGGCAAGCCGCTGCGTGAAGTGGGGCCTGCTGCGCAGTAATCCCTTCCCTGCGGGAGCGGGCTCGTTGTGGCGAGCGGGCTTGCCCCGCGTTGGAGTGCGCAGCGCTCCCCAGATTTTTGGGGCCGCTACGCAGCCCAACGCGGGGCAAGCCCGCTCGCCACAACAAGCCCGCTTGTCACGACATGATGCTTGCCATGAAGAATCGCCTTCTTGATCAGCTCCAGCCCCAGGCCTACTCTGTTGCCTGCCCGCGCTGAGCCGCCCACAAGGAAGGCCCCATGTTCGACCACCACGCCACACTCAAACAGCACTTCAGTGCCCTGCGCACCCACGCCGACTTCTTCTCGCTGCGCTACGTCCGTGAATCCGGCCAGTACCTGGCCGTGCGCAAGAACGTCGCCGAACCACCGCACCTGAACCACGACGAGGGCGCTATGCTCACCGTGCGTCTCAATGGCGTGGAGGCTTACGCCGCGACCAACGATATTTCCCTGCCTGGCCTGCAAGCCGCCCTTGAGCGCGCCGAACGGCAAGCCCGGCAGATACTGCCCCACGCCCTGCTCGACCTGCGCGACCAGCACGTCTCCAGCGATGTGGCCGACTACCTGTCACCCGACCTCGACCAGCCCTTCCCGTCCCTGAGTGACTGCTACCAGCTGCTCGGCGACGAATCCGCCGCCGTCCCCAAGGACGAGCGCCTGGTGAACTGGGAAGTCAGCCTGGGCCTGACCCACGTCGAGCAGATCTACCTCAACAGTGCCGGCGCCGAACTGCGCCAGGCCCAGCGTTTTGTGTTCCCGGGCGTGAATGTCACGGCCTTCGATGGCAACGACAGCCAGACGCGCACCTTCGGCGGCACCAACTTCGGCCAGCAAGGCGGGCTGGGCGTGATCAGCCGCTTCGGCCTGGTCGGCGCCGCGCCGCGCATCGCCGACGAATCCCTGCAATTGCTGCTGGCGCCCAACACGCCCCAAGGCCCGCGTGACTTGCTGTTGATGCCCGACCAGATGATCCTGCAGATCCACGAATCCATCGGCCACCCGCTGGAGCTGGACCGCATCCTCGGTGACGAGCGCAACTACGCCGGCACCAGCTTTGTGAAGGCCAGCGACTTCGGCCACCTGCAATACGGCTCCGAGCTGCTCAACGTCACCTTCGACCCGGACATCCCCGAACAGCTTGCCAGCTACAGCCATGACGACGACGGCAGCCGCGCCAGCAAGCAGTTCCTGATCCGCGAAGGCTTGCTGCTCAGGCCGCTGGGCGGAGCGCTGTCGCAATTTCGCGCGGGCATGCAAGGCGTGGCCAACAGCCGCGCCAGCAGTTGGAACCGCGCGCCCATCGACCGCATGGCCAACCTGAATATCGAGGCCGGCGACAAATCCCTGGTCGAGCTGATCGGTGGCATCGAACACGGCGTGCTGATGTCGACCAACCGTTCGTGGTCCATCGACGATGCGCGCAACAAGTTCCAGTTCGGCTGCGAATGGGGCCAACTTATCGAAAACGGCGAACTCAAGGGCGTGGTGAAAAACCCCAACTACCGGGCGATTTCCGCACAGTTCTGGCGCAAGCTCAGCGCCGTCGGCGATGCCAGTACCTTCCAGGTGTTGGGCACGCCGAACTGCGGCAAGGGCGAGCCCAACCAGGTGATCCGTGTCGGCCATGCGTCGCCGGCCTGTGTGTTCAGTGATGTCGACGTATTCGGGGGAGATGCCTGATGGATGATTTCAAGGCACTGGTGCAATGGCTCAAGCAGGCCATCACCGACAAGGAGCAATTTCACCTGGGCTACGCGGCGGAAGCGTCCGAGTTCGTGCGTTTCAACCACGCCAAGGTGCGCCAGGCCGGGCAGGTGCAGCAAGCCAGCCTCAACTTCAAGCTGATCAACGACGGCCGCCATGCCGACCTTGCCATCACCCTGGCCGGTGAGCCGCAGCTGGACCGTCAGCGCCTCGCCAATGGCCTGCAACAGCTGCGCGAAACTTTGCCGTTGCTGCCCCCGGATCCCTACCTGCTGCTGAACCACAACGCCTGGCAAAGCCACAATGAACAGGCCCGGCCGCTGCCGGAACTGGCTCAGGTGCTGGATGACATCAGCCAGGCCGCGGACGGCGTCGACCTGGTCGGCATTTACGCCGCAGGTCCCATCAGCCGTGGTTTTGCCAGTTCGAACGGCGCCTTCGGCTGGCACCAGGCCAACAGCTTCAATTTCGATTTCAGCCTGTTCCATGCCAATGGCGAAGCGGTCAAGGCCAGCTACGCCGGGCACACCTGGGACAGCGCCGAGTTCGCCCGGCGCTTCCAGCAGGCCCGCGAGCAACTTGAATTCCTGGGCCGCCCGCTGCACGCCCTTGCGCCCGGGCAGTACCGCGCCTACCTGGCCCCGGCGGCGCTGGAAGAAATCATCAGCATCATCACCTGGGGCGGGTTTTCCGCCCAGGCCATCGCCAGCAAAGGCAGTTCGCTGCAAAAGCTGTACGCCGGTGAACAGTCCCTGAGCCCGCTGGTGAAGGTCGACGAACAGGTCAGCGGCTCCCTGAGCCAGGCGTTTTCCAGCGAAGGTTACCCGCGCGGTGACGTCACGCTGATCAATGCAGGCAAGGCTGAAGGCCGGTTGATCAACTCGCGCAGCGCCGCCGAATACGGATTGAGCACCAACGGCGCGAGCAGCGACGAGTCCCCCAGCGCGCTGCAAATGGCCGCAGGTACTCTGGCCCAGGCCGATATTCTCAAGCAGTTGGGCACCGGGTTGTATATCAGCAACCTGTGGTACCTGAACTACTCCGACCTGCCGGCGGCGCGCCTGACCGGTATGACACGCTTCGCCACGTTCTGGGTGGAAGACGGCGAGATCAAGGCGCCGGTCAGCACCATGCGCTTTGATGACAGTGTCTACAGCCTGCTCGGTTCGCAGTTGGAGGCGCTGACCGCTGATCGGGAATTGCTGCTGTCGGCGAGTACTTATGGCCAGCGCAATACGGCTTCCAATCTGTTGCCTGGGGCCCTGGTAAAACGCCTGACCCTGACCTTATAGACGCCACTGATCCCCCCTGTGGGAGCGGGCTTGCCCTAATGCCAGTCAGTTAAGCGAACGCAATGCTAAAGTAACGAAGATCAAATGTGGGAGCGGGCTTGCTCGCGAAGACGTCGGCCCAGCAAACATTGATGTTGACTGACCCACCGCTTTCGCG
>NZ_JACCQQ010000049.1:0-5050 GCF_014268345.1 Pseudomonas sp. SWRI18
CAGCGCGTCGATCCGGATGGTGCCCAGCACTTCAAATCTTATGACGACAAAGGCCGGCTGACGGTTGAGCAGGACCCGCTCGGGGCAATCACGGCGTATCAGTATGACGAAGCCGGGCGTTTGGTGGCGTTGTTTCCGGGGGACGATGAGCCGACTTCCTACGAGCATGACAACGGTTTCGTACGGGTTGTGCGGCGTGGTGAAGCGGTTTGGAAATATGAGCGTAATGATCAGGGCGACGTTACGCGCAAGACCGATCCTGACGGCAATTGCACCTACTACACCTACAACAAACACGGCCAACTGATTGGCGTTTGGTACCCCGATCACAGCTGTCATCGCTTGGTATGGAATGCGCGCGGCCAGTTGCTGGAAGAGCAGTTGCCCAATGGCGACATCAAGCGTTATCGCTATGACGCCCTGGGCCGGCAAGTTGCGTCTGAGGAAAAATATGGCGCCCTGACCCGCTATCAATGGGACAGCGTGGGAAGGTTGATTCGGGTGGCGCTGCCGGGCGGTGCAACGCGCAAATACAGCTACAACCCCTACGGAAAAATCACCTCCGAACGCGATGAACGGGGCCATGTCACCCGCTACGAATATGCCGACGGCCTGCACCTGATCAGCCGCCGCATCAATGCCGATGGCACCCAGGTCAAATACCGTTACAACAACGCCCGGCTGTTGCTGACCGAGATCGAAAACGAAGCTGGCGAGACCTACCGACTCGATTACCACGCCAATGGCCTGATCCAACAGGAAATCGGGTTTGACGGAAAGCGCACCACCTACGTTTACGACCTCAACGGCAACCTGCAGGAAAAGACCGAACACGGCGACGACGGCAGTCAGCTAACCACCCGCTACGAACGCGACCATGCCGGGCGCCTTGTAAGAAAAATCCTGCCCGACGGCAATATCATCGAGTACGCCTACGACCGCCAAGGCAACCTCATCAGCGTCGACGACGGCCACTGGGCGCTGGCCTACGAATACGACCCACAAAACCGCCTCATCGCCGAACACCAAGGCTGGGGCACCCTGCGCTACGGCTACGACGCCTGCGGCCAACTGAAGAACCTGCGCCTGCCGGACAACAACCGACTGGCGTTCAACTACAGCAAAGGCGGCCAGCTCAAGGTAGGGCTAAATGGCCACACACTCACCACGCACCAATTCGATGCCGGTCGAGAGCAATACAGAGGCCAAGGCAAGCAGCTCAGCAGCTACCAATATGACGACCAGGGACGCTTGGTCGACCACGGCCTGTGCGACATCGACGGTGCGGTTTGCCAACGCCAATACCACTACGATAAGCACGGCAACCTCACCCGCCTGCGCGACAGCCGCAAAGGCGAACACCGCTACCACTACGACCCTCTAAACCGTCTAACCCGCGCCGACCATTCACAGGGCGAACAGGAACGCTTCGCCCACGACCGAGCCGGCAACCTGCTCATGCAAGACCGCCCCGGCCCCGACATCGTCGCCGGCAACCGCCTGATGATCCAAGGCGACCGCCACTACGACTACGACGCCTTCGGCAACCTCATCCGCGAACGACGCGGCAAAGGCCAACAACTCGTCACCGAATACCGCTACGACTGCCAGCACCGCCTGATCGGCACCACCCAACCCAACGGAAAAACCGCCAGCTACCGCTACGACCCGTTCGGTCGTCGCATCAGCAAAACCGTCGACGGCATCACCACCGAGTTCTTCTGGCAAGGCGACAAACTCATCGCCGAACACCATGCGGACCGCCACCGCAGCTATCTCTACGAACCGGACAGTTTCCGCCCGCTGGCCCTGCTGGAAGGTTTCGGTCCAAAAGAGACAAAGCCCTACCACTACCAACTCGACCACCTCGGCACGCCACAGGAACTTACCGCCCCGGATGGCGAAATCGTCTGGTCCGCGCATTACCGCGCCTATGGCGAAATCACGCGCCTCGACGTAAACAAAATCGACAATCCCCTGCGCTTCCAAGGGCAGTACTTCGATCAGGAAAGCGGCCTGCACTACAACCGCCATCGCTACTACAATCCGGATATTGGTCGTTACCTGACACCGGACCCGGTGAAGCTGGCGGGTGGGATCAATGCGTACCAGTACGTGCCTAATCCTACCGGATGGGTGGATCCGCTAGGTTTAAGTACCTGCCCCGGCGCCAATGGGTGTAAGTCGTCATTCAACGCTGACGAGCCGGCAAAAAATACCAAGGTAGACGAAGGCAATGCGGAACTGCCGAAGGGCGCGGATAGTAAACTATCTAGAAATGGTGCTTTTAAAAGAGCGAAGGCAATAGGTGAAGTGCCTAAAAATCAACATCCAACGCAGATACGCAGAATTAAGATTACAGATCAAGATCGACACACGGAGGGCAGAGTATATATATTTGAGCTACTGGATCGCGAAATAAAAATTCTCGAACATTCGCTCGGCCATAAAAAGGGTAATCTTGGCCCACACTTCAATACTGAGGTCAGAATTGAAGGGAAACCAGCCCCATTAAAAGACAACGTAGATAACCACTCATACTTTAAGATAAAAAATGAATACAGTCCTCATAAAAGAAATTGGCATTCATCCTTGGGAACAGCTGTATCACTCCAAGGACGAAAACTTCATAACAATTACACTACTTAATCAAGATTATGAAAATGCCTGGGAAACCTGGTGCAAGTTCAGCTTATCACTTACACAGCGCTGGCCAAAAATTGTGCAATGGCATACAAAACTGACACCTTATTTTAGTAAGAGTCAAGAGTACTTAGCGCTGAAGAAGTTTGCTGCGAATTCAACCTCTGGCGACATCTTAAAAAAAGATGAATCAACCGGTATTTATTCTCGAATAACATTACTAAACCCGGATCCTTTCAAAATAGATCGCACACAAATGGCGTGCCTTGGGACTAGCATCACTTTGATGCAAAAACAGAACAGTGCAAACCTAAATACTTGGACAAGACTAAGCAAGCTCGGTTACATCTCAACTATTGAAGATATAAAATTAGTGCTGGCAGACAACCTATCCATCTCGTTCAGTTTCTATAATACAGAAACTCATGGCGCAGCCCAGCTCATTTGCCACTCAGAACATTTGCCTTTTCTAAACAAAATAATTAAAGAAATGTATTTGGAAGAAATCCAGCAGGAGGGTGTTTACGAATATATCCACAGGTAACGGGCTCAAGAGCGTGACACTCATTTTGTTCACTTCACCTGCATGCTCTCAGAAAAGCAGAAAATAAGGCCGCGCAGGCTCATGCCCCACCAACTCGGAGGCTTACGGCTTGCCAAGTCAAATAAACAGACCTCCACACGGCTTTAAAAAATTTCAAACAATCACCTTGAAGTGATGGCGGTAAGCACGACACAAAAAACAGTGCACATATCAATGCATGGACTCATAGAAAAAACGGAACACACTATACATTTGAAGGAGCGGAAAAACCGCGTTTCAGCCAATTGGAAGTTTCGTAATGAACCATCTTGATCTCGAAATAGTTAAGGGCCTCAAAAGCACCAATACCAACTTCACAACTCTATCTAATTCCGAATATGAATTGATCACAAATAAAATAAATGAAACCATTCCATTTTCCGTGTGCAATATCGCATGGAGCTTATTGAATGACAGCATCTACATCGGCGCAACAAGCTCATACGCATCAATGACATTACTTGCAGATACGATAAAATCAGTCACTACGCGTGACGTAATAATTCTAGGCGACTCTATCGATAGCGCATACTCAATCAACATTAACGATATCGCGCAAGCTCTACGGATATTTTCAACAATACCGCAGCATACGTATATCACCCAACAAAATCTAAATTGGATAGCTGGCATGTCTTTTGAGAGTGATATTTACTTTTCAACTCTACAAATCTAAAAATACAACAAACCCGACAAACCTCGTTTTCGGCACAACATACGGCAGAGCGGGTGGCATTGGAGAAAAATAACACATTTCAACTTTCGACTATTAAAAGGCCCCGAGGCGGCAAAGTCATCGGAACAGCACCACACAGACTTCAGGATAAAAAATGAAATTCTGGAATGAATTAGATAAAAACATATTTTTTGAAAAGCTTTTTAGCAGCCCTATAGAAATAAGGGAAATCGCTAAGATTTCTCTACAACTAGACAATGATCGCCCGTCTCTGGGAATCGGATTCGATATACCCGAGTTTCCAGATAATTTACCAGAAAAATGGAAAAACAAAGGTTACAACGTTTGTAGGCTTGGCATTGACTGCTATGGAATTAGCAACCTAAAAATACTAAACATACCTAATCAAGGCGTCTTTTCTATAAAAATAAAGAAAGAAGGCGACCACTTTCGCCTCCAAGCCACCAACAAAAATTCGTCACTTGAACTCAATGCAAAAAACATATTCCTTTGCGATCCAAATGCTTATAAAAAAGACAATAATTAAGACTTTAAAAACTACACTTCGACAAAAAACCATTTACACGGAACTCCAAAATGAAACACTGGAATGAACTAGATAACAGCACATTTTTCAGTAAAATTTTCACCTACCCTGTTGAAATTGGGAAAATATCTCTTATTTCCTTAAGAATAGAAAACGATCAATCTCAAATCAACTTGAATTTTGACATATCCGAATTCCCAGACAACCTTCCAGAAAATTGGAAAAATCAAGGTTACACCATGTGTAGAGTCGGGATAATTTGCAACGACATTAAACATCTGAAAATATTAAACATGCCTAAATATGAACAACTTACCGTAAAAATCAATATAGACGGCAACTGCCACACATTTGAAGCTATCAGTGAAAATGCCTCTATAAAATTCAACGCAAAATCTATGAAGCTCAATGGACCTAATGTTTACATGAACGGCCCAGACAATCGCCATTTCAAAACAACAACAATTACAACTCACGAAAACATTTAAAATGTGGTAATTATTCTAGTGCCCGATCAACCATAACTGCGTAATTGGGGCGTAAACGTGGCTTGGCATAAGACTGTGCTCTATGACCCCCATAGCCAACCCCAATTCGCCCC
>NZ_JACCQQ010000005.1:0-260646 GCF_014268345.1 Pseudomonas sp. SWRI18
CTTCAGGTAGAATCCGGTCGCCTGGTTTGGGGCTGCTTCGCAGCCCAGCGCGGGACAAGCCCGCTCACTACAAAGATGTGTAGATACCTATGCCGCGATGGCGGCATCTCAGGCAATTATTGGCTGGTTGACACCCCGCTATCGCGGGCAAGCCCCGCTCCCACACTGATCTCACTAGCCTTTGAGGGTACGCGTCATCCGCAGCGCCAACACGCTGCCGCCGACAATCACCGCCGCCAGCAGGTACAACGCCATGTCCGTGGACCCGGTGGCATCCTTCACAAACCCGACGATATACGGGCTGAGGAAGCCGGCCATCTGGCCCATGGAGTTGATCAGCGCCAGGCCACCCGCCGCCGCGCCCGCACTGAGCATGGCGGTAGGCACTGGCCAGAACATCGGCAAGCCGGTCAGGGCACCCATGGTCGCGATGGTCAGGCCCAGGATTGCAACGGCCGGGGTGGTGGCGAAATTCACTGCGATCACCAAGCCGACAGCACCCATCAACATCGGCACCACCAAGTGCCAGCGGCGCTCCTTGCGCAAGTCGGCGGAACGCCCCACCAGCAGCATGAACACCGCCGCCAGCAGATAGGGAATCGCACTGAGCCAGCCGATCACCAGGTTATCGCTGAACCCCAGGTTCTTGATGATCGACGGCAGCCAGAAGTTGATGGCGTACACGCCGCTCTGGATGCAGAAGTAGATCAGGCCGAACGCCCAGATCGCCGGGTTCTTGAACACCTCGGCCAGGGAGTCGGTGCTGGTTTTGGGTTTGTTCGCCAAATCGGTCGCCTGGTCGGCCTCCAACACCGCACGCTCATGGGGCTTGAGCCACTTGGCATGGGCGAAGCTGTCGCTGAGCAGGAAGTAGGCGAGGGCGCCGAGGATTACGGTGGGGATGCCTTGCAGCAGGAACATCCACTGCCAGCCTGCCAGGCCGCCTTGGCCGGCGGCGAAGTGGTTGAGGATCCAGCCGGAGAACGGGCTACCGAGCAATCCGGAGACCGGGATGGCCGAAATGAACAGCGCCATGATCCGCCCACGGCGAAAGGTCGGGAACCACTGCGAGAGGTACAGCACCACACCGGGGAAGAAGCCGGCCTCGGCGGCGCCCGTAAACAGGCGCAGGGTGTAGAAGTGCGTCGGCGTGGTGACGAACAACAGGCAGGTGGACAGCGTGCCCCAGACAATCATCATCAACGCAATCCAGCGCCGCGGACCGAACCTGTTCAACGCCAGGTTGCTCGGCACGCCGCACAGCACATAGCCGATAAAGAAGATCCCGGCCCCGAGGCCGTAGACGGTTTCGCTGAATTTCAAGGCGTCGAGCATCTGCAACTTGGCGAAGCCGACGTTTACCCGGTCGAGGTAATTGAACAGATAGCAGATGAAAATGAAGGGGATCAAGCGCAGGGTGATGCGCTTGTAGATGGCGTTTTTATCGTCATCGGTGGCCAAGGGGGTCGCGGCGCTCTGTGACATGGCTCTCTCTCTTTATTATGATTTTTCGCGATGCGAGGGTAACGTTGATCGCCCATCGAGTCTCGGCCACCCGGCAGGCCGCTGTCTTTGTGCTCGCGCACAGCCACCCGAGCTTTGCGCTGTGCCTGTGAACAACCACGCATTCAAGGAAACTTAAATCGCATGTTCGAGCTTGATCATGACCTGGCGCAGGATATCGTCGATCGAACCATGGCGATCCTGCCCTACAACGTCAACGTCATGGACAGCCAGGGCCTGATTCTCGGCAGCGGTGAACCTGAGCGGATCAATACCCGGCATGAAGGCGCGCAACTGGTGCTTGCCAATGGTCGCGTGGTGGAAATCGACGGTCAGACCGCCAAGCACCTCAAGGGCGTGCAACCGGGGATCAACCTGCCGCTGTTGCATGACGGGCGCCTGATCGGCGTGCTGGGCCTCACCGGCGAACCGGAGGGCCTGCGTACCTACGCCGAATTGGTGCGCATGACCGCCGAAATGCTCGTCAGCCACCGCCACCAGCAGGCCGAGCAACAATGGCGGCGCCAGCGCTGCGATGACCTGCTGGCCTTGCTGCTGGCCGACGCCGGTGAGTCGCCGCGCCTGGTGGATGAAGCCCAGCAACTGGGGCTCAAGCCGCAACTGGCGCGCACGCCCTACCTGTTCGAGCTGGGTGCGGGGCAATCGGCGGACGCTTTGAGCGCCTGGCTGGCCTCGCGCTACCCGGACAGCTGGTGTGTCAGCTCGGCGCAGCATTCGCTGTTGTGGTGCCGGCCGGCGGCGGTACCGGTGGACAATCCACGGCTGCTGGAAAAACTCGAAGGCCTGGGCTGGAACATCCTGCGCGTGGCCGTTGGCGGGCAAGCGCAGGGGCTGTCTGGGCTACGGCGTTGCTATCGACGCGTCACAGATTTACTCGCCTATGGCCGCGATGTGCTGCCGCAGTCGCGCCTGCTGACGCTCAACCGCTATCGCTTGCCCGTGATGCTCTGGCGTCATCGCAACGACGACGCCCTCGACGAGTTGCTCAACCCCCTGCGCAAGGTGCTCGCCAAGGACGCGAATGGACAGCTGCTGGCCACGTTGCGCAGTTGGTGCGAACACGACGGGCAAAGCCAGGCCTGTGCCGATGCGCTGGGCATTCACCGGAACAGCCTACGCTACCGCATGGAGCGCATTGCCGAACTCAGCGGCGTCGACCCGTTGACCCTGGACGGCATGCTCGCGCTCTACCTGGGCGTGCAGTTGCTGCCCCAGGCTTTGTCGCAATGAACAACAAAGTGCATCCGTACTTGTGCATCGGACCGGCGTCAGCGGCCCTGCCAACTGGCAGCATGGGTGGATAAAAACTGGAGAAAGCCCATGAAAATCATCATCGCCCCCGACTCGTTCAAGGACAGCCTGAGCGCCGAAGGCGTCGCCCACGCCATTGCGGCAGGGTTGGCCCAGGTCTGGCCGGACGCACAGGTGATCCAATGCCCGATGGCGGACGGTGGTGAAGGTACGGTGGATTCGGTGCTGGCGGCGTGCAATGGCCAGTTGCGTTATCACACTGTGCGGGGCCCGCTGGGTGCACCGGTTCAAGCGCATTGGGGCTGGTTGGCCGACAGTCACACCGCAATCATCGAAATGGCCGAAGCCAGTGGGCTGCAATTGGTACCGCCGGGGGAACGTGATGCCTGCAAAACCACCACCTATGGCACCGGCGAGCTGATCCGCGCCGCTCTGGACCAGGGTGCGCAGCGCATCATCCTGGCGATCGGCGGCAGCGCCACCAACGACGGCGGCGCGGGTGCGATGCAGGCCCTCGGCGTGCAGCTGTTCGACGCCGATAACCGCAGCCTCGCACCCGGCGGCCTCGCATTGGCCGGCCTGGCGCGCATCGACCTGCAACAGCTCGACCCACGCCTTGCCCAGGTCCGCTTTGAAATCGCCGCCGACGTGAACAACCCGCTGTGCGGTGCCCACGGTGCCTCTGCCATTTTCGGCCCGCAAAAAGGCGCCAGTCCCGAGCAGGTGCAACAGCTGGACGCCGCCCTGGGTCACTTCGCCGACCATTGCACCAAGGTGCTGCCCAAGGATGTGCGCGACGAACCCGGCAGCGGCGCCGCCGGCGGCCTGGGTTTTGCGGCGAAGGCTTTTCTGGGCGCGCAGTTCCGCGCCGGTGTAGAGGTGGTGGCCGAACTGGTCGGCCTGGAGCAAGCCGTGGGCGGCGCCGACCTGGTGATCACCGGCGAAGGCCGCTTCGATGCCCAGACCCTGCGCGGCAAAACCCCCTTCGGCGTGGCACGCATCGCACAACAGCACGGCGTGCCGGTGATCGTCATCGCCGGCACCCTGGGCGAGGGCTACGAGCAGATGTATGCCCATGGTGTGGATGCCGCCTTCGCCTTGCCATCCGGCCCCATGAGCCTGGAGCAAGCGTGCGCCGAGGCGCCCAGGTTGTTGCGCGAACGAGCGGCGGACATTGCGCGGCTATGGCAGGTAGCCTCAAGGGGTTGATAGAGGCTGTCGTTGGCGTCGTGACAGAGCTGTCGATAATTACTATGATCGCTGCTTACTTTGAAGACTGGCTGACCTGGCCGGGCACGTTGGAAGCCGATCATGCAGATCAAGCGTTTTACCCTCGTCAATTTCCGCGGCATCGAGAAAATGGAACTCGATTTCGAGGGTAAGCAGACTGTCGCTTTGGTGGGCGTTAATGGAGTGGGCAAGTCTTCGATTCTGGATGCGTTGGCGATTACGCTTTCGAATTTGACCGCCCGTATGGTTGGTCAACCCTCTAAGTCAAGGACAATCGCGAAAGATGACATCAGAGTTGGGGCCGAATTCACACGCTTGCACGTCGATACACAATTGTTTGAAAACTACGCCGTAGACTGGGCGATTGCGCTGAATCGCAAGGCTGGCAAACATTCACGTGAGCGCAGCAGCGAGTTGTCTCGATTGAATGATGCTGCCGATGGTGTTGAATACGGCATTACTCAGCACGAATTTGAGGGTGGTGGGCCGATCGAGCTGCCCTTGGCGGTTTACTACGATGTTCACCGAGCTGTGCTGGACGTGCCGCTACGGGTCCGCGAACGCCTGGTGAATGCTATTGCTGAGGGTTATGACGACGCGCTCGGACATGGCGGTGCGGACTTCAAACGGTTCTTTATTTGGTTCCGCAATCAAGAAGATCTGGAAAATGAAAATAGCCGGGATACTCCTGGCTATCGAGATCCCGCGCTTTCGGTTGTTCGCCGGGCAATCGAAACCTTTACTGGCTTTAGAGATGTCCGCATTCGCCGCAAGCCTGCGCTGCGAATGACGGTTCTAAAAGGCGGACTCGAATTCAACGTGCTGCAACTTTCGGATGGAGAGAAATGTCTGTTGGCACTGGTCGGAGACCTAGCCCGCAGGCTGACATTGCTTAACTGCGAGGTACTCGACCCATTGGAAGGAAGGGGCGTTGTCCTTATCGACGAACTGGACCTTCACCTGCATCCAGGTTGGCAGCGCACCGTGGTCGCCAATCTGGAAAAAACATTCCCCAACTGCCAATTCATCATTACGACTCACTCTCCCCAGATATTGGGAGAGTTACCTGCTGAATCCGTGATGCTACTCAAAGACGGCCAATATCTAGGTCATCCGGAACGGGCCTTGGGCCTTCGCAGTGGTGAGGTTATCGAGGAGCTGATGGGCGGCCTGGCCCAGAACCAGTACGTCAGCCAACAGCTTCGGAAAATCCATGGCGACCTTGACGCTGACAATCTTGAGTCTGCCCAAGCTGAACTTGCACATTTGCGTGAACAGGTTGGAAGAATCCCTGACGTGCTTGAAGCCCAAGCAAATATAGACTCTCTAAGGTCGCTGGAAGAGGGCGGAGCGTGAGGTCTATCAAAAAGGGGGCCGAACCAAGGGCGCTGATTGAATGGCGAAGGGAAAACCGCGAGACGCAGCACAATCTTTTTTACGGTAAGGGCAGCAGCTTTCCGAGTGAGCCGGTGCGTCAGTCTCTTCTGAAAGAGCAATTTCATCTATGTGCTTATACATTAAGGCGCTTACCGACAGTCGCCGAATGCCAGGCAAGGGGGCAGGGCACACAATTCAGTTGCCACATTGAGCATGTACTCCCACAAAAGCATTACAAGGCCCAGAGCATTGCCTACGCCAACTTGGTGGCGTGTTACCCATCCAGCCAAACCGGCATTGCTTGCGCTTATGGCGCCGTGCAAAAAGATGACTACGACTCGGCCCGAAAGCCTTTTGTTTCGCCCCTGGCAGTCAATATCGAGCGCCACTTCAGATATTCCAGCGATGGCTATGTAGAAGGTCTGACGCCTGAAGCCATCATTACTATCGACGTTCTTAAACTCAACCATCCTACGTTGGTCAACGACAGGGCTGCTGTTATCAAGGGCCGGTTGAAGCCGCGCGGTACCCCTATATCCGCTGCAACTGCTCGGCGCTTGGCTGATGAAGTGGATACACCCGATGCTCAGCATTGCCTTCCCGAGTACTGTCAGGCGCTTAAGCAGCAAGCCGAGCTCCATGCACTGCGTCTTGAAAGACGCGCTGCGCGCGTCCGTGGCCAGCTAAGGACTTGAAGGTTGCCTGTAAAACCCGCGAAACTGCCCGGCCACTTGTTTTTCAAAGGACGAAACACAATGCACCCGCCAGAACCCGCTATCGTCATCCAGCGCTTCACCGAAGCCCACCTCGAAGGCGTCGCCGCGCTCTATAACGAGCCGGCCGTGTGCCGTCAGGTGCTGCAGATGCCTTTCCAATCCATTGAGGTGTGGCGCAAACGCCTGGTGATGGACAACGAGCGACGGCTGCAACTGGTGGCTGTGCACGGCGGTGAAGTGGTCGGCCAGCTTGGCCTGGAACAGTACCTGCGCGTGCGCCAGGCCCATGTCGGTTCGTTCGGCATGGGTGTGGCGACGGCGTGGCAGGGCAGGGGGATCGGCTCGCGTCTGTTGACGGCCGCGCTGGACGTGGCCGACAACTGGATGAACCTGCACCGGGTGGAACTCACGGTGTACGCCGACAACCAGGCGGCGCAGGCGCTGTACCACAAGTTCGGTTTTGAGGTCGAGGGCGTGCTGCGCGATTACGCCGTGCGTGACGGCCGGTTTGTCGACACCGTGAGCATGGCGCGCCTGCGCACGTCGGCTTAGTCCTGCAAGGCAAACGCCACCGCAGCCTGCGCATGCAGCTCGGTGGTGTCGAGCAGCGGCAGGTCGCTGTGTTCGGGTTTGATCAGCAGGCTGATTTCCGTGCAGCCGAGGATGATCGCCTGGGCGCCGCGCGCGGCCAGGGATTGGATCACCCCCTGGTATACCTTGCGTGAGGCATCGCTGATCACCCCGACACACAACTCCTCATAAATGATCCGGTGCACGGCCTGGCGCTCCTGTACTTCGGGTACCAGCACGGTCAGGCCCTGTGCTGCCAAGCGCGCTTTGAGAAAATCCTGCTCCATGGTGAACGCAGTGCCGAGCAGGCCGACCGTGAGCGTGCCGGCCTGCACCGCAGCCGCGCCGGCGGCATCGGCAATATGCAGAAACGGAATCGACACCGCCGCTTCGATACGCGGCGCAACCAGATGCATGGTGTTGGTACACAGCACCACACACTCGGCACCACCGGCCTGCAGGCGACGCGCGGCCGCTTCCAGGATCAGCGCGGCGTCATCCCAGCGACCGGCATGTTGAGCCTGTTCTACCGGGCCGAAATCCACGCTGTACATCAACAGTTGCGCCGAGCGCAGCGGGCCAAGCCTGTCGCGCACGCATTGGTTGATGATGCGGTAGTACTCGGCGCTGGACTCCCAGCTCATGCCGCCAATAAGACCAATGGTGCGCATGCGATGCTCCTGACAAGGAAAGTCGCTTCACCTTACCCATCGGCGGCGGATTCGTCATACGCAGTTGACCGCCAAATGACCGGTGCAGTTTGTCATGCCTGGCTGGCCCAGGTTTTAAGCCGTACGCTGAGCCGCCGCATCTGCCATGATCGGGCTTTGCACTCTGGCTCACCCAAGGAATCCGCAATGGACGATGTACAGCAACTGGGCGAGATGCTTCGTCATTACGCCGATAGCGAAGCGCACAAAAAGCAGCAATTCGACCTGCAGTCGGCCCGCTGGGCACAAAAGCTCGGCGAGCTGTTCGGGCAGATCGAGCTGTGGCTGGCGCCGGTGAAGACCGTGGGGCTGCTGGACGTTCATCGTGAAGCCTACGTGGCCAGCGGCCCGAGCGTGCCGGTGGAGACGTCGCCGTTCAAGACCGAGAAACTCACCGTGCAGATCACCGGAAAATCCGTGGAGTTCGTGCCGGACGTGATGGGCGCCGGCGGCTTGATCTCTGTGTCTGTCATGGGCTTGACCGCGGCACGCCACGGCAGCGTTTCACTGGTGCTGCCCGCGGATAAAAACGATTGGCTGTGGAAGAAGACCAACGGCCTGAAAGACCCGGACACCTTTGGCTTCGACGCCAACTTCCTGGCCTCGCAGTTGCAGAGCCTGATTCCGCGCGAACGCGCCTGAGGTTTGCGCCTACCTGTCGAGCCGGCGTAGGAAACAGAGCTATTTTTCAGGAATTGGCTATACCTACAGCTCAACGTTCCAACGCCGACCGCCAGGGAGTTCGAAGATGAGACTTGGGCAAATGATGACCGTGCTGTGCGTCGCCTCGCTTGGGCTGGCGGGCTGCGCCAGCAAGGTGACGCAACCGGATGAATACTCGGGGTTTCTCTCCGACTACAGTCAACTCAAGCAAGCCAAGTCGCCGTCCGGCGCCGAAGTGATGCGCTGGGTCGATCCCAAGCTCGACCTGAGCCGCTACAGCGCGGTGTACGTCGAACCGACGCAGTTCTACCCCAAGCCCCAGGCCACTGCAAAGATTCCGGACAGCACCCTGCGTGGTATCAACGATGACTTCAACCGCGCGCTCAAGCGCGAACTGGCCAAGTCGCTGCCTCTGGCTGACGGGCCCGGGCCAGGCGTGATCGTGGTGCGCGCGGCAATCACCGCAGTCAGCAGCAAGACCGAAGGGCTCAAGCCCTATGAGTTTGTTCCCGTGGCACTGGTGGCGGCGGCGGTCAGTACCGGTACAGGCATTCGCGACCAGGAAACCACGTTGGGCACCGAGGCGCAGTTCCTCGATGGCGCCAGCGGCAAAGTGCTGGCCCAAGTGGTGCGCAAAGGCACCGGCAAGCCGTTGGCCAACGACTCGCAAGTGATGCGGGCCGACGATGTGAAAGGGGTTGTCGATGGCTGGGCGGCGGACTTGCACCAGTCCTACCTGAAACTGAAAAAACGCTGAACTCTAAACGCAAGTCTGGCCGGCGGGCTGTGGCAACCGCCGGCCAGGTGGCGCTACTTGAGCGGCGTCAACGGCGGCAGCTTCCACTGGCCACTGTTTACTTGCGGCTCAGGCAGGTACAGGCGCAGTACCGCGTAGAAGGGTGCGGGCGGCGCCGGCAGCCAGTTGCTCTGTTCTGCCTTCGGCGGTTCGTGATGCTGCAGCGCCAGGGTCAGGCCGCCGTCGGCGTCCCACTTGAGGTCCGGCAGCATGCGCGAATTGATCTGGTAGCGTTTCTTGTGGTTGGGCACCAGTTGGTGGGTCTTGGCGTCGTACAGGGTCAGGGACCAGAACGCATCCGCCGGGGGCAATTGGTCCTTGGCGAAATGCACGGTGTAGCTATGACGCGCGCCGTTGGCAGGTTTGCCCTCGCTGTCGTCAACATAGGTAAAGGACGCAAACTCGTCGCTGGAACCGCCGAACAGACCCAGGCTGACCCCGGCATAACGGTACAGGTAGTTGTTTTTCAGGCGGTCGCGGCTGCCATACAGCTCGCCGCTGGACACTTGACGCGTGTCAATCCGCTCCTTTTTGAACGCGGCAAACGCTGCCTGGCCGTCGGCGATGCCATCTTCCAGCGCTTTGCGCTGTTCGGCGCTCAGTTGGTTGACCTTGAACGGGGCCCCCGGCGCGATGCCGATCCTGGCGAACCGTGCCAGCAGCTCTTTTTCGCTGTCCTGGGGCGCCGCGAAGGCGAGCATGAAGTTCAGGTAGCGGAACAGTTGCGGGCTGTCGCTCATGGTCGCCGTGGGCTTGGGCCATTCGATGCGGGCGGCCCTGGCCGGTGGCGCCTGCTTCACGTAGCGGCTCAGCGGCTGCACGGTGTAGCCGTTCTGGATCTGCTTGACCTTGTTCAGGTCCTTTTCATCAAACACCTGGGTGCGATACAGGGCGTAGGCGATATTGCTTTCGCTGTAGATCACCCGGTCCACGTCCACGGGCTGCTGACCTTTCCAGTCTGGGCCGGCGATCATGTAGTGGCCGCCGTTGTTGCCGGTGCTGCGGGTGCCCAGGTACGCGATGTTATGTGTGTAGAGGTCGATCAACTGCACCGAGTCATAACGGTTGTCTTCTATCTTGGGCAGCGTCAGCACCAGGGGCTCGGTGCGCAGGTCCATCCAGACGAAGGAGAGCGACGTGTCCGGATTGGGCGTTGCGCCGGCCGTGTCCTTCGGCGTCAGCGCCTGCGCGCCATGGCCGATATGGTTCAACGGCGCCTTGAAGTTGGCACCGCCCTTGTCGACGGCCTGTGTGTAGAGCGTCTTGTACATCTCCACCACCGGAAAGCCATACAGGTAGGCTTCCTTGGCAATGGCCCGCGCTTCACTCGGCGTCGCGGTGAAGTCGGCCCAGGCGCCGGTGCTGACGAGTATCGAGAGGCTCGCCAACAGCAGGCGCGTCGGTTTTCCAATCATGATGTTGCGTCCTTCCAAGAGTGCTTTGATGGGGCGGGCGATAAAGCGCAGAGTTTCCGGTTTTCCGCGCCGCAGGTCACGTAAATCTCTACGCACCTGACATAAAAATGCCGCCCAGGCAGGCGGCATTCGAGCGACGCTTGCGTCAAGGCAGCATGGACTTGACCTTGTCACGCAACTGATCGATGGAAAACGGCTTGGCGATCACCTGCATGCCGGCCGGCACCTCGATGTTTTCGGCATAGCCGCTGGCGAACAGGATCGGCAGGGCAGGGCGCAGCTCGCGCACCAGGGTTGCCAGTTGCTTGCCGTCCATGTCCGGCAGGCCGACGTCGGTCATCATCAGGTCAATGACCTGCTCGGTTTTTTGCACTTGCGCCAGCGCTTCTGCGGCATCGGCGGCTTCCAGTACGCTGAATTCCAACTCCTCCAGAACATCGACGATCAGCATGCGCACGATGGCATCGTCTTCGACGACAAGGATGGTGGAGGTGACTGCGGACATAATATGGGTTTCCCAAAAAAGGCGAGGTTTACACGCGGCCGTTCTGACAGGCCTCTTCCTTGAGTAAGCGCGCACTCATGACAAGTTCCCGCCGGCCGTAAAAACAATGCGATACAGAAGACCAGAGAGAATAGCGGGTTCTTTCGTAGGAATCTGTACAAAACCATCCTGGAAAAATGGTCTTGCCTGCCACTTTGGGGCAAACTTCCGGTTTTTCCACCTTTGGCCAAGGCATGCCCATGACTCCCGCGTCGTCCGTCGATGAAAAGAGCTTTCGTACCCTGCTGAGCCGAAACGTTGCGCTGCCCCTGGGTGTGGGCGTGCTCAGTGCGGTGTTTTTCGTCTGCCTGATCAGCTATTTGTTGTCGGTGATCCAATGGGTCGAGCACACAGACCGGGTGATCAATAACCTCAATGAGACGTCGAAGCTGACCGTCGACCTGGAAACCGGCATGCGCGGGTTCCTGATCACCGGTGATGAGCATTTCCTCGACCCTTACGAGGTGGCCAAGCCGCGCATCATTGCCGACCTGCGCAACCTGCAGGAGCTGGTGGCGGACAACCCCCAGCAGGTGGATCGCCTCAAGCGCCTGGAAGCCTTGCAGGGGGAGTGGAACAAATACGCCCAGTCGATGATTGATCTGCAACGCAACAGCGGCGACTACCGCGGTGCGGTCAAGAACGGCCGCGGCAAGCGCCTGACTGACGAGATCCGCAAGGAATACGACGATGCGGTGGCGATGGAGCAGCAGTTCCGCATCACGCGCAATGCCGAAGTCACCCGCACCACCGTGATCAGCGTCACCCTGTACCTGGTGTTTGTGCTCGGCCTGAGCGGCTTGCTGGCGTATATCGGTCGAAAGAATTTGGTAGCTCTTTCAGATAGTTACAGCGCAAACCTCGCGTCACAAAAGAAGATCGCTCGACGCCTGGAACAGCAAGCCTGGCTGCGCAACGGCCAGACTGAACTGGCCGAACAGGTGCTCGGCCAGCTCACCTTGAACATGCTCGGGCGCAATATCCTGCAATTCTTTGCCCAGTACATGGGCTCGGCCGTGGCCGCGCTGTATGTGCGTGAAGAACACGGCGGCCTGCGACGCGTGGCCACCTATGGTTTCTCGCGCGAGCAGGAACAGCGGGAGCAGGCGATCTACAGCGACGAAGGCATCATCGGCCAGTCGGCCCAGCTGGATCGCCTGATTCGCCTTGATGATGTGCCGGTGGACTACTTCAAGGTCAGCTCCGGCCTGGGTGAAGGGCATACCCGCAGTGTGCTGGTCGTGCCCACCACGGATGATGACCGCGTCAATGGCGTGATCGAACTGGGTTTCCTGCGCCCGCTTGAGGAACGTGATGAAGAGCTGTTGGAGCTGATCGCCGGCAACATCGGCACCTCCATCGAAGCCGCGCGCTATCGCCAGCGCCTGCAGGAGGTGCTCGCCGAGACCCAGCAGCTCAACGAAGAGCTGCAAGTGCAACAGGAAGAGCTCAAGACGGCCAACGAAGAGCTGGAAGAACAGTCGCGCATCCTCAAGGAATCCCAAGCCCACCTGGAAACCCAACAGGCCGAGCTGGAGCAGACCAACGAGCAACTGGCGGAGCAGACCGAAACCCTGGCCGAGCAGCGCGACGCCATGGACCGCAAGAACATCGAACTCAACCGCGTGCAGCTGGAACTGGAAGACCGCGCCGACGAATTGCAGCGCTCCAGCAAGTACAAGTCCGAATTCCTCGCCAACATGTCCCACGAGCTGCGCACGCCGCTTAACAGTTCGCTGATCCTGGCCAAGTTGCTGGCCGAGAACCCCCAGGAAAACCTTAGCGCCGAACAGGTCAAGTTTGCCGAGTCGATCTATTCGGCCGGCAACGATCTGCTCAACCTGATCAATGACATCCTGGATATTTCCAAGGTAGAAGCCGGCAAGCTCGAGGTGCGTCCGGAAAATTCCAGCGTGGCGCGACTGGTCGACGGCCTGCGCGGCATGTTCGAACCGCTGGCGGCCGATCGCAAGCTGGCCTTCCAGGTCGAGGTGCAGGAAGACGCACCGGGCATGCTGTTTACTGATCGCCAGCGCCTGGAGCAGATCCTCAAGAACCTGTTGTCCAACGCGATCAAGTTCACCGAACAGGGCGAGGTCAGCCTGTCGGTGTCGCGCGCACCGGGGGAGGGCATTGCCTTCACCGTGCGCGATTCCGGCATCGGCATTGCGCCGGACCAGCAGGAAAGCATCTTCGAGGCCTTCCGCCAGGCCGACGGCACCACCAACCGCCGTTACGGCGGCACCGGCCTGGGCCTGTCGATCTCGCGCGACCTGGCCACCTTGCTCGGCGGATACATCAGCGTCACCAGCGAACCCGGCAAGGGCAGCGTGTTCACGCTGGTCCTGCCGGAGCAGTATGTCGAGCGCGAAGAAGACGCCGCGCCGGTCGAGCAGCCGCGCCAAGTGGTGGTAGCGCCCGCGCCCGCGCCGATCAAGGCGGCGCCGCTGCCGGTGGTCGAAATCAAGCAAATCCCGCGTTTCGCCGATGATCGCGACAAGGCCCCGTTCACCACCCGCTGCATTCTGGTGGTGGAAGACGAGCCGAACTTCGCCCGTATCCTCTTCGACCTGGCCCACGAACTGGGCTACAACTGCCTGGTGGCCCATGGCGCGGACGAAGGCTACAGCCTGGCCGAGGAATATATTCCCGACGCGATCCTGCTGGACATGCGCCTGCCGGACCATTCCGGGCTGACGGTGCTGCAACGCCTGAAAGAACACCCCAATACCCGGCACATCCCGGTGCATGTGATTTCCGTGGAAGACCGCGTCGAAGCCGCCATGCACATGGGCGCCATTGGGTATGCGGTCAAACCGACCACCCGCGAAGAACTCAAGGACGTGTTCGCCCGCCTGGAAGCCAAGCTCACCCAGAAGGTCAAGCGCGTGCTGCTGGTGGAAGACGACGACCTGCAACGTGACAGCATTGCCCGTCTGATCGGTGACGACGATATCGAAATCACCGATGTCGGGTACGCCCAGGCTGCTCTGGACCTGCTGCGCACCCACGTCTACGACTGCATGATCATCGACCTCAAGCTGCCGGACATGCTCGGTAACGAGCTGCTCAAGCGCATGGCCACCGAGGACATCTGCTCGTTCCCGCCGGTTATCGTCTACACCGGGCGTAACCTGACCCGCGATGAAGAGAACGAGCTGCGCAAGTATTCGCGCTCGATCATCATCAAGGGCGCCCGCTCGCCGGAGCGCTTGCTGGACGAGGTCACACTCTTTCTGCACAAAGTCGAATCCCAGCTGTCCCATGATCGCCAGAAGATGCTCAAGACCGCGCGCAGCCGTGACAAGGTGTTCGAGGGCCGCAAAATCCTGCTGGTGGACGACGACGTGCGCAACATCTTTGCCCTGACCAGTGCCCTGGAGCACAAAGGCGCGGTGGTGGTGATCGGGCGTAACGGGCGTGAGGCCATCGACAAACTCAATGAAGTCGAGGATATCGACCTGGTGCTGATGGACGTGATGATGCCGGAGATGGATGGCTACGAGGCCACGGCCTTGATCCGCCAGGACCCGCGCTGGAAGAAACTGCCGATCATCGCCGTGACGGCCAAGGCCATGAAGGACGATCAGGAACGCTGCCTCGCGGCCGGTTCCAACGATTACCTGGCCAAGCCGATTGACTTGGATCGTCTGTTTTCATTGATTCGCGTATGGCTACCCAAGATGGAACGCATTTAAGTGGAGCAACGCTTCTTGGAAAAAAGTTTCTTGGAAAAAAGCGGCGACATTGAGCTGCGTCTCTTGATCGAGGCGATTTACCTCAAGTACAGCTACGACTTTCGGGATTATTCCGGGGCGTCGGTGAAGCGCCGCGTGGCCCACGCCCTGCGCCAGTTTGACTGCGCGACCATTTCCGCTTTGCAGGAGCGCGTCCTGCACGACCCGGCGGCGTTCATGCAGTTGCTGCAGTTCCTGACGATCCCGGTGAGCGAAATGTTCCGCGATCCGTCGCACTTCCTGGCGATCCGCCGGGAAGTGGTGCCGCTGCTCAAGACCTACCCGTCGATCAAGATCTGGATCGCCGGGTGCAGCACGGGGGAGGAGGTGTACTCCATGGCCATCCTGCTGCGCGAGGAAGGTTTGCTGGAGCGCACGATCATCTACGCCACCGATATCAACCCGGCGTCGCTGGACAAGGCCAAGCAGGGCATCTTCTCCCTGGAGAACGTGCGGGCCTACACTGCCAACTATCAGCAGGCCGGCGGGCAGCGGTCATTTGCCGACTACTACACCGCAGCCTACGATTACGCCATTTTCGACAAGACGCTGCGCGAGAATGTCACCTTTGCCGACCACAGCCTGGCGACGGACAGTGTGTTCTCAGAAACTCAATTAATTTCATGTCGTAATGTATTGATTTACTTCAATAAAAAATTGCAGGATCGCGCGTTTGGATTGTTTCATGAGTCGCTGTGCCATCGCGGCTTCCTGGTGCTGGGCAGCAAGGAAACCCTGGATTTTTCCGCCTACAGCAAACAATTCGAGCCTTTGGTCAAACAGGAACGGATCTACCGAAAATCATGAACGACGCTGCATCCAGCCCCATTCGCGGGATAGAAGCCATCGTCGTCGGCGCTTCCGCCGGCGGTGTCGAGGCGTTGCTGAGTGTTTTCGGTGGGTTACCCAAGGGCTTCGGCCTGCCGATCATTGCCGTGCTGCATTTGCCGGACGAGCGCCGCAGCCAGTTGGCCGAGGTGTTTGCCCGACGCCTTGCGCTGCCCGTGGTGGAAGCCCGTGACAAAGAGTCGATCAAGCCTGGCACCCTGTATTTTGCCGGGCCCAGCTACCACCTGTCGGTAGAGCACGACCGCAGCCTCTCGTTGAGCCAGGAAGACCGCGTGCACCACTCGCGGCCGTCCATCGACTATCTGTTCGAATCCGCGGCGGACGCCTATGGCGCGGGTTTGCTGGCGGTGCTGTTGACCGGCGCCAACCAGGACGGCGCGCGGGGCCTGGCCCAGGTCAAGCGCCAGGGTGGAACCACGGTGGTGCAAGAGCCCACTGAAGCACGGGTCGCGGTCATGCCTCTGGCAGCCCTGGCGCTGCACACACCCGACCATATTCTTACGTTGAGCCGCATTGGCTCATTATTGGCTTCCCTGGAATATTCCCCATGTTAAGTCCTATCCAGGCCAAACTGCTGATCGTTGACGACCTGCCGGAAAACCTGCTGGCCCTCGAAGCGCTGATCAAGCGCGAGGACCGCCAGGTATTCAAGGCCTTGAGCGCCGACGAGGCCTTGTCCCTGTTGCTGGAACACGAGTTCGCCATGGCGATTCTGGACGTGCAGATGCCCGGCATGAATGGTTTCGAACTGGCCGAGCTGATGCGCGGCACCGAAAAGACCAAGAACATCCCGATCGTGTTCGTCAGCGCCGCCGGGCGTGAACTCAACTACGCCTTCAAGGGCTATGAAAGCGGCGCCGTGGACTTCCTGCACAAACCGCTGGATATCCATGCGGTCAAGAGCAAGGTCAACATCTTCGTCGACCTGTATCGCCAGAGCAAAGCCATGAAGCAACAGGTCGAAGCCCTCGAGCGCAGCCGTCGCGAGCAGGAGTTGCTGCTCACGCGCCTGCAGTCCACCCAGGCCGAGCTGGAGCAGGCGGTGCGCATGCGCGATGACTTCATGTCGATCGTTGCCCACGAAGTGCGCACGCCCCTCAACGGGCTGATTCTCGAGACCCAACTGCGCAAGATGCACCTGGCGCGGGACAACGCCGCGGCGTTCACTCTGGACAAGATGCGCGCCATGGTCGACCGCGATGAACGCCAGATCCAGAGCCTGATCCGCTTGATCGAAGACATGCTCGACGTGTCGCGCATCCGCACCGGCAAATTATCGATACGCCCGGCGCGTTTCGACCTGGCGCAATTGGTGAGCAACCTGGTGGAGAACTTCGCGCCTCAGGTGGCGGCCGCCGAGTCTTCCATGCAACTGGCTATCGAAGGCCCCGTGGAAGGCCATTGGGATGAGTTCCGTATCGAGCAGGTGATCACCAACTTGCTGACCAACGCCTTGCGCTACGGGGCCAAGAGCCCGGTGGAGGTGCGCGTATACAGCGAGCACAGCGAAGCCCGGGTGGAAGTGCGCGACCACGGAATTGGGATCAGCGAGGAAAACCAGAAGCGGATTTTCCAGCAGTTCGAACGCGTCTCCGCCAGTCAGGTGGCCGCCGGTCTGGGCCTGGGGTTGTTTATTTCCGAGCAGATCGTCACGGCCCATGGCGGTACCATCGAAGTCGAGAGCCGCATAGGCGAGGGCGCCTTGTTCCGCGTGTGTTTGCCGCTCCAAGCGTCGGCATGAAATCAATCGTCACCTCGACGCAACCTCTGCGTGACCCCAGGGTCGTAATTGCAGCAATTGACCGGACAAAGGCTTCCCATGAGTGAAGATGCGCAAGATGTCGTTCTGATCGTCGAGGACGACGAATCCATTATGTTTGTGCTGGGCGAGTACCTGGCCGGCCTGGGCTATCGCGTATTGAAAGCGATTGATGGCGAGCAGGCCTTCGAGATCCTCGCGACCAAGCCGCACCTGGACCTGATGGTCACCGACTATCGCCTGCCGGGCGGCATCTCCGGTGTGCAGATCGCCGAGCCGGCGATGAAGCTGCGGCCGGAATTGAAAGTGATCTTTATCAGCGGGTACCCGCAGGAAATCCTCGACTGCAACAGCCCCATTACGCGCAATGCACCGATCCTGGCCAAGCCGTTCGACCTGGATACGCTGCAAGAGCATATCCAGCGGTTGTTGGCATAATGTGAGGCGGCGCACCCTCAAAGCGCCGCGTGTTTCAATTAGAGCTTTTCGACATTGGCTGTCAGTGTGCTGGCAGGTGTGTATGCAAATTGCCAGCCCGGTTTGGCGTCGAGCCCATCAAGGAAGTTTTGCAAACCTTTGTGTTTACCATTCCCCAGAGAGTAGACGGTCATCCCTGCGCTAGTCACGGGCGGGTTGCCATTTCTGATCATGGCAACATCAAGGTCAGGGCTATTGAGGTTGAACAGGTACAACTCGTTGTTTTCGGCTTTCTGGATATAGACGGTGTGACCAAACTCCCCGTCTGGCGTCGCGTGCTTGAAATTGAGCAGCCCTGACTCTGTGATGTCATCCGGATTGAACTTGGTTTTGAGGCTGCCCGGCTCGACACCCATTAACGCCAGATAGCGAGGAGAGTAGTTGGTACCGCCGTTACGATTGGTAGCCGCCACCACCGCGTCGTATACCTTGGACGGTAAATTTTTTTCCGCCTGCCCGACGCGCATCGAGGCCTCGTAGCAAATTAAATCTTGATCGCCCAGCGCCTTGTGCAGGGTTTCCCAGTTACTTTTCAGTTGTTCATGAGACAGGCTGGAGGACGCATGCTCATTAAGCGGCAATTGATAGGTTTTTTTAAACTTCGCTTCGTCAATGCTGTTGAGCGTTTTCCATTGATCGTCATGATCAAATATTTTGAATTCCAGACGTTTGGTGTCTGCACCGTGCGATCTATAGGGCGTGGGAAGACGCTTGTCATTAAAGAGCTTGGTTAGCCCGGCTTCCATGGCCTCCGATGTTTTGAAATAGGCGACACCGACATTTGGGTCGTAGAAGTAAAACTTCTTATCGGCACCGTTCACGATAACACCTGCCGCCATTGCATGGCCGGGAGTGTCGATCATTAGGGATTTAGTAACGTCTGAATTAGACAGCTCCCGGCACATCTCCTGATAGGTAACCAGTCGCGGAACTTTCTGAGCATGAAAGGCAGCTTTGGGACCTACCTGGGTCTGAAGATTTTTGATTGATTGCATGAAATCTCTGGACGCAGCCGTCTCAGCCCGTGCAGAGGCTTTGTATAGGTTGTTAATGAATACGGTGTCTTTTCCTTCCTCTATGGCGGTGGCAAACGTGCGCGCCAGGGCGGCACACTGGCCGTCGGAAAACTGTGCTGTTGAACTGAGGTAGCTGGCTTGCGGCATGGGAAACACCACACCAAATTCCGGGTCAATGTTGTCGATGAATCTGGCGGCTCCTTTGTGACCGTGCTTGAAGGCCAGGTTATCGTATTGCCTGACAAGCGCGCCTACAGTGCTGGCGGTCACGTCTTTTTTTTGCGCCTGCTTCATCAACTCCAGCGGGGTCATTTTTTTGATGTTGTTGCTGACACCTTCCGGTAAATCCGTAGCGTAATAAGCGGCTTCAAACTCAGCTTTCTTATCGCCAAATTTATAGCCTTTGACGACCTTTTCCCAATTGTCCTTGATGGCTTGTGTCTTCGGATCAAGCAGCCGTGCGCCAACGGCCCAGTCACCCAATGGGTTGTCGATGGAAGGAATAAAGTCTGTGAGCGCTGAACCAAAGGGTTGGCGCAAGACGGGATCATAGGCGTGCCAGACCCCGCCGGTAAGAACCGCCGGGCCTTTGATGATTTTGCCTTCATGCTTGAATGTTCCTACGGCGCAGGCATCAAACTTTTTAGCCGCGGCGATCAAATCATAGCGTTTGACGGAGCCGTGCAATTTTTGAATGTACTTTTTACCCGTACTGCCAATTTTATGAATTCCGCGGCCTAAACCCTGGATGAGTTGAGCAATACCGTCCAAGGGATTGAGCAAACTAATGGCCGCTCGCCCTATGATTTTAGTCAAAAACAATACTTTGGAACCGACGGCCAGACCTTTCAGCGCTTTTGCGACGACACTGGCACCTGCGGTTACAAAGCCAAGAATATCAAGGGCCAGATCACCTATACCCTCTGCGAAGTTACCGCTCGAAAAGTTTTTGATGGCTGAATACAGAGGAACAAAGTTAAGAAGAAAGTTTCGAAATTTCGCGTAGCCCGGCACTTCCGTATCAAACGTAGTAGCGCCCTTGGAGAACTCTCTTAATTTTTCCGTGACGCCAGAATACACATGATTGGTCACAAAATCAGCAATGTTGGCAACGCGCCGGCTGTTGTAAGTGTCATGGATGCCAGGCGTAGAACCTGCGCCGAGCTTGCCCAGTTCATAGGTATATTTAAGTGCACTTGGTAGTTTTGCATAGCTCTGTACAGTTATAGCGTCAGTGCCGTTTCCTGCAACAACTGCTTTGCTCTGGCGATGGCCTAATATGAATTTTTTCTCAAGGTCCATTCGCCTTGCAACATGACCTTTTTGTGGATTGATTTCATAAAACCTGACGTCCGAGCCAACCTGGCTGCGTACGACCACCGGTTTATTGTCAACGGGCTGCGCTCGATAAACGTGGTTGCTCCCGGGAACCGGGTCGTAGATAAGCTGTTCACAAAAAAATGTAAGTTTCCCATTATTTATAAATTCAAGATCATCCGCCGGCAGGCGCGAAATCAGATATTTAACGGTTGTTTTCGTGCTGGACACTAGGCTGTCAATATGTTGTTCAAGTTCCTCCTGATACGCTTTGGCAACCTCGGGAAACCCAGATGATTTGTTGAATATTTCAGGGAATTCAATGGAATATCTATTTAGTACCTTCCATTTGTTTTCGTATGTATTTTGTACTGTCCTCCCGTTTCTGACCGAAGGCGGATTGAACAGGCGATTCGATGCATGCAGGTCCAACAGGGAGTAAGGGCCAGGAAAGTCTTTATGAGGGAGGTCGAGCACTATAAACCTAGTATTAATGAAATCATAAAAAGCCGCTTTGTCTCCATGCTCTTTACGGTATTGCTCTGTGCTGGCACCGGGGATTCCAACTTTGCTCATGAGCGCGTTCAGGTCGGGGTGATTCTCAACCTGGTTGAAACCGAGCGCTTCGTAAAGTTGCTCTGCTGCGACGTTTTTTCGAAGGGGGAGCGGGGTGTTGCCAGTCTCGACAACGTGAAGGAGTTCAGTCATCTGTTTCTGAAACGCCGCCAGTACCGACTTCATTTGATCTGCGGTGTAATCGTCCGAGGGGCTGAGGGGAATCAGTTTGTTGGCGACGCCCCAGTCCATGAGCGCATTCATCTTGGCGTTCCGCTCGACCTGCTGTTGCTCCGGGGTGAGCGGGGCGATGTCCCCCTGACGCAGGATGTCTACGTACTTCATGGTGGCGGTGGCGCCCGGCGTTTGCGCTTCAATTTTCGCGACGGCGGTGCTGAACGTCAGCCACGCCTGCGAGCCATACGTCACTGTCGCAGGAATATCCTTGACCAGATACTGCGGCGCACGTTTTGCCAGCAGCAAGTGGGCAGTCGCGAGGGCCAACTCATCATTGGCATACGAGCGACCTTTTCCGTGGCTTGACGCCACGAGATGGTCTGCCATCCGCTTCACCACCGCCGAGGCGGTGAGGCCTGAGTGACCCGGCTGGGCCAGTTCAAAACCAGCTACCTTCGTTCTGCTTAAGGGTTGAGATTCTCGGGGTTCAAAGGCTTCATGGATAGCCGCCAGCACGTAATCGCCAGCGCTTGTGGCCGTCGACACGCCACGCAGGTTTTCCTGTAAGGCCTTACCCAGGTCCTGTGCTTTGGGTGATTCAAGCATCTGTTCGATAGTTTGTCGCGGATTGCGTGACGGCTGGCCTTTCGCGGGCTGATTGCCGAACAGATAGCCCACCAGAACGAAGGGGTTTGCTTCGCCTGTTTGGCGCGCGGTAATGCGATAGAGCCAATTTATATCGGTATCTGACAGTGAAACCGGCCAGTTAGTGGCGCCGCCGAGATTCCCGTACGGGGGAGCACCTGGTGTGGGGGTTTCCAGTGCGGTGACTAAAGCATTCAGTTCTTCGGCCGTGGTGGGCAACATCCAGTGTTGGTCCCTTATATATTGGCCAACGCTGATCCTGTCTTGGGTGTCTATTGAGTCGGGCTCACCGGTTGAAGGCAGGCCGAAGGTGGTATTTTCCAGGCGCTCACTCAGTGACTGCGGGTCGCCCTTGGCAAGTACTTTCAAGCGCCAGATGAGTGCGTTTCTGTCATTGATTTCGTCCACCGCGCGGTCGTGCAGCAGCAGTTCCGCGTCAGAGTGTAAATTGCCAGGGTCGAAATCGCTGAAGGCGGTGCCGTCCTCCAGCTCGGCTGCGCTCGCCCGAATTCGGTCTTTAAGCGTGCTTTGCGGTGCCTGGTCAGGCGTGTTCTTCCCGTAAAATTGTGCGATGTCCCGAGCATAGACCGTATGGCGGTAATAAGGGATATCGGAAGTTTGGCCGAATGCTTTAGCGGCCTTGATGAGAAGAGGAAACGCGGGAAAGTTGGCATTAGGAAAGTGCACGGTTTTCCCGTCAACAACGGCCACAATGCAGTTATCTTTGGGCGAAATCGTGATGCCGCGAGACATGTCGATATCATTGAATGCTACCCAGTCCTGAAAGCTGCCACTGTCTACAATCCGGGTGGTCAAGGCCCGCCACAGTCCATAGTTGGAGTCGCCAGGGATGTCTGAAAGACTACTGATACGCTGATGATAAGGGGCGATAGTGTTTTCGCCATCAACCGTTTTCAATAACAGCTTGCGGTACATATCGGCCAGTTGTTTATCAGCCTCTCGCCTGGGCGAGGAAGGCATGACCGACGCTGATCCATCTGAACGTTTCACGCGTCCACTATTAACAGCCCCGCTGCCGGTCAGGCTTCGAAGGTTCGAAGGGATCGAAAACAGCGGATTGGAGCTCGATATCATTATGGGTACTCTCGAGACATATAAGTGAACCGCCTGAACTGGACGAAGGACAACTTACTCTGTGGCGAGAGGCTGAGTTTGGATCCCTAAGTTCTGAGCCGACCTGTAACTTAAGATGTTAGTTAGCACTCAGCAAATTAAACGTTACAGTGAGTTTCGTAACACTGCGGCGTGCTCGGCGTAGCCGGTGATGAACAGCACTTTCAGCCCCGGGCGCAGCTGCCGGCCGACTGCATATCCAGCGGCTGTTGGCTTAACACTCTTAAATTGTATTCTTCGTACACGCAGGTGGAATCTTTCGACAGTACCAGACCAATAAACGGGTCAGCGACGAGCCGCGCTCATCGCCCACTCTATTGATCTGACTTAGGAAGTTTGTACATGTCTCTAACCAGCATCTCTCCAAGCGAACGCGCGCCCGATCATTTAACGACCTCGCAGTCTCCCCCTGTCGAAATTTCCGTACCGCAACCTCAGGTTATCACCCAAGCCACTGGCGACAAGCGCTTATTGGCACTTTATGCGAGCGCTATACGGCAAGCAACACAGACAAAAACGGGGAAGGAATCTATTGAAGATATTCCCAACGACTCGAGGTTTGGCGCGTGGTGGCAGCAACTGTTCAATGCAACCCACAGTCCGGTTTTTTTGGAGTGGGCGAAGTCGAAAAATATCGACACCCGCGAAGCCTTCACCATCGATCATCTAACAGACACGCTGACGGTCACTATCAACGGAAGGCGCACCCAATTACGGGGGGCGGAACAAGGCCGAGGCTGGCGTGAGGCTATCGGGCCGATCATGGCTGCCGCTAAGGGGGTGGGAAATTTTTCCTTCGACGCGCCAATTAGCGCACGGCAGGCACCGTTGCTTTTGGTGGCCCGGTTCTATGGTGAGGTATTGCTGCCTTACAGGACTGAAGAGACCTTGGCTCGGGCAACGCAGCTTGAACATAATCAGGCTTTTGATGTGTTGGGGCCTGACACTTACGTCGATGTCGGGGCTCAATCGCCCGAAATACTGGAGCAACAAAAAATCCAGCTCGGCGACAGCATTAACAGATTCACCCTGCTGCAGAAGCTCAAGGCGTTTGCCCAGTCCAGGCCTGAACTCCTCAACGCGTATCTTGAAGCACGGATGCCCTTGCATCCCGACTCGTCTTACCAGCAAGACTCCAAGCTCACCGACGTCAGCCTGGTAGGCCTGATCAGTGCCAATGGCTGGCATGTACCTGAAAACGTCGACGAACTGAATAATCTGATGAAGGCTCTGGCAGCCCCTTCGTTGCTTGCATCTGCGGACGGAAATTTTGCCGGTGCACTGGCGTGGCCAATGCCAATATCCGTCGAGGATCGGGCTAAGTTATTCCATATAATCGCTGACAATCGGCCGCCGCTGCCATGCCTGGATAGCAACGCTCGCCTCGGGACTACTGATGTAGTGGGCGCGCTTATAAAACAGCTGCCCGGTACCGTTCTTGAAGAAGGCGACGCTATTGCTACTTTGCAATCGATCCTCCAGAGCCCGCAGGTCCAGCAACTAGGCGAGGAACTCAAAAAACGAATGGGGGAGGTATTTGAAAACTCCACGCCTCGGGAAGTGCTTCTAACGGCATTGGCGATCACCTTGGACGTGAAAGGTTTGACGGATCCCAAACCCAACCATGTCGCCGGGTTCGATCTCGCTGACCCCAAGTTCCATCACCAGCCTTTATCCACCATCAAGCAAGGTCTGATTGATCATTTGGTGCAGACACACACAGTTGATCAAAGAGCCGCGCCGCTGGCGGCAATGCTTTTACTTAGCCGTGTCGCACCCGAGTTGTGTGTGCCTGACACCCCTTCAGACATCACCTATATGTCGGCTAACTGGGTCCGCCTCAAGGCCGCAGTGGATCGGATTGAAGCAACGAACCCTGGGGCAAGTTTACGTACGAGCTTTGATGAGCTCGTTGACTTTGATGCTATTGACCCCATGACGGATCACGAGCAAGAGATTCAGGCGCTCACCGCAGTGCCTGCGCTCGTTCAATGGGGCAAGGCCAATGGCACCGTTGCGCTACAAGGTGAGGTTTCGGCTGAGCAACTGGCCAACACCCAGAAAGAATTTGCTCAACAGGAACAGCAAATATTGAGTGGCGCTGCGGCATTAACGGCCTCGCCTCCAACACAACGTTCTATAGCACTGGCCGAACTCAAGGCTCATTTCGGCGACGGCATACCTTTCGAAGAGAAGAGCATCCGCAGCCATGTCGTGACCACAGACAGCTACAAGCATACCCCGGTGGTCACAAGCGACCCTACAGGCAGTTATTCATTGCTGGATCTTTACCTGGCCAAAAAGGCAGGGCTGCAGGTGGGATGGCATTCCCCCAATCCAAAAATCAGTCAACTCATCATCGCCAAAGTTGCAACATTACCGGACCCGATAACAAAGCACAGCGGGCTGTTTGACGACTATGCAAACAGCGTGTCGCAAGCGTGGAGCACGTTGACTCGCAAACTGATAAGCGATTTACCCTTGGAAGATCGAAAAAATATCGAGTGGGGAGAACTGACTGTCTATCAAAGAGGCCAGACGTCACGTACGGAAGTGTCCACTCCCCATGGATCAGTAGACTATTCCAATGGGTTCTCGTCATTTGAAGACGACAGGTCACTGATTATTGAAACGACACGAAACGGCGTAAAGAGCTACTACGAGTTTGACCCTCAACGTAAAGTATTACGCAGACGGGATGACTGGCAAGGCGCTGTCCATGAGGGGGTTGAAGGTCCGGAAGTTGAATCTTCGCAAGGTATGTATGGGAAGAAATATACAAAGAATACGATTCGCAAACTCGACGTTGTTGAAGATCATGCCATCAGCCGAGGTCGTGAAGATAAAACAGACTACCTGCCCAACTCCTTCTCCAGTGACCGTAGCCAGCATTTGGGTAAGCTGCTTGCTAAAAACATCCTCGCAATGTACGCAATGGAGGATGTAAAGGCCTCCTTGTCTGAAGTAACGACGTTTGATCAAGAGGAAGAGAAACGGACATTCATGCGCAACCTGGTACTGGGTTTTATTCCTGGAGGTTCTGCCATATGGAATTTGGCGCATGGCAATTACAAGGACGCAGCTGCAGACATTATTTTTGACGTCGTGATGTACGCTACAACCGCAGGGTTAGGCAAAGGTGCCGGTGCCGCTAAGGGTATACGAGCTGGTAAAGGCTTGCCTGCACTCCCAAAACGGTTCGCTGCATCGCTGACGGCTTCGAACTTCGGGCTCGGTCTGGAAGGCGCGTTTCGATCAACTGCATACGGAGGGAAAAAACTGATTTCCACCGGGAGGCAGTGGTTCGCAAAGCTGAGAGGATCCTCTGACGACATTAATTTACTTAAGTTGGCTAACAAGCCCGATATCGCAGTGGGTACCTATGCCCCCGCCAACGGTTCGCAGGCATCAAAAATCTCGGCTCAGTTCGATGAGGCAACGGGGAAATGGGTGCCCTATGACGTTGCGCTGAACAAAAGATATGGCAAACCGCTTGAAAACTTTACGCCTGAGACCGCAAGGTATTTTGATGGCGCTGCCGGTGTCGCTGACGATGCTGGCGGCGTCGTGAGGAGAATAAAAAAGCCCAACCATCTGGAAAGAAGCCTGGCGACGGACAATGCAATGCGTTTGGGAAGCGACATTAAGGACTTCAAGTCGCTCGGTGATGGGATTTTTACTTACGTTGACAAATATAAAGGCGTTGAAAGGCTCAATGTATGTGCACATGGTGTCAACCCGAATTTTAAGCAGTTACTCAGCGATGAGCCCATGCGCATGTTTTACAACAACAAGCACAACTCGCCCGATGAGCTTTTAGCCCTTCTTAAGGCATCTGGCATAAACCCGGAAAGCTTTAATAATGTGCGCTTATTGATGTGTCACTCGGCTAACGGCTCTGCCAATTCTTTCGGTAGTCAATTTGGGAGATTGATAAAGCGCGATGTTAAAGCCTTTCAGGGACCTGTTCGGGCTTACGTTATACCTGACACGGTTGAGAGACTTAAGGGTGATTTGAATGTGATGTACCCACAAGCCTCCGTCGCAGAAATCAATCAGAAAATTTATAATCAGCTCCAGTTTAATTTGGGTCTCGGCACCAATAAAGTGGGGCCTAAGACTTTATCGGGTTCGTCTAACGGACGGGAGATACCTTTTTTCTATCGTCCGGTAAAGTTTAAAGCTGCTTGAGAACTGATCAGTCCTTTCGTTAATGCGTAAGGACTGACTGTCTTGGGGGATTATGATGTTCTAATCATTTCCCGAACTTTCGCCGTCAACAAATCAAACGTAAATGGCTTGGTGATCAACTGCATCCCGGGATCCAGGAAGCCACCGCGCACTGCGGCGTGCTCGGCGTAGCCGGTGATGAACAGCACTTTGAGGCCCGGGCGCAGCTGCCGGCCGATTTCCGCCAGTTGCCGGCCGTTCATCCCAGGCAGCCCTACATCGCTGATCATCAAATCGATGCGCTGGCCCGACTCGATGATCGGCACTGCGCTGTGGGCATCGCCAGCCTCGACATAGGCGTAGCCCAGTTCCTTCAACACGGTACTGACCAGGACACGCACCGCCGGGTCATCCTCGACAATCAATACGGTTTCACCGCGGTTGGCGAACGGCGCCAGCGTGGGGTTGGGCGCTTCAGGGTTGATGATCTCGCCCATATAGCGTGGCAGGAACAGGCTGACGGTGGTGCCCTTGTCGACCTCGCTGTAAATGGTCACATGACCATGGGATTGACGGGCGAACCCATAGATCATCGACAAACCCAACCCGGTTCCCTGACCAATGGGCTTGGTGGTGAAGAAGGGGTCGAAGACGCGGCCCATGATATTTTCCGGGATGCCGCAGCCGGTGTCGCTGACGCTCAGTTCCACGTAGTCGCCAGGGCTCAAGGAGCCATAGGCGGCGGTAAACACGCTGTCCAGGTGGCGGTTGGTGGTTTCGACCGTGAGCCTGCCGCCACTGGGCATCGCATCGCGTGCGTTGATCACCAGGTTGAGCAGGGCGCTTTCCAGTTGGTTGGGGTCGACTTCGGCGGTCCACAGTTGATCGATCAGGCGCATGTCCAGCTTGATGCTTTCATTGATGCTGCGTTGCAGCAACTCGCCCATCGAGCTGACCAGTTCGTTGATATTGACCGGCTTGGAGTCCAGCGACTGGCGACGGGAAAAAGCCAGCAGGCGGTGCGTCAGGCCGGCGGCGCGGTTGGCGGAGGTGACGCCCAGGTCGATCAGGCTGTCCAGGTCATCCAATTTGCCCCGGGCCACGCGCCTGCGCAGCAGCTCGAGGCTGCCGATGATACCGGTGAGCATATTGTTGAAGTCGTGGGCGATACCGCCGGTCAATTGGCCGACGGCTTCCATTTTTTGCGATTGGCGCAGCGCTTCTTCGTTGCTGCGCAGCTGCGCGGTGCGCTCCTCGACCTGCTGCTCCAAGGTCTCTAATGTGCGCTGCAAACGCAGCTCGCTCTGGCTCAGGTCAACCAGGCGATCGCGTGCCTCGTACTGGCGACGCCGGCCGCGCAGCGCTGCGCTGACCAGGCTGATCAGCGTGACGGGGTGGAAGGGCCGCTCCAGGAACGTCACGTTGCCCAACAGCCCGCTCAAGTGCGATGAGCCGTTTTGTCCGCTGCCGCCATGATGGGTCATCAGCACGATGGGCAAATCCGACCAGGCGGGCTGCTCGTGCAACAGCTCCAGCAACGGCTCCAGATTGGCGCCGCGCAGCGCTTCGGCAGCAATGATCAGCAGCCCGGCACCTTGCGTCAGCATCTCGCAGAGCATTTCCAGGTTGTCGGCAATGACGCCGACGTAACCGGCCTCACCGAGCATCATCTGCGCCAGGGAACTGTCACGCCCCAATGGCGCAAGGATGATCGCGCGTTCGGAAGCAAGGGAACGGGTAGGCACTAGTCCTCGTCCTTGAGCAACGGTGATCCAGCGCCCATGTAGATCGGGATACCACGCAGCACGCCCTGGAAGTTCTCGAGTGGCTCGCCGACTGTCATGCCGGTACTGCCAATACGATATTCGCGAATAGTCGATTCATGGGAGCCGGTTCTTTTCTTGATGATGGATATCGCGCGGCGTACCTTGCCCAGCGCCTCGAAGTAACGCAGCAGGATAACGGTATCGGCAAGGTAGGTGATGTCCACCGGCGTTTGCATGTCGCCGACCAGGCCATGCTGAGCAACGGTCATGAACGTCGCCGCGCCGCGCCGGTTGAGGTACAGCAACAGTTCGTGCATGTGCAGGATCAGCGCATTTTCTTCCGGCATCGATGCCTGATAGCCGTTGATGCTGTCAATCACCACGGTTTTGATCCCGAGGTCGTCCACACAACGGCGTACCCGGTGAGAGAACTCACCGGGCGACAGCTCGGCCGCGTCTACCTGCTCGATCAACAGGTTGCCGGTGGCCTGCAGCGCTTTCAGGTCAATCCCCATGTTGTGCATGCGCTCGAACAACAAGCCCAGCTCTTCATCGAAAATGAACAGTGCGGCCTTTTCACCACGGCCTACAGCGGCGGCGGCGAAGATCATCGAGATCAAGGATTTGCCGGTACCGGCCGGGCCCAGGATCAGGCTGCTTGAACCCGTCTCGACACCGCCGCCGAGCAAGGAGTCCATTTCAGGGATGCCACTGGACAGGGTCTGGCGGTTGTAACCGCCACGATGTTCGGCCGCCACCAGGCGCGGGAACACATGTATACCGTCGCCCATGATGGTGAAGTCGTGGAAACCGCCACGGTACTTTTGCCCACGGTATTTCACCACCCGCACCCGGCGGCGTTCAGCGCCGTAGTTGGGGGTCAGTTCTTCCAGGCGGATCACCCCATGGGCCACGCTGTGCACGGTCTTGTCGAGGGATTCGGTGGTCAGGTCGTCAAGCAACAGCACCGTAGCCTCGTAGCGCACGAAGTAGTGCTTGATCGCCAGGATCTGCCGGCGGTAACGCAGTGAGCTCTGCGCCAGCAAGCGGATCTCCGACAGGCTGTCGAGCACCACGCGGGTCGGTTTGAACCGCTCCACCGCTTCAAAAATCTGCCGCGTGGCTTCGCCCAGCTCCAGGTCGGAAGAGTACAACAGGCTTTGCTGGTGCTCGGCGTTGAGCAGGCTTTCGGGTGGGGTCAGCTCGAAGATATGGATATTGTCGTCCAGGTCCCACCCATGGGACTTGGCGCCCTGGCGCAGTTCCCGCTCGGTTTCGGACAGGGTGATGTACAACGACGTCTCGCCGTTTTTCGCGCCGGCCTGCAGGAAATGCAGGGCGACGGTGGTCTTACCGGTACCCGGTTCACCTTCCAGCAGGAACAAGTGGCCGCGCGATAGCCCGCCGGAAAGAATGTCATCAAGACCTTCAATGCCGGTGGCCGCCTTTTCACTGAACAGCTCGTTGGGTATAGACAAGGAGTGCCCTCAGGTCACAAACAAATAAGAGCGCACCGCCTCGGGCGCGCCATATTCTCTTGACCGTAGCGGCCCGTGGCCGTTCAACGTTTTGTAGAAATTGCACGACGCAGGCGTGTTCTTGAGCGTCGCCGGCGCGGGGCTAAAGACCTTGCTGCAGCGCGGGATCATCCGGGTTCTGCTGCTCAAGTTGCGCGAGCAGCACCTGTACGTTTTGCAGTTGGCCGCTTTCCTTCCAGTAGTTGATCAGCAGCACCCGCGCCTTGCGGTTGGCGGGGTGGCGCTGGAGGATTTCTTCCAGTTGGCGTTGGGCGGCTTCGAGTTCCTGCTGGGCGTGCAGGGTGGTGGCGAGGTCGTAGCGGTAATCCTGATTGTCCGGTTCCAGTTCCACGGCTTTGGACAAGCCGAGCAGGGCGTAGGGCCGCTCGCCATGGTGCAACAGCCACATCCCCAACGCATGTTGCAGATAAGCCGATTCCGGGTGCGCCGCCAGTTGGCGCGCCAACAGCTGGCGCGACTCGTCGGTCTTGCCCTGTTTATCCAGCAGCTCGATCTGCGCGACCCCGGCCTGCAGGTTGTCCGGCTGCAGGCGCATGGCCTGTTCCAGGGCATGTTGGGCGTCCGGCAATTGGGCGCTGTGGATGTACAGCCGCGCCAGTTGAATCCAGCCCTCGGCGGTTTCGGGCTGGGCCTTGAGTGTTTTCACAAACTCATCCAGCACTTGCTGCAACGGCCCGAAATACAGGCCCAGGGTATCGGGTGACAGGCCCAGCAAGGCGTTGGCGGCGGCAAACCGGACGGTTTGCTCGGGATCATCCAGCACCGGGCCGAGCAACAGCGTGCGCTGGCCGGTGGGCACCAGGCCGACGATGCTATGGATGGCGGCCTCGCGGACCTGCGCTGATGCGCTGCTCAGGTCTTTATCGGCCAGTTTCAAGGCTTGGGGGCTGGGGTAGTTCGGCAGTTCGGCATGCAACGCAGCGCGACGCTCGGGCGACAGGTCCGGTCGGCCGAGTTGCTGGTACAGCACGCGGGCGGCTCCCGGTTCACCGTTGTGCGCCTGTTTCAACGCTTTGGAATAACCCTGGGCAATCGCGGGCGCAACCGCGGCCGGCGTGGAGCGGGAGAAATACCAGGTGATCAGCGCAATGGAGAGCAGGGCGCACAGGCCGATGATGGAGTAACGGCGTGACTTTGACATGCAGGCGTCCGAGAACTGGGGCAGTGAATGCAAAGCCGTCAGCTTCGGTCAGACCACCGCAGGTGTCAAACCCGCGTTATGTAGAAACCCATGGCCAAAACAGTCAGCCAGCTTGAAGGCTTTGACCATTGCCGCCGTGGCGCCCCGGAGCGAGTATTCCACCCATTCGGACCGTTCAAGGAAACCATAATGCAGATTGAAAACAAGATCTTCCTGGTCAGTGGCGGCGCTTCCGGCCTCGGCGCGTCGACCGCCCGGATGCTGATCGATGCGGGTGCCAAAGTGATGCTGGTGGACCTCAATGCCGATGCGGTGGCGGCCAAGGCCCGGGAGCTTGGCGATAACGCCCGCAGCGCCGTCGCGGATATCAGCCAGGAAGCGGCAGCCGAGGCCGCCGTACAGGCCACGGTTGCAGCGTTTGGCGGGTTGCATGGGTTGGTCAATTGCGCCGGCGTGGTGCGTGGCGAAAAAATCCTCGGCAAGGACGGCCCCCATGGGCTGGCCAGCTTCGCCCAGGTGATCAACGTCAACCTGATCGGCAGCTTCAACCTGCTGCGCCTGGCGGCGGCGGCGATTGCGCAGACCGAGGCGAATGCCGACGGCGAGCGCGGCGTGATCATCAATACCGCTTCGGTGGCGGCCTTTGACGGGCAGATCGGCCAGGCCGCCTACGCCGCGTCCAAAGGCGCGATTGCCAGCCTTACATTGCCGGCCGCGCGTGAGCTCGCGCGCTTTGGCATCCGCGTGATGACCATCGCCCCCGGCATTTTCGAAACGCCGATGATGGCCGGCATGACCCCGCAGGTACGCGAATCCCTGGCCGCCGGCGTGCCATTCCCGCCACGCCTGGGCAAACCCGACGAATACGCCGCGCTGGTGCGGCACATCATTGAAAACAGCATGCTCAATGGCGAGGTGATCCGTCTCGACGGCGCCCTGCGCATGGCGGCCAGGTAAGGAGGTTTTTCCATGACAGATCCCATCGTTATCGTCAGCGCCGTGCGTACGCCCATGGGCGGGTTCCAGGGCGACCTCAAGGGCCTGACCGCGCCGCAGCTGGGCGCCGCCGCGATTCGAGCCGCAGTCGAGCGTGCCGGTATCGCCCCGGATGCCGTGGACGAAGTGTTGTTTGGCTGCGTACTGCCCGCAGGCCTCGGCCAGGCACCTGCACGCCAGGCGGCCCTGGGTGCCGGGCTGGACAAGGCCACGCGTTGCACCACCCTCAACAAGATGTGCGGCTCTGGCATGCAGGCAGCGATCCTGGGCCACGACGCACTGATGGCCGGCAGCGTTGACGTGGTCATCGCCGGGGGCATGGAAAGCATGTCCAACGCCCCGTATCTGCTGGACCGTGCGCGCAGCGGCTACCGCATGGGCCACGGCAAGGTGCTCGACCATATGTTCCTCGACGGCCTGGAAGACGCCTACGATAAAGGCCGCCTGATGGGCACCTTTGCCGAGGACTGCGCGCTGCATAACAGTTTCAGTCGTGAGGCCCAGGACGCATTTGCCATCGCCTCGCTGACCCGCGCGCAAGAGGCCATTACCCACGGCAACTTTGCCGCAGAGATCGTTCCGTTGCAGGTCACCGTGGGCAAAGAGCAGAAGACCATCCTGCATGATGAGCAGCCGCCCAAGGCCAGACTGGACAAGATCGGCAGCCTGAAACCCGCGTTCCGCGAGGGCGGCACGGTGACTGCGGCCAACTCCAGTTCGATCTCGGACGGCGCGGCGGCCTTGTTGCTGATGCGTCAGTCCGAGGCCGAGAAACGCGGGCTCAAGCCCTTGGCAGTGATCCATGGGCATGCGGCCTTCGCCGATGAGCCGGGACTGTTCCCGGTAGCGCCAGTGGGGGCTATCCGCAAACTGATGACCCGGACCGGCTGGAATCTGGATGACGTTGACCTGTTCGAGATCAACGAAGCCTTTGCGGTGGTGAGCCTGGTGACCATGAGCAAACTGCAGATCCCCCACGCCAAGGTCAACATCCACGGCGGTGCCTGCGCCCTGGGCCATCCGATCGGCGCCTCCGGTGCGCGGATCCTGGTGACCCTGCTCTCGGCCCTGCGCCAGAACGGCCTCAAGCGTGGCGTTGCCGCCATCTGCATTGGCGGCGGTGAAGCCACGGCCATGGCCGTCGAATGCCTGTATTGAGGAACCCCGATGCTGCCCAATGACGAACAGCTGCAAATCAGCGACGCGGCCAGGCAATTCGCCCAGGAGCGCCTGAAACCCTTCGCCGCCGAATGGGATCGCGAACACCGCTTTCCCAAGGAGGCCATCGCTGAAATGGCCGAGCTGGGCTTCTTCGGGATGCTGGTGCCGGAACAGTGGGGCGGTTGCGACACCGGCTACCTGGCCTACGCCATGGCGCTGGAAGAAATCGCCGCCGGCGACGGTGCCTGCTCCACCATCATGAGCGTGCACAACTCGGTCGGCTGCGTGCCGATCCTCACGTTCGGCAACGACCGGCAGAAAGCACAGTTCCTCGAGCCCCTGGCCAGCGGCGCCATGCTCGGCGCCTTTGCCCTCACCGAACCCCAGGCCGGTTCCGACGCCAGCGGCCTGAAAACCCGCGCGCGCCTGGACGGCGACCACTACGTGCTCAACGGCTGCAAACAGTTCATTACGTCCGGGCAGAACGCCGGGGTGGTGATTGTGTTTGCCGTGACCGACCCGGCGGCCGGCAAGCGCGGGATCAGCGCGTTTATCGTGCCGACCGATTCGCCGGGCTACAGCGTGGCGCGGGTCGAAGACAAACTCGGCCAGCATGCCTCCGATACCTGCCAGATTCTGTTTGAGGACCTGAAGGTGCCCGTTGCCAACCGTCTTGGGCAGGAGGGCGAAGGCTACAGGATTGCCCTGGCCAACCTCGAAGGCGGCCGCGTGGGCATTGCTTCGCAAGCGGTGGGCATGGCCCGCGCCGCGTTTGAAGCGGCCCGCGACTATGCCCGCGAGCGCGAAAGCTTCGGCAAACCCATCATCGAACACCAGGCGGTCTCCTTCCGTCTGGCAGACATGGCCACGCAGATCGCGGTCGCCCGGCAGATGGTGCAGTACGCCGCCGCCCTGCGCGACAGCGGCAAGCCCGCGCTGGTGGAGGCCTCGATGGCCAAGCTGTTTGCGTCGGAAATGGCCGAAAAAGTCTGCTCCGCCGCCTTGCAAACACTGGGCGGTTACGGTTACCTGAACGACTTTCCCCTTGAGCGGATCTACCGCGACGTGCGGGTCTGCCAGATCTACGAAGGCACTAGCGATATCCAGCGCATGGTCATCTCACGCAATCTCTAAGGAGCCGCTACATGAGTTACGAAACCATTTTGCTCGACGTACAGGGCCGCGTCGGGCTGATCACCCTTAATCGCCCCCAAGCCTTGAACGCCCTGAACGCGCAACTGGTCAGCGAGTTGAACCACGCGCTGGACGGACTGGAAGCCAACCCCGAGATCGGCTGCATCGTGCTGACCGGTTCGAAGAAGGCTTTCGCCGCCGGTGCCGATATCAAGGAAATGGCCGAGCTGACCTACCCGCAGATCTACCTCGACGATCTGTTCAGCGACAGTGACCGTGTGGCCAACCGCCGCAAACCGATCATTGCCGCCGTCAATGGCTTCGCCCTCGGCGGCGGTTGTGAACTGGCCCTGATGTGCGACTTTATCCTGGCCGGTGACAACGCCAAGTTCGGCCAGCCCGAAATCAACCTTGGCGTATTGCCGGGCATGGGCGGCACCCAGCGCCTGACCCGCGCGGTCGGCAAGGCCAAGGCCATGGAAATGTGCCTGACCGGGCGCTTTATCGACGCGGTTGAAGCCGAGCGCTGCGGGATCGTCGCCCGAATCGTGCCGGCCGATGAGCTGCTGGAAGAAGCGCTGAAAGTTGCCATCCTGATCGCCGGCAAGTCGGTGCCGATCAGCATGATGGTCAAGGAAAGCGTGAACCGCGCGTTTGAAGTGAGCCTGTCCGAAGGCGTGCGCTTCGAGCGCAGGGTGTTCCATGCGGCGTTCGCGACGCAGGATCAGAAGGAAGGCATGGCGGCATTCGTGGCCAAGCGGGCGCCGGAGTTCAGGGACAAGTAACCCGTTCTCAAGAACTGTGGAGATCAAAATGTGGGAGCTGGCTTGCCTGCGATGCAGACGACTCGGTTCATCAGTTTCACCGAGGCGATGCCATCGCAGCATAGGTATCTACACAACTTTCGACGGTGTGTGGCGAGGGCGGCCTACGGGCCGACCGTTTTTTTGGGTTTGACCGAGTACATATCCGTTGCTGCGGTAACGGCGGCTTAGGGTTCCGCCCTTACGGCGGGTCACTTTTTGAAGAGCGCAAAAAGTAACCCAAAACGCTTCGCCCCACCACTCGGTGCCTCGCCTAGGCTCGGCATGCCCGTAATCCGACATTGATTTGGGGGGCCGCCGCCACGCGCCATCCATGGCGCGGGGCGGCTAAACCGGCGTCCTGCCGGTTTACCCCCCAAATCAATATCGAATTCCGGCCAGCGTGGTTGACGGGGCGCCTCAGATCAAGATCAAAAACAAAGCGCGGCGGCCTTAGAGCCGACCGGTATTCATGTCGAACTCGGTTCAAAATGTGGGAGATTGGTCAACTGAAAGTTGTGTAGATACCCATGGCCATCGCAGGCAAGCCAGCTCCCACATGTCAGTTATAGCTGGTAATTTTTCAACTCCCGCGCAATCACCATCCGCTGAATCTCACTGGTGCCCTCGTAAATCTGCGTAATCCGGGCATCCCGGTAATAACGTTCCACCGGGTAGTCCTCCAGGTACCCATACCCACCGTGAATCTGCATGGCTGACGAGCAGACCTTTTCGGCCATTTCCGAGGCAAACAGCTTGGCCTGGGACGCTTCCGACAGGCACGGCTTGCCCGCGCTGCGCAGGCGGGCCGCATGCAGGATCAACAAGCGCGCGGCGTTGAGCTGGGTTTGCATGTCGGCCAGCAGGTTGGCCACGCTCTGGTGCTCGATGATCGCTTGCTTGAACTGCACGCGGTCACGCGCATAGGCCAAGGCGGCCTCGAATGCAGCACGGGCAATGCCCAGCGCCTGGGCGGCGATGCCGATGCGACCGCCTTCCAGGTTGGACAGGGCGATGGCCAGGCCTTTGCCGCGCTCACCCAACAGGTTCGCTTCGGGGACGCTGCACTGGTTCAGGGTGACCGCGCAGGTGTCGGAGGCACGGATGCCCATCTTGTGTTCGGTGCGATCCACCACGAAGCCTGGTGTATCAGTCGGGACGAGAAACGCCGAAAGGCCTTTTTTGCCCAGCTCAGGGTCGGTCACGGCGAACACGATGGCGAGCTTGGCGCGCTTGCCATTGCTGACAAACTGCTTGGCGCCGTTGATCACCCACTGCCCGTCGCGCAGTTCGGCGCGGGTGCGCAGGTTGTGCGCCTCAGAACCGGCCTGGGGTTCGGTCAGGCAGAAGCATCCGATGGCCTGGCCGCTGGCGAGATCGGCCAGCCAGGTTTGCTTCTGTGCGTCTGTGCCGTAGTTGAGGATTGGCCCGCAACCCACTGAATTATGGATACTCATCAGCGCGCCAGTGGCACCGTCTCCGGCGGAGATCTCTTCGACGGCGAGGGCATACGCGACGTAATCGACATAGGTGCCGCCCCATTCTTCCGGCACCACCATGCCCAGCAGGCCGAGCTCACCCATTTTCGCCACCAGGGCGTCGTCGATCCAGCCGGCTTTCTCCCAAGCCTGGGCGTGGGGGGCAATTTCACCGCGGGCAAAGTCGCGCGCCATGTCGCGAATCATCACTTGTTCTTCTGTATATTCAATATCTTGCATGGCTTAGTTCACAACCTTCTTGAAGTGATCGAAGAAGCTTTGCACATGGCTCGGGTTCAGCTCGTGCAAGGTTGGCGGGTTCCAGCGCGGGCTCTTGTCCTTGTCGATGATCAAGGCGCGCACGCCTTCGATCAGGTCGCCGCGTTCGAACCATTGGCGGTCCAGGTGCAGTTCCAGGGCGAAACATTGCTCCAGGGGCAGGCGACGGCCACGGCGCAGCATCTCCAGGGTGACGGCCATGGCCAACGGCGAGCGGGTTTTCATCAGGTTGGCGGTGGTCAGCCCCCATTCGCGGCTGTCGGCGACGGTCACTTGCTGCAACTGCTCAAGGATGCTTGCGACATCCGGCAGCGCGAAGAAGTGGTCGATGGCGGGGCGCAAGGCGGCCAGCGGCGCATCGGGCAGTCGCTGCACGGCAAGCTTTGCCAGCACGCCCTGCAAGTCTTTGAGCGGCGAGCCATGCCATTGCAGGCCGTCGAGCTTGCGGTCGAGATCGGCGAACCTGGCGCTTTCCAGGTACCAGTCAGCCAGGCCGCAATAGAGCGCGTCGGCGGCGTGAATCTGCACCCCGGTCACGCCCAGGTAGATTCCCAGCTCGCCGGGAACGCGCGACAGGAAATAGCTGCCGCCCACGTCAGGGAAATAACCGATGGCCACTTCCGGCATCGCCAGGCGACTGCGCTCCGTGACCACGCGCAAGTCCGCGCCTTGCACCAGGCCCATGCCGCCGCCCAGGACAAACCCGTCCATCAGCGCCAGGACCGGCTTGCGGTAATGGTGGATGGCCAGGTCCAGTGCGTATTCCTCGACGAAGAAGTCCTGATGCAGGGTATCGCCGTTCTTGAAGCTGTCATACAGCGAGCGAATATCGCCGCCCGCGCAGAAAGCCTTGTCGCCGGCGCCGCGCAGCACCACAGCATATACCTGCGGGTCGTCGGCCCATGCCTGTAGCTGCGACGCCATGCTGCGCACCATCTGCAGGGTGATGGCATTCAAGCCGGCGGGGCGGTTGAGGGTGAGGTGGCCGATATGGTTACGGACCTCGGCAAGCACTTCGTCCTGAAGCGTTTCTGCGTGGCATGCTTCGGATGAAACCTGAGCAGTCATCGATAACTCCCTGCTTTTATTGTCTTTATCAAGATGTTCGCGGGCGAACTCTCTCGTGATCGTACCAGCGCAAATTTGCCCAGTACAACCTTCAATCATGCAGGTCGTTTTTGCATTTATGCAGGCAGTGAACGGGGGACCTCAAGGCACCCGACTGGCCAGCACTTCACCAATGCTCCGGCGCCGGGCATAGGTTTCCGCTGCGTGGATCAACTGTTCAAGCTCGGTGGGCTCCACATCGTAGAACCGCTCAATTTCGGCCAGCGCCAGCTTCAAATCGGCGGCGGTGATGGCGGGGTCGCTAGCGGCGTTGGGGTTGGCCAGGAGTGCAGCCGGTGATTCGGCGGCGCCTTTGGGGTAGCGTGTGCGGGTGGCGTTGTTGTAAGCCAGCGCACAGGCCAGCAAGCCGCCGGCGCCCAGCAGCACGGCGCCCAATTCGTACCAGCCGAGGGCGGCGGAGGCGGGATCGGCCAATACCAGCGTCATGGCCAAGCCCCCGGCAGGTGGGTGCAGGCAGCGCAGCCAGCACATCAATATCACCGTCATGCCCGCCGCCAGGCAAGCGCCGCCCAGGGAAGGCCCCAGCACGCGCGCGACCAGCAAGGCCACCACGCCCGCGCAGAGGTAGCTGCCGATGATCGACCAGGGCTGCGCCAGCGCACCGGATGAGACGGCGAACAACAACACGGCTGAAGCGCCGAGCGGGCCGAGCAGGTGCAGCGCGACGTCCATGCCGAACGCTTTGGAGCACAGCCAGACACTGAACAGGGTACCCAGAGCCATACCGATGGCGGCACGGCTCCATTCGGTGGGGCGGGTGTTGATAGCAGCGGGGAACCAGCGAGCGAGCATTGAAAGAAGATCCATAAACAGCGGGCAAAAAAAAGGCTTGTCTGGTTGCCCGGAAAAGCCCTTTGAAAGTTCCAGCATTTGGGGGAAGGAACGCTGTGCAGTGTGCCGCCCCTGAGGAGCGCGCGCCAATGCATATTAATGAGGGTTGAGTGCAAAAATAATGAGCTGTAACGGCTTCAATTGGACAGCGCACAGGCGTTTTCTGCGCCGTGAGCCGCCGGTACCAACGTCAAGGCTGCGCTGTCTTGTCCAGGTGCAGCAGCACGTAAGGGTTGTGGTCAAACGCTCCGGACAGAGTCGGGGTGATGGCGCGAAAGCGCGGGTCTGTCAGACCTTCATAGTCCGCTTCGCTCATCACCAGCCAGGCGGGCCCCTGGATCGGTTTTAGGTCGCCAGCCTGCTGGGTAAACAACGGCACCTGGTCGCAGTCGAGGTTGACCATGTACTTGATGGCCTTGGCGTCTTTGCCCAAACCGTGCAAGACCACCGGTGCGCGCTGCGCCATCACCTGTTCATGCACTCGGAGGGTAAAGGTGCGGGTGTCATAGACACTGTGCAGCAGCGGCTCGACCACCAGGATATAGGTGCCCCACACCGCCAGTACTGCCACAAACGCGGGGCCGACCGGGCGCAGGCGCGCCTTGAACAGCATGACCAGCGCCAGGGCCTGCAGTGCCGCAAGCGCTCCGAGCACCCAGCCGAGAGCGTTCAACTGTTCCGGGTAGCGCGCACGTGCGATTAACAGGCTGGCGATCAACAGGGTCGGCAACAGCGTCCAGATCCCCAGCATCAGCCCACGCAACCCGGCGAACAGCCGCCCGTGCGCGACGTGGAACGGATACGCCGCAATAATCGCCGCCATGGGCAGCATCGGCAGCACATAACGCGCCTTTTTCGCCTGGGGAATGGACAGGCCTAGCATGACCAGCAGCCCCGCCGCCGCGCAGTACCCCACCAGCCGCAACGCCGGCCCCGGCGCTCGCCGCCCGCTGATCAGCATCGCCAACAACACCAGCAGTGCCATCGGATACGCCATGGCGGCGTTGCCCAGGGAGCTGGTGAAGTAATACAGCACGCCACTGGAGCCTTCGCTGCCATCCATGCGCCCCAGAAACTGCATGCGGATCACGTCCTGCATGAAGCTTTCGCCGCCGCTGAGTTTGGCCATCAGCAACAGCAGACCCACACAGGCCACCAGCAAGGCCAGCGCCAACAAGCCAAAACTGATGAGCTGGCGCCATTGGCGGTTGAGCAGGTAGTAGCTGCACAGCATGCCCGTCGGGATGACCAGGCCAATCGGCCCTCGCACCGCAAAGCCGAGAATCAGCAGCAGGTACACCCAATGCAGGCGCTTGGCCGCGCCGAGGTGGTCATGGGCATAACCCAGGTAGAACACCGCCAAGGCAATTGCCGCCAGCATCTGGTCGAGGGACACCGCGCGGGTTTCGCTGATAAACGTGCTGCTCAGCAACAATACCGCGATGCTCAACACGCCCCAGCGCTGGGAGTAGGGCGCCGTCAGGCGATACACCAGGGTGACGATCGACGCCGAGGCAACCGCCGTGGGCAACCAGGCGGTGAGGCTGGTGACCTCGCCGAAGGGCAAGGACAACAACCAGGTCAGCAGCGTTGAAGTGGCCAGGTAATCCGCATAAGGCTGCCCGTACGTGGTGGGGAAAAAGCCTGGCCCATGGCGCAGCATCTCCTGGGCGAACAGCACGAAGCGTGAGTCGAAGCCAATGATCGCCTGGTGCCAACTGCCGGCGATAAACAGCAACAACGCCAGCAATCCCAAGCCCAGGGATTGGCGGCGGATCGGCGGGCTCAGCAGGGGCGGTCGATCTTTATTCACCTATCAGGCTTCCACAACCTGCGGCAGCCACTGCTGCTGGGGGATCGGCAACTGGCAGGAGTCGCCACGGCCGATCGGGTAATACTGGAAGCCCTTGCGTGCAAGGCGTTCGCCGTCGTAGAGGTTACGTCCGTCAAAGATCACCGGGGTTTTCAGGCGCTGGTGGATCAGGTCGAAGTCCGGCGCCTTGAACTGTTGCCATTCCGTGCAGACGATCAGCGCATCGGCGCCGGTCAAGGTCGACTCGGGCGTACCCATCAGCATCAGGCGCGCTTCGTCAGCGTAGAGGCGCTGGGTTTCCTGCATGGCTTCCGGGTCGAAGGCGCGCACGTTGGCGCCGGCGGCCCACAATGCTTCCATCAGCACGCGGCTGGGCGCATCGCGCATGTCGTCGGTGTTGGGCTTGAACGCCAGGCCCCACAGGGCAAAGGTCTTGCCGCGCAGGTTGCCCTGGAAGAACGCATTGATGCGTTCGAACAATTTGCTCTTCTGGCGCTGGTTGATCGCTTCCACCGCCTCGAGCAGATCGCTGGAGCAGTTGGCCTGCTTGGCGCTGTGGATCAGGGCGCGCATGTCCTTGGGGAAGCATGAGCCGCCGTAGCCGCAGCCGGGGTAGATGAAGTGATAACCGATGCGCGAGTCGGCGCCGATGCCAAGACGCACGGCTTCGATGTCGGCGCCCAGGTGTTCGGCCAGTTCGGCGATCTGGTTGATAAAGCTGATCTTGGTGGCCAGCATGCAATTGGCGGCGTATTTGGTCAGCTCGGCGCTGCGCAGGTCCATGAAGATGATGCGGTCATGGTTGCGGTTGAACGGGGCGTACAGGTCGCGCATCACCTCGCGCACTTCTTCGCGCTCACAGCCGATGATGATGCGGTCCGGGCGGCGGCAGTCGGCGACGGCCGAGCCTTCCTTGAGGAATTCCGGGTTGGAGACGATATCGAACTCCAGGTGTCGGCCAGCCAGGTGCAGGGCCTTTTCGATGTGCGCACGCAGGGTGTCACCGGTGCCGACGGGCACGGTGGATTTCTCCACCAGAATTACCGGGTCCCTGCGGTGCCGGGCCACCGCATCGCCCACCGACAGCACGTACTTCAGGTCAGCCGAGCCATCTTCGTCCGAAGGCGTGCCCACGGCGATAAACAGCACCTCGCCATGCTCGACGGCCAACTTCTCGTCAAAGGTGAAATGCAGGCGCCCGCTCTCCAGGTTCTCCTTCACCATCGCCGCCAGCCCCGGCTCGAAGATGCTCACATGGCCTTGCTGCAACAGCTTGACCTTGTTCTGGTCGACGTCCATGCAAATGACGTCGTGACCCACCTCGGCCAATACAGTGGCCTGCACCAGGCCGACATAACCACTACCAAATACACTGATTTTCATGGGGCATTCCTGGGACTTGTAGCGCTAGCACGACGAGAGTTGATAACCAACACACCGAAGATGACAAGCGCCACCCCCAGGGTCTTTGAAACGGAAAAATCTTCGTTGAACACCGGCAGGCTGGCCGCCAGCAGGTACACCAGCGCATAGCTGACGCTCAGCAATGAATAGGCGCGGCCCAGGGGCAGGTGCTTGAGTGCGCCAAGCCAGCAGAGCATCGACAGCGCATAGGCCAGGATCGCCACGATCACCACGCCAATTGCGCCGAGATCGATACCGCCGTTGTTGAAAGCGCTCAGCCATGCATCGGGCAGCGGCAGGCGCGTCATGCTCCAGCGCATGCCCAGTTGAGCGGCGCTGACCAGGCCGACACTGCCCAAGGCCAAGGCAAAACCTCGAACCCGGCTCATAGGTGGCGCCCCAGCAGCACGACACCGCCGATCACCAGCGCCACGCCCAGCCAGTGACGGCCATCGACGGGCTCATCGAAGACAAAGCGCGCCACCAGTGTGACCAGCACAAAATTCAGGCTGAGCATGGGGTAGGCAACGCCCACTTCCAGGCGCTGCAACACCAGCAGCCATACCAGCAGGCCCAGGCCCAGGCATGCCAGCGCCGACCATAACCAGGGCGAGCGCAGTTTCAGCGCCCAGCCATCCGGCAGGTCGCGCCAGCTTTCCACGGCGAATTTCTGCGAGACCTGGCCCATGCAGGTCAGCAGGCACGCGGCCAATAACAGCAGCAGCGTGATCAAGGCGTCACCTGCGGGAAAATCAGGATCACGATGTTGCCTTGTTCATAACGCTTGCCATCGTTGGGCAGCAAGGCGACTTCGGCCCGCTCATCCTCACCTTTGACCCGCATTACCACGCCGACCGAGCCCTTCTTGCGCGCCTCGTTCATCCATTGCTGGATTTGGGTGGTGTCCACCTGGTGATGGCCGGCATCCGGGTAGGCGAGGCCGTATTTGACTTCGCCGACGGTGTTGTAGAGCGTCACGTCCGGGCGCGCCAGGCGCCATGCCAGCGCCGACGCCGCGCCCAGGTCATTGCTCAGCAGGGCGCTTGCCGGTTGCAGTTCCTGCAGGTGATCGATGATGAATTGATCCGGGGTCTTGTTGTAGACCACCGAATGCGGCAATGCGGCCGGCAGCAACGCCACCAACAGCCAACTGCCAATCACCGGCGCCGCCCACAGCCGCGAAGGCTGCGCCGCTTGCAGCAGGTTGACGAGGATCCATCCGAACAGCGCGGTGAACACCAGCACCAGGCTGAGGTTCTCCTGACCGGGCGCGTAGACCGGCTTCTTCAATTGGAACCAGGTCAGGGCCAGCAGCACCACGAGGCCAATCATCAGGTTCAGCCCGCCGTTGATGCGCAAGGCCCGGTAACGGCCCTGGGCCAATTTGTCAGCCAGGGTGTTGCCCATCAGCAAGGCCAGCGGCAGCAGGCACGGCAGGATGTAGGCCGGCAGCTTGCCCTTGGCCAGGCTGAAGAATGCCAGTGGCATCAACAGCCACAGCAGTACGAAGCCGATGTTTGCGTTGCGTTTGTCCCGCCAGGCCTGGCGCAGGGTTGACGGCAGCAGCGCGATCCACGGCAGGCTGAACGCGACCAGCAGCGGCAGGTAATACCAGAACGGTTCGGCGTGCTGCGCGTCTTCACCGGCAAAGCGCTGGATGTGCTCGTGCCAGAAAAAGAAGTTCCAGTAATCGGGTTCCTGCAGGTGAACGGCCAGTGCCCACGGCAGGCTGACGATAATCGCCACCAACACGGCAACCAGTCCATAGCCCAGTAGTTCACGCAAACGCTTTTGCCAGATCGCGTAGGGCAGGGCGATCAATACCGGCAGCAACCAGGCCAGGAATCCCTTGGTCATGAAGCCCATGCCACAGGCCAGGCCGAGCAATGCCCAAGACCCTAGCCGAGCGCTGCGCGTGGTGCTGTCGAAGCAAAACCACAAGGCTACGCCGGTCAGGTTCACCCAGAAGGTGAACTGCGGGTCGAGGTTGGCATAACCGCCCAGGGCCGCGATGCTGATAAAACTCATGTACAGGAGGCTGCTGACCAGGCTTTTCTGCGGGTCGTTCCACAACCGGCGCGACACCCAGTACACCAGGAGGATACTCAAGCCGGTGCTCAAGGCCGATGCAAAGCGCACGCCGAACAGGTTCTGCCCGAAGATCGCCTGGCCCAGCGCGATCATCCAGTAGCCCGCGGCGGGTTTCTCGAAGTAGCGGATGCCCATGAAGTGCGGCGCGGCCCACTTGCCGGTCAGCAGCATTTCCTGGCTGATCTGCGCGTAGCGGGTTTCATCCGGGATCCACAGGCCATGGGTGGCCAGCGGCAGCAGGTAAAACACAGCAAACGCCAGCAGCAACAGAGGCAGGGCCAGACGTCGGATCATGCCTGTTGCACTCCGAGCCAACCCTCGCGACCGGGCAACGCACCGCGCACCAGGTGTTGCTGGGGCAGGCTGGCCGGGTCGCCGGGCAACAGCTCGCCCAACGGCGTGAAGTCGACGCCTCGCTGCGCTGCCTGGGCGAGCAACCGGCGAAAATCGTTGGCCATCAGTATCCCTTCTACTTCGGCGTGGATCGTGTAGACGTTGAGCCTCGACGCGGCAAAACGATCGAGGATGAAGCGGTTGAAGTCTTTGGCAGCCACCACCGGCCCGACGACTTCGTCGAAGGTCGGCAGGTCTACCGGAATTTGTGGGGTGCCCGCGCTGCCATCGGCCAGGGTTGGACGAAACAGGCTGGAGCCCCGACAATCGCTGTTGTAGCGAAAATTGAAACCCTGCTTGGCTTGCACCACGCGTTCGTCGGCACGCCAGCCGGCGGCGGCTGAACAGTCGACGCGCTCACCGAGGATGTCGCTCAGGGTGTCGACACCCCGGCGGATCTGCTCGACCAGTTGGGCCTCGCTCCAGCGCCCGGTGTTGGCCTGCCAGCCGTGGTGGTCCCAGGCGTGCAGGCCGACTTCGTGCCCGGCGGCCTTGGCCTGGCGCATCAAGTGCCCCAGGTCGCGGCCGATCGGCTTGCCCGGCCAGGCGGTGCCGGCCAGCAAGATATCCCAGCCGTACAGGCCGGCGGCATTGGAACGCAGCATCTTCCACAGGAACTGCGGGCGGATCAGGCGCCACAGGTGGCGGCCCATGTTGTCCGGCCCGACACTGAAGAAGAACGTCGCTTTCACCGAGGCTTCATCCAGGGCTTCGAGCAGCCGCGGCACACCGTCACGGGTGCCACGGTAGGTGTCGACGTCGATGCGCAGGCCAGCCCGCATTATTTGGCTTCTTCGGTAGACTGGGCGATCTCGAGCATGGCCTCGCGCAAGAAGAAATCCAGCGTGTTGCCGATGGTTTCGCTCATCTCAACGGTCGGTGCCCAGTTCAGCAGGCGCTTGGCGTTTTCGATGCTCGGCTTGCGGTGCGCCACGTCCTGGTAACCGGCGCCGTAGAACGCCTTGCTTTCCACATCGCGGAAACCGGCGAACGGCGGGAAGTTGCCGCGCAGCGGGTGGGCTTCGAACTGACGCAGCAGCTCTTCGCCCAGTTGGCGGATGCTGGCTTCGTTCTCCGGGTTGCCGATATTGATGATCTGGCCGTTGCACACGTCATTGTCGTTATCAATGATGCGCGCCAGGGCTTCGATGCCGTCGGCGATGTCGGTGAAGCAACGCTTCTGCTCGCCACCGTCGAACAGGCGGATCGGGGTGCCTTCCACCAGGTTGAGGATCAGTTGGGTGATGGCGCGCGAGCTGCCGATACGCGCCGAATCCAGGCGGTCCAGGCGCGGGCCCATCCAGTTGAACGGACGGAACAGCGTGAAGTTCAGGCCCTTGGCGCCGTAGGCCCAGATCACGCGGTCCAGCAGTTGCTTGGAGACCGAGTAGATCCAGCGCTGCTTGTTGACCGGGCCCACCACCAGGTTGGAGGTGTCTTCGTCGAAGTACTGGTCCTGGCACATGCCATAGACTTCGGAAGTCGACGGGAAAATCACGCGCTTGTTGTACTTGACGCAGTAGCGCACCAGCTTGAGGTTCTCTTCGAAGTCCAGCTCGAATACGCGCAGCGGGTTGCGGGTGTATTCGATCGGCGTGGCGATGGCCACCAATGGCAAGACCACGTCGCACTTCTTGATGTGGTACTCGATCCACTCGGTGTGGATGCTGATGTCGCCCTCCACGTAATGGAAGTTCGGGTGGCTGCGCAGGCGCTCGATGGCGTCGGAGCCGATGTCCAGGCCGTAGACTTCGTAGCGATCGTCACGCAGCAGGCGCTCGGACAGGTGATTGCCGATAAAACCGTTCACGCCGAGGATCAGCACGCGGGTACGGCGCGGCTTGCGGCCGGACTCGGCACCGCGCAGCACGGAGCCGTCGACCAGGCCCAGTTCATTGGCCAACGACGGGCCGGCGAGGTACAGGCCGTTGTCGTTGCGCTGGCCGAAGGTGATCACCAGGGAGTCTTCAGCGCAGGCAATGCGCAGCGGGTTGACGCTGATCACACGGCCGGGCGCCAGGCCTTCGTTGCCCGTGACCACCTCGGCTTGCCACACGATCAACTTGTGCTCGCCCACCGCGCAGAAGGCGCCAGGGTAAGGCTGCGTCACGGCGCGAACCAGGTTGAACAGCGCTTGCGCCGGTTTATTCCAGTCAAGCTTGCCGTCTGCGGCGGTACGGCGGCCGAAATAGGTGGCCTGGCTTTCGTCCTGGGCGGTTTCAGCCAGCTTGCCTTGCGCCAGTTGCGGCAGCGCATCGCGCAGCAGATGGCTGGCGGCCTCGCGCAGTTTGGCGTGCAGGGTCAGGCCTGTGTCGCTGCGTTCGATGGTGACTTTGTGCTGGGCCAGGATCGCGCCGGCATCGGCACGCTTGACCATGCGGTGCAGGGTCACGCCGGTTTCGGTTTCGCCGTTGACCAGCACCCAGTTGGCCGGCGCGCGGCCACGGTATTTGGGCAGCAGCGAGCCGTGCAGGTTGAATGCTCCCTGGCGTGCGGTGGCCAGCAAGGGCTCGCTCAGCAGGTTGCGGTAGTAGAACGAGAAGATGTAGTCCGGGCTCAGCTTGGCGATGCGCTCGACCCACAGCGGGTGGTTGGCGTCTTCCGGGGCGTGCACCGGGATACCGTTGCGTGCGCACAGTTGGGCGACGGAGGCGTAGAAGTTGTTTTCCTTGGGGTCATCGGCATGGGTGAACACGGCAGCAATGTCGTAACCCGTCGCGAGCAGCGCTTCAATCCCGGCACAGCCAATATCGTGGTACGCGAACACAACAGCTTTTGAACTCATGATTGGACCTGATCGGCAGAAGTAGAAGTATGGGAGGACACCAGGCCGTCGACGACGACCACCGGAGCCGGTGCTGCGGGCGTATTGCGCAGCACTTTTTCGATAAAGAAGCGCGGACGGGCGCGCACGTCGCTGTACATGCGGCCCAGGTATTCCCCCAGCAGGCCCATGCCGATGAATTGGCCGCCGGTGAACACGAACAGCACCGCAAACAGCACGAACAAGCCATCTCCCGCCCAGTCGGCGCCGAAGGCCAGGCGCATGACGATCAGCGCAAAGGCAAACAGCATGCCCAGCGCCGCCAGGCTGAAACCGACGATGGACAGCAGGCGCAGCGGGGTCGTAGTCATGCAGGTCAGCAGGTCGAACATCAGGCTGATCAGGCGCATGGCGCTGTATTTGGATTCGCCGTGCTCGCGCTCGGCGTGGTGCACCAGGATCTCGGTGGTGTGACGGGCAAAGCCGTTGGCCAGGATCGGGATAAAGGTACTGCGTTCGCGGCAGGCGAGCATGGCGTCGACGATGGTGCGGCGGTACGCGCGCAGCATGCAGCCGTAATCCGTCATGGCCACGCCGGTGGAACGCTGCACGGCCAGGTTGATCAGGCGCGAAGGCCAGCGGCGAAACGCCGAGTCCTGGCGATTGTTGCGCACCGTGGCGACCACGTCGTAACCGAGGGCGGCCTGTTCCACCAGACGCGGGATTTCTTCCGGCGGGTTCTGCAGGTCGGCGTCAAGGGTGATCACTACGTCGCCGCGGCATTGCTCGAAACCGGCCATGATCGCCGCATGCTGGCCGTAGTTACGGTTGAGGATCACCGCCACCACGTGGCTGCCTTCCTCTACGGCTGCGTCTTCCAGCAATTGCGCCGAATTGTCGCGGCTACCGTCATCCACCAGGATGATTTCGTATTCGTAGGCCAGTTGCTTGCAGGCTGCCGTCGTGCGCAGCAGCAATTGCGGCAGGCTCTCTTCTTCGTTGTAGACCGGTATAACGATCGACACGCAATGAATAGGGTAGGGTTTCAAAGATTCATGACCTCGGGGTTTAAGCAACTTGGAGCATGGAAACAGCAGCAATCATTGGGCGAAAGTCCAGGCCGCAGACCCAGGAGCGCCGCCAAAGGTGAAGTGTAATCAATAGCTTAGACGCTGTAGCGCAGTTAGCGGTGAAGTACTGTGTTCAAGATTAAGCGTAAACATGTGGAACAGATATGAAAGACAGATGAAAAACTCGTTTATTTGACAGGTAGACAGCCAGGGTTCAGCTAGACAACTAAGGGGCCGCCGGCTTTAGTTGCCGGGCGAAATAGGAGCCGTGAACCGGGCATTTGGTTCAACGGGCGCGCCTATGCGCCGTCAATGAATTTTAGTGAAGAATCTTCTCTGCAATGCACCGCAAGTGCCGGTAAAGTAAGCCGTCTCTTGCCAGGGTGATCGGATGAATAGCGTGCAGCTTTTACGCGGCCAGTTGCGGCCGACTTTGTTGGGATCGTTGATCGGGTTGTTGATGACCCTTGCGTGTGCCGCCCCGGCGCAGGCCGACGACGCCCTGGCGCTCACCAGCCTCGACCAGGTGCCGGACGGCGTGGAAGTGCGCGGCAAGCAGATCGCCGCCTATACCTGGGACGACCGCCAAGGCAAGAATCTGTTGGTACTCGCCGAGCAAGTCAGCGAGCGGGACGACGACGGCACGCAGTCGGCGTTCGTGTACGCGGCCCAATACCTGATCGACGGCAACCGTCCCAAGCGCGTGTGGATGCTCTACGACGACGTGCAGCATTGCCAATTCGATGCCTCCCTGCGCTTCGACAGAGCCGCGACCAAAGTCACCGACTTGAGCGGCGATGGCATCACCCAGGCGACCGTGGGGTATTCGCGCACCTGCACCAGCGACGTCAGCCCCAACGAATTCAAGCTGATCATGCATGTCGGCAAGGCGCAGAAGTACCGTTTGCGCGGTGTCGACCGCTACGGCGCGGCCTGGTGGGATGAAGAGGCCGGTGCGCTGCGCGGCATGCCGTTGCCCAAGGACTGCAGCGTGGCCGGGCAGCAGGCGCTGGTCAGCCAGTACAAGGAGCAGGGCACCGAGTTGCCGTTGCCAGGCTGTTATGGCGATGAGAAAGACTTTGCCAAGGCGCCAGAGGCTTACCTGGCGTTCATGCGCGAGCACTGGTTCGCCCTGATGCAGAAACAGGACAGCGAATGGAGCCAGGCCCAGCTCCAACCGCAGGCACCCACCGAGGAAGACGATACGGCCCCGTGACTTGGTGCCAGGGCCGTTCCCGGGTTAGACTCAGCCTTCGCCAATTCACTAAATACCCCGATTTAACAAAGGCTTGTTCGAGGTATTTAATCCAAAGGCTGATCTACATTGACTGAGTCTATCCGCAACCCACTGACCCTGTACCTGACCCGCCTGGCCCCCTCCAGCCAACTGACCATGCGCTATGTGCTGCAAGACGCAGCCGACCGCCTGGGCTTCGAGGACATCAACCTTGAAGACATCGACTGGCACCTGTTGCAACCCGAACACGTCATTGCCCTGGTCGCCGCGTTACGTGAGGACGGTTACGCGCCGAATACCTCATCGCTGTACGTCAACGCGGTACGCGGGGTGATGAACGAAGCCTGGCGCATGAACCTGATCAGCCAGGAACACCTGTTGCGCATGCGCACGGTCAAGGCCGCCTCCGGCACGCGATTGAGCCAGGGCCGCAACCTGCGGCGCAGCCTGATCCGCGAAATGATGGAAGTCTGCGCCGCCGACCCACGCCCGCAGGGCCTTAGGGATGCAGCGGTGATCGGCATTCTCTACGGCTCGGGCATGCGCAAGTCGGAGTCGGTCAACCTCGATCTGGCGCAGCTTAACTTCGAGGAACGCAGCCTGCGGGTGATCGGCAAGGGCAACAAGGAGTTGATCAAGTACGCGCCGGATTGGGCGTTCGCCAAGCTGCAGGCATGGCTGGCGTTTCGGCGCGAGCAGCTCAAGGAAGGCGAGCAGGACGACAGTTTCCTGTTCAACCGCATCCGTCGCGGCAGCCATATCACCCGTGAGCGCATCACCAAGCATGCGATCTACTACATCGCCCGCCAGCGCGGTGAGCAGGTGGGGGTGAAAATCATGCCCCATGATTTTCGCCGCTCGTTCATCACGCGGGTGATCGAAGAGCACGATTTATCGATCGCGCAGAAGTTGGCGCACCACACCAATATCCAGACCACCGCCAGTTATGATGTGCGCGACGATAATGAGCGGCGGCGGGCGGTGGATCGGTTTGATCTGTGATCGCTGGAAGAACTGAGATCCAAATGTGGGAGCGGGCTTGCTCGCGAATGCGGTGTGTCAGTCAATGCATATTTATCTGATACACCGCATTCGCGAGCAAGCCCGCTCCCACAGGGGATTTGCGCAAGGGTTAGAGAATGGGCTTACCACCGGTCACCGCATAACGCGAGCCGGAGATATAACTGGCCTCATCCGACGCCAGCAGCACATAAATCGGCGCCACCTCCACAGGCTGGCCAGGCCGGCCCAGCGGGGTTTCGGCGCCAAAATTCTGCACATCCTCATCGGTCATGGTCGCCACAATCAACGGCGTCCAGATCGGCCCGGGCGCTACGCTGTTGACCCGGATGCCCTTGCTGCCGAGCAACTGCGCCAGGCCACCGGTGAAGTTGGCAATCGCGCCTTTGGTCGCGGCATAGGGCATCAGGGTCGGCTTGGGCATGTCCGAATTGACGGACGTGGTGTTGATGATCGAACTGCCGGCCTGCATATGCGGCACGGCGGCCTTGCAGATACGAAACATCGCCGTGATGTTGATATCGAAGGTCTTGACCCATTCTTCGTCCGAGATTTCCTCAAGCGTTTCGTGGCTCATCTGGAACGCGGCGTTGTTGACCAGCACATCGATGCGGCCGAATTTTTCGACCGTCTTGTCGACCAACTCCTGACACACGCTTTTCTGTGCAATATCACCGGGGAGCAGCAGGCACTGGCGCCCGGCTTCTTCGACCCAGCGCGCGGTTTCCTTGGCATCGTCGTGCTCCTCCAGGTAAGCGATCGCCACATCGGCACCTTCACGAGCAAACGCGATGGCGACCGCACGGCCGATACCGCTGTCGGCGCCAGTGATCAGTGCGATTTTGTTGGCCAACCGACCCGAGCCTTTGTAACTCTGTTCGCCGCAATCGGGGTAGGGATCCATTTTTTTCTGGGAGCCGGGCACGGATTGAGTCTGAGGTGCGAACGGTGGGCGAGGATAGTCAGTCATGTTTAATCTCCATAGTTATCAGAGGTGCTATGGGATTAGTAGTTGGCAGGCGAGCGATAGTTGTAGTGGATGCCGGTCGGGCCCGACGAATGGTGCATCGGGCCCATGCGTCTCAGGAGGAGGGCGGTGCGCTGGCCAAGTGAGCCGGCAGGCGGCGCAGGGTCCATATCACGGTCAGCATCGCCGCGACGGCGCACAGCGCGATGCCGACCAACATCGGCGCGGGGGTGTGATCGGCAAACACGCCGACCAGGCTCATCGACACGGCAGCGGTGATCATCTGGATCGCCCCGAGCAAGGCTGACGCAGAGCCGGCCACGGCACCATGATCCTCGAGGGACAATACGCCAGCCGCCGGCAGCAGCAGGCCCAGAAAGCCGAAGCCGATAAACAGCAGCGTCATCATCAAGACCAGGCTGTCGACCCACAGGGTGGTAATCGCCAGCACTACCATCACCGCCGCTACCGCCACCACAGACCCGCGTATCAACGGGGCCAGGCCAAAGCGCGCGCTGAGGCGGGCGGTCAGTTGGCTCATGGCGAAGAACGACGCGGCGTTCAGGGCAAAGCACAGGCTGAACTGCGTAGGCGTCAGACCGAAATACTCGATGTACACGAACGGCGCGCTGCCGATAAACACAAAGAACGTAGCCAGCCCGAAGCCGCAGACCACCGATAAACCGATGAACACCGGATCGCGCAGCAGCGCCCCATAACTGCTGAACGCGTTGCCCAGGGTCTTGCCCAACCGGCGTTCGGCGGGGTGGGTTTCCGGCAGTTGCAGGATGGTCATCAGCAGGCATGCCACGGCCACGACCGCCAATACGGCAAACACTTCCCGCCAGCTCCACAGCGAGATTATCAGGCTGCCGGCCAGCGGCGCGAGGATCGGCGAGACACTCATCACCAGCATCAGCAGCGCCATCAGTTTCGCGGCTTCATGGCCGGTGTACAGGTCGCGCACGATCGCCCGCGGAATCACCATGCCCGCGCAGGCGCCGAAGGCCTGCAGGGCACGAAAAGCGATCAGCGTTTCGATGTCGGGTGCCAAGGCACAGCCCACACTGCCCACGGCGAAGATCACCAGGCCGATATAGATCGGCGGCTTGCGCCCGAACACATCACTGAGTGGCCCGTAGAACAGTTGGCACACACCAATGATGACGAAGAACACCGTGAGGCTCATCTGTACCAGCGTCGGCGAGGCGTGCAGGCTGGCGCCCAGGGTTGGCAGGGCCGGTAGGTAGATGTCGATGGCGAAGGGGCCGACGGCGGTGATCAGCCCCAGCAGCAGGGCGAGATGGGCGATACGTCGAGACATGGGGCAGTTCCGGGCGAAGCAAAGGGCCGCCAGCTTAAGGGATCCGCGCAAATCCGCAAACTCAGGCTTAACTAACGGACAGCCGCTGCCGATAACGTTATCAGCGACGCTCAAAGGGCTGGGTTCCCAACCGGCCGCAGGCTACGGGGATAACAGGCATGACGATCAAATTACGCTTGATGCTGTTGATAGCGACCGGGCTGCTCACTGCGCTGATCATGAGCCTGGTCAGCTACGTGGGAAATATGCGTATGGACCAGGCCGTGCAGGACAGCGAGGTCAGCATGACGGTGCTGCGCAACCACATGGAGGCCGACATGATGCACGATGCCCTGCGCGCCGACGTGTTGTCGGCGATGCTGGTGGGGTTGGGCAAGAGTGCCACCACCAAGGCCGAGGTCAACAGCGCACTGAAGGAGCACGCCGAGCACTTTCGCCAGGTGCTCGGCGATAACTTCAAGCTGCCGGTGGAAGATACGATCAAGGCAGGCCTGGAGAACATCAAGCCCAGCCTTGAAACCTACATCAGCACCGGTGAACGTATTGTCGCACTCGCGCTGGACGATCCCGAAGCCGCGCGCGGACAATTGGATACCTTCCATGCCGCTTTCAGCCAGCTGGAAGACCAGATGGCGAACCTGAGCGAACTGATCGAGAGCCACACCCAGCGGGCCAGTGCCAGCACACAACAGGCCATCCACACCGCCAACTTCACTCTGGGAGCGGTGTTGATTGCCAGCCTCTTATTGCTGTTGGCACAGGGGCGCTGGGTCATTTTAAGCATCATGGGCCCGTTACAGGCGGCCAGCCGCATTGCTGCCAGTATCGCGCGCGGCAACTTGAGCGAAGCAATTGTCGAACCCAAGCGCAAGGACGAAGCCAGCTCGTTGATCCGCAGCCTCGCCACCATGCAACGCGACCTGCGCGGCATGATCGAAGTGGTGCGCAGCAACGCCCAGGGCGTCAATGGCATGAGCGAGCAGCTGAGCCACGGCTGCCATGAAGTCGCCGACAGCAGCCAGCAGCAAAGCGCGGCCGCCAGCACCATGGCCGCCGCCGCGAGTGAAATGACCGCCAGCATCGAGGAAATCACCCGGCACGCCGGGCGCGCCCTGGACATGGCCAACCAGGCAGAGACCCTGGCCAAGGAAGGCGGCCGGGTGATTCATCAGGTGGTCAGTGACATGGACGGCATCGCCCGTTCCGCGCAGCAATCGGCCCTGGTAATCCGCACGCTGGACAAAGAGTCCGAGGCGATTTTCAGCATTATCCAAGTGATCAAAGGGATCGCCGACCAAACCAACCTGCTGGCCCTGAACGCCGCAATCGAGGCCGCGCGCGCCGGTGAGCAGGGGCGCGGTTTCGCGGTGGTCGCCGATGAAGTGCGCAGCCTCGCAGGACGCACCAGCGCGTCGACCCAGGAAATCGCCAGCATGGTCGGCCGCATCCAGCAGAGCACGCGCGAAGCGGTCACCAGCATGGAGGAGGGCGTTGCCCAAGTGGATAAAGGCATGGCGGTGACCGCCGAGGTGGAGCGGGCGATCCGCGAGATTCTGCAGGCCACCTTGAGTACCACCGAAATGGTCAACGATATCTCGCGTACGATCGGCGAGCAGAGCCTGGCCAGCAATGAAATCGCGCACCAGGTGGAGATGATTGCGGGGATGTCGGCCAGCAACAGCCGCATCATTGGGGAAACCGCCTCTACCACCGATGAGCTGTCGGGTTTGGCCGGCAAGTTATCGCAGTCCGTGGATCGCTTCAGCTTGTAACGCAGGCAACCTTGCCTGATTTAAACCGGCGTTCGACCGACCGGCCCACTACGGGCCGGTTTTTTTTGTGCGTTACGCAGGTTTCATTGATCGACTATCGCAAAAAAAGATTGAATATTCACACCTAATGTTATTTAAATAACAAAACAAGAGCGGCATGATCGGCCTGGTCGTGCTGCAACAAGGTGGGATAGCAATGAGCAAGATCGCAGTCATCGGCAGCAACATGGTGGATTTGATTACCTATATCGACCGCATGCCGGCCCAGGGCGAAACCCTGGAAGCGCCGGGCTTTGCCCTCGGTTGTGGCGGCAAGGGGGCCAACCAGGCCGTGGCGGCCGCCAAGCTTGGCGCCGATGTCCTGATGCTGAGCAAGGTCGGCGACGACATGTTTGCCGACAACACCGTGGCCAACTTCCAGCGCTTTGGCATCGACACCCGTTATGTTCAGCGCGTGCCGGGCGTTTCCAGCGGCGTCGCGCCGATCTTCGTCCGGGCCGATTCCCATAACAGCATATTGATCGTCAAAGGCGCCAATGCGCATTTGTCGCCGGCGGACATCGATGCCGCCGCGGCCGACCTGCGCGAATGCACGCTGATCGTGCTGCAACTGGAGATCAACCTGGAGACGGTCTACCACGCCATCGAATTCGCTCAGCGCAACGCCATCGCGGTGCTGCTCAACCCGGCACCCGCCCTGGCCGGGCTGAGCGCCGAGCACTTGGCGCAGCTTGACTTCCTGATCCCCAACGAATCGGAACTGGCGTTGATTAGCGGCCAGGTGGTGGACTCGCCTGCGACAGCCCAAATCGCCGCGCGTAGCCTGGTGGCCAGCGGCATTCGCCATGTGATCGTCACCCTCGGCGAACACGGTGCGCTGTATGTGGGCGAGGAGGGCGAGTTCCAAGTGCCTGGCGTACAGGTGGCGGCCCGTGACACCACCGGGGCCGGCGATGCCTTTATCGGTTGCTTCATCCATCACTGGAACCGCGACGGTCATATCCGTCAGGCCATGGAGCAGGCCGTGGCGTATTCCGCCTGCTCGGTCATGGGATTGGGTACGCAGACGTCTTACCCCGACGCCGAAACGTTCGAGCGCTTCCAGCAACAGCGATAACACCTTCAAACCAGCCCGGAGAACAATAATGAACAAACCTGCGCTGCAACAGACACCCGATGGTTTCTACCTGAACCGCACGCCCTGGTTCGCCTTTATCCTGCTGTGCAGCATTTTTGCACTGTGGGCCGCGGCTGCCAGCATGAACGATGTGCTGATCGCGCACTTCAAGAAAGCGTTTTTGCTCAGTGATTTCCAGACCGCCTTTGTGCAGTCGGCGTTTTACCTGGGCTACTTTTTCGTGGCGATTCCGGCCGCGATGGTGGTGCGTCGCTTCAGCTACAAAAGCACGATCCTGATCGGGTTGATGCTGTATATGTTCGGCTGCCTGTTGTTTTTCCCGGCGGCCTCCACGGCCAAGTACGGCATGTTCCTGCTGGCGCTGTTTGTGATCGCTGCCGGCCTGTCGTTCCTGGAAACCGCCTGCAACACCTACTCGACACTGATGGGACCACGGGAAACCGGGACCCGGCGCTTGAACATCTCGCAGACCTTCCACCCCTTCGGTGCGATGACCGGGGTGTACGTGGGCAGCTTTGTGATGTTCAAGGACACCGACGCCACCACTGAACAACTGACGCAGATGAGCGCTTCCGAGGCGGCGGTGCAGCAGTTGCAAATGATCCAGTCCACACTGTTGCCCTACAAGTGGATGATCGCCGTGCTGGTGCTGGTATTTATCCTGATCGCCATTACCCGGTTTCCCGCCTGCAAGGGTAATCAGCCCGCAGGCAGCAAGCCTGGCAGCCTGCGTCAGAGCCTGGGCCGGCTGTGGCGTAACCCGCGCTTTACCTTTGGCGTGTTGGCGCAGTTTCTCTACGTGGGCGCGCAAGTCGGTGTCTGGAGTTTCACCATCCGCCTGGCCATGCAAATGGGCGGTATGAATGAGCGCAGCGCTTCCTGGTTTCTGCTGACCACCTTTGCCGCCTACTTTGTTGGCAAGATGATCGCCAACCTGTTGATGCGGCGCTTGCATCCGGCCAAGGTATTGGCGATCTACGGTGTGCTGTGCATTGTGCTGCTGGCCTACACGATTCTGGTGCCGAACATTTCGGCGGTGTATGCAGCAGTCGGCGTGAGCATTTTCCTCGGCCCGTGCTGGCCGACCATCTACGGCCTGACCATTGATGGCCTGGGTGAAGACACCGGCGTCGGCGGTTCCTTGCTGGTGATGAGCATTGTCGGCGGCGGCGTGATCCCGATCTTCCAGGGCCTGTTGTCCGACGCCAGCGGCGGCAATATGCAACTGGCCTACAGCGTGCCGTTGCTGTGCTTTATCGTGATTGTGATGTATGCGCTCAAGTGCATGCGCCAATCCAACAGCTTGCCGGTAGGCGCGGCGGGGGCGGTGGCCTCATGAATACGCGTATCCCGCTATACCCTGCGCTGTTTGGCGAGCAGGAGAAAACCCTGCTGCAATCGCCGGCATTCAAGGTCAGCGCCTGGACTTACCCCTCCGGCGTGCTGGCCCTGAGTCTTGAAAACAGCCGTGGAAGGTTGGTGGTTTTGCCTTATCAGGGGCAGATGATCTGGTCAGCCGTGTTCGACGGTTGCGACCTGACCATGAGCAACCTGTTCGAGCACCCCAGGCCCAGCCCGACGATCATTGATACCTATGGCTGCTTCATGTTTCACAGCGGCTTGCTGCGCAACGGTTGCCCGGCGGCGGATGACACCCATGCCTTGCACGGCGAGATGCCATGCGCGCCGATGGACACGGCCTGGCTTGAAATCGACGAGGGCATTTTGCGCCTGGGCGGTTCTTACCAATATGCCAAGGGGTTCGGCGATCGCTACCGGGCGAGCCCCTGCGTGACACTGCGCGCCGATTCGGCCTTGTTCGATATCGGTATGGACGTGACGAACCTGGCCGGCAAGCCCATGGACCTGATGTACATGGCCCACATGAACTACGCCTTCGTGACTGGTGGGCGTTTTGTCGAGCCGCAGGGCATGCAGCGCATGCGCCTGCGCACCAGCGTGCCGGACCACGTCAAGCCAACCCCGGCCTGGAGCGCCTATATGGCGCAACTGGCCGAGCAACCGGCTCAATTGGCCTGCCTTGAGCAGCCGACACTGTACGACCCGGAGATCGTGTTTTTCTTCGATGGCGTAGGTACGGATACCGCGGGCCAGGCGCACTTTCTGCTGGATCATCCCGACGGAGCGGCGTTCTACACCCGTTACCGTCCCGAGCAGTTCGAGCATGCCGTGCGCTGGATCCTGTACACGCCGGATCAGCAAGTGGCGGCGTTCGTGCTGCCGTCCACCTGCGAGCCCGAGGGCTATAACGCAGAGAAAGCCAAAGGTCACGTGCGCGAACTGGCGGCTGGAGCCAGCGCTTCGTTCAGTGTCACCACCGGTTACTTGAATGCGCAGGAACGGCAGAAACTGTTGGGTTAAACCAACAATTGCGCACCGTTGGCCTGGATGACGTCCCTATAGCCGCGCGGGATTTTCTTGTCGCTGACCACGTACTGAAAGTCTTGCAGAGCGGCGAAGTAAGCGGTGCGCACGGTGTCGAACTTGCTGAAATCGGCGAGCAATACGCGTTGCTGGGCTTGGCGCATGACCTTTTGCTTGACCTCGACTTCATTGAAGTTGAAGCACGTGACGCCGAATTCCTGGCTGACGCCGGCGGCAGTCACGAAGGCCCACGTCAGGCGCACGCTGTCGAGAATGCTGCTTTCGGCACTGTTTTCGAAGACCTGGTTCTTGCGGTGGAAGGTGCCGCCGCACAACACGATGTGGCAATTGGGCTTGTTCTGCAGCTTGAGCAGCACGTTCAACGAACTGCACACCGCGGTGAACTCCAGCGCATCGGGGATGAAATCCACGACAAACGGCGAAGTGGTGCCGCAGTCGAAAAAGACCGTGTCGCCTGGCTGGATCAACGGGGCGGCGAGTTTACCGATACGGCGCTTTTCCTCGACGTGGCGCGTGTCCTGCTCGGCTACCCGGTAATCGCCGACCTCGTTGCCCACCCGGGTGATGTAGCCACCCAACAGCCGCAGGTGCTCGCTGAAGTGGTTGAGATCGCGGCGCAGGGTCATCTCGGAAACGTCCAGCAGGGCGGCCATTTCCTTCAAGTGAATGGCGTTCTGGTCTTGCAGGGCTTGTTGGATAAGCTTCAGTCGCTCGGCTTTTCTACTGTCCACGAGTATTCCAGGGCTTGATTGTTGATGTTAAATAAGTAACATTAAATGTGAATATTGCAACTATAAAAGTGAGCGTCGTGACACGCGCCGCACACTCATTGGCAACATACAGGCAAGGACCCCTTAAATGAACAGTCTTCCACCCGCAGCATTAGCCAAATACATCGATCACACGTTGCTCGCCGCCGACGCCTCCCGTGAGCAAATCCGGACCTTGTGCGAAGAAGCCCGGGAACACGGCTTTTATTCGGTGTGCGTGAATTCCGGGCAAGTGCCTTACGCGGCATCGTGCCTGAGCGACAAATCCGTGGTGATTTGTGCGGTGGTGGGCTTCCCGCTGGGTGCTGGCCTGAGTGATACCAAGGCGTTCGAAGCCCAACAGGCGATTGCCGCCGGGGCAGGGGAGATCGATATGGTGCTCAATATCGGCTGGTTGAAGGACGGGCTGCTGGACGCCGTGCGCGAAGACATTGCCCAGGTTCACAAGGCCTGCGGCGCCGTACCGTTGAAGGTCATCCTGGAAACCTGCCTGCTTGATGACGAGCAGAAGGTCCAGGCCTGTGAAATCTGCCGCGACCTGGGCGTGGCCTTCGTCAAGACATCCACGGGGTTCAGCCGCGGCGGCGCTACGGTGGAAGATGTGGCACTGATGCGCCAGACCGTGGGTGCCGGGGTTGGCGTAAAGGCGTCCGGTGGCGTGCGCGACTATCCGACAGCGTTGAAGATGATTGAGGCCGGAGCGACACGCCTGGGCAGCAGCTCGGGGATTGCGATTGTGGGTGGCGCGCTGACGGCGGCAAGTGGTTATTGAGGCGAGCATATAACTCAACTAAATAGTCATTTAGTTGAGTTATGCTTTAATCACATAAATAAAGGGCAGGGTACAAGCGTTGGGCTAATCAGGTCGTTCCTCTATAATTCGTGACCGTGCCCAACTTACAGGAGCAAGATCGCCATGGAAACAAGCACCTCCCAACGCTGGTACAACACACGTCCGGTGCCGGTCTTCATGACGGTTTTTTACTGCTCCGTCGTATTACTGCAAAGCTTTCTCTGGGTGGGCTACGTAGGACTTCCAATGGTCAGGATGGGCGATATGTCGATCCTGCTGTTTATCAATGTCTGTGCCGTCACGCTGCTGACCTTCGCAGGCGGCTTGATGCTGCTGTACAAAAAAAAGAGCAACTCGTTGTGCTTTATCCTGGCTTTGGCGTTGGGTGCGGTCTCTACACTGAGCCTGCTGAGCAGTAATTCCGTGGGTGAGGTGCTGTCGCTTCCGGTATTCAAGGAATACGCCTTGGTGTTCGGCATCTGGATTTACAGCCTGCAACTGCGTACCTGCGGCTATTACGATTCCAGTCGCGTTGCCAGTTAGTCAGCGCCGCTGAGTCGGGCAGTGTCGAGTTCGCCGGCGCAGGGCTTTACTGGCATTGCCAGTGAAGCGGATGGCACGGCTTCGCTGACTGTTTGTGAGGAGGTTATCAGCGGGTGAAAAGCAGCCTACAGAGCAGCCCAGCTCTGCATATGTAAGTTCGCATAATGTATATTATGTTAAATTATGTATTACGCTGAATAGGCTCATGCGCAGCCCAAAGCCCTGATTCGGCAATCCCACTTCCGATGTCCACTTTCTTTCACAAGTATTTTCCCCTGCCCATAGGTATGCTCCGCGTTTGTTACCAATCATTGATACCGGGATGCCGACCCAGGTCTCTGCTGCACAACCGCAGTATATGGAGCCGTATCCTCTCAAGGACGTTTGAACACAATGAGTACCACCGCGCTGGACATCTGCAGCCTGACGCCACTGCCTTACCACCAGCGTGTGGTCGATTACCTCAAAGCCCATGAACCTGTCGTGTGGGAATGGGCCTCGTCCTTGGGCGTTCAACAGGAGCATGCTCAAGATGTGCGCGCGCAATTGCTGCGTGACACTTATCGCCTGAGCCCCGAGGCCCATCCGCAGGCCTATCAAGCCTGTGAAACAGCGCTGCAGTGCTTGCAGATCAACGCACCCGCAACCCTTTACCAGGCTGGCGACGGTGCGATGAATGCGAGCCTGTATTACCTGGCCGGTGAAGTGCATGTGGTGTTTTACGGACCGATTCTTGAGCGCCTGGATGCTCAGGAGTTGCTGGCCTTGCTCGGGCATGAGTTGGCCCATTACCGCTTATGGTCGGAGCACAATGGCGACTTTCTCACCGCCGAGCGGATTCTTAATCATGCCATGGCCGATGTGAATACGCCGGCCAGCCTGGAACAGACCGCACGTCTCTATAGCCTGCACACTGAAATCTATGCCGACCGCGGTGCCGCCCTGGTTGCCAATGGTCCAGAAGCGTCGATTACGTCTCTGGTCAAGATTCACACCGGGATTATCAGCGTTGATGCCGCCAGCTACTTGAAGCAGGCCCGTGAGCTGGACGGCAAGGATGCACCGTTATCCCAGGGCATTTCCCATCCGGAGACGTTTCTACGCTCCCAAGCGATAGACAGCTGGTGGCAGCAACTCCCGGATACGGACAACTGGCTGGATCGCCGCTTGCGTGGGCCGTTGTCGCTCAATCGTCTGGACGTGACCGATCAGGTCGAGTTGACCGCCCTCACCCGCAGTTTTATTGCCCATTTCATCGACACGACCGTGTTGCAATCGGAGGTTGTGCTCAACCAGGTGCGCGGTTTCTTTCCGGACTGGAAAGACAACGAAACGCCACTTGACCTGGCGACGCTGAATGCCCAGCGTATCGACACAAGCATCCATGAATACCTGCACTTCATCATGCTTGACCTGGGCCTGGTGGACCGCGACCTGCGGGATGAAGCCCTGCTGCACGCCGCGCGCACCGCCAAGAAACTCGGCAGCGCCGATGACTTTGTCAACGTGCTCAAGCGCGATATCAAACTACCAAAACGTGAGCTCGACCCGATCGTTCGTGCGCTCAAAGCGGAGGTCGACACATGGACCCAGTAATCCAACCCGTCACATTCACTGAGTTACTCAATAGCCACGATGGCGCTGCAGTACCCATCGACGATGTGTTGTTCCTGGCGCTACCGCTGCTACGCCAAGTGGCGCAACTGCATGAACTGGGGCGTGTCGCCCAGCTCAGTTATTTCGATGTGATACAGGGGCCGGAGCGCACGCTGCAATTGCGCAATCCCGAGGGTATACCTGCGCGACTGGCGATGGACGCGATCAAGCAGGTGCAGCCCAATGCGGAATCGGCGCTCAACGTAGTCGGCAAAGTCCGCCTGACTCGGGATTCGGAAAGCGGCGTGGCCATTACTGACCTGCAAGTCCAGGAAGATCTGCATCAAACCATCGACCACCCGGTCTTCCTCCCTGACCTGCACAGTTGGGAGCATCGCCTCGGGCACCACGATGAGATCACCGACATATTCCAGCTCGGCCAATTATTGGCGTGCCTGGCGTGCGGGCTGGATTTCGCCGATATCAATGACCTCAAGACATTTGCCCGGCATCGTCGCAATCTGTTCCAGCTCAATGGCCGACTCAACCCGGTGCTGGCCAACCTTATCGTCGAGATGACTGAGCTCAACCGCCATGAGCGCGCCACTGATGTGGGCTCGCTGGCACGCCGCCTGGAGTCCTGGCGCGAACAGCCGGCCAGCCTGGATGTCGAGCGTGTGTTGGCCCAGGCCGAAGGCCCGGCTTCGCGGCGCACCGTGGTGCTGGAACATCTGCGCAACCGGTTGTTTGACCTTTCGCGTCGCAATCGCCTGCTGTATTTCCGGCCGACCCAGGCCAACGTCAACTTGACCGTGGCCAGCGTTCCGTTGGTGATGCGCATTGAAAGTATCCGGCCCGAAGCGCTGTGCACCTGGCAGCCCAACTTCGGCGGATTCTCCGAACAAGTGCTCAGCGGTAAACCTGTCGGCCTGCAGCAATGGCTACGGTTCGAAGACCAGGCCTGGCTGCAGGCGTCCCTGGAGCGCATCATCCAGGAAACCCGCCGCGACCGCGCCGAATTCGGCTTCAGTAACCTTCGCTTGGTGGTGGCGTTCATGCGCTGGCACAACCTCAAGGACACGCCGGAAGAACGCATCGTCACCCCGCTGCTGTGGTTGCCGGTGGAATTGAGTCGCAAAAAAGGCGTACGTGACCAGTTCGTGTTGCAGTGCGACGAAACCGAGGCCGAATTCAACCCGGTACTGCGTCATCAATTGCGTCAGCTCTACGACATCCAGTTGCCGGAAACCGTCGACCTGCAAAAGACTTCGCTGGAAGACATCCACGCTGATATTGCGCGCCAGATCAAACTGACCGAACCCGGCGTCGAGTTACGCCTGCAAAGCAAACCGCAAATCGAACTGATCCACCAAAAAGCCGTGCAGCACCTGCACCACTTCCAGCGCCGTCGTGCCCGCCAGCGCATGTCGACGCCTTTGACGAAGCCGGATTTCAGCTACGATCGCGAAGATTTCCGTCCCCTGGGCCTGCAGTTGTTCCAGCAGAAGGTGCTGCCCAGCGAGTTGCCGCTACGCCTGGCCGTAGGCGCCAAACCCGTTCCGCGCAACCAACACCCGCAGATGGTTGCCAGCAGTGCCGAAAACAGCACCTTCGCCCTGCCCGAGAACCAGGGGCATCGCTACGCCTGGGACATAGACCTCACCCAGGTGACCCTGGCCAACTTCAATTATCGCAAGATGTCGCTGGTGCGTGACTATGCACAGTTGATCGACGAACCGGCGCAGAACGAAGCGTTTGACCGGATGTTCTCCATCGAGCCTCGGGACGTCGAGGTCCGGGCCCCCGACCCGATCCCGTTGCCCGAACAGTGGAACGTGGTGGCGGGCGACGCCACGCAGAATGCGGCCGTCAGCCTGGCCCGTACCGGGCGTAACTTCATCATTCAGGGCCCCCCAGGCACCGGCAAATCCCAGACCATCACTAACCTGATCGCGGACTACGCCGGTCGCGGCCTGCGAGTGCTGTTTGTCTGTGAAAAACGTGCGGCGCTGGACGTGGTGTTCCATCGCCTGCAGCAAAGTGAACTGGGTGATTTGTGCTGCCTGATCCACGATTCCCAGACCGACAAGAAGGCCTTCGTGGGCAACCTGCGCGAGTGCTATGAGCGCTGGATCGCCGGCGATGCGCAGTCGTCGCAGTTGCAAGCCAGGCGCGACACCTTGCTGGCTGGCCTGAGCCAGCAGCTGGGCTTGATAGAGCGTTTTGAACAGGCAATGCGTGGAATGCCGGAGTCCTTGGCATGCTCGGTACGCGAGCTGGTACGTCACTTGATCGAACTGCCGCCCGTTGCTGCCACGCTGCCTCCCGAAGCATTGGAACGTTTGCCCGAATGGCGTCACTGGCAAGCACAAAGCGAGCTGACCGGTCGCGTCTATCAAGCGATTAAAGAACGTTTCGGCCTCGACAGCTTCGCACGTCACCCTTTCAGCCATTTGGCCTCAAGCCTGATTACCCACGAACATGCGTACGGCCAACTCAAGGCGTTCCTGGATGAAGCCGGTGGGCTGATCGACAGCGTCGAGCAATGCCTGGAGTCATCGTCGAGCCTGTTGTCCGCGGACACTCGCCTGGCGGACGCGTGCGTGCTGACCCAGGCCGCCGAACAATTGACCAGCGCCAACCTCGCAGCGCACCTCGACCTACTGGAACCGGGCTCATCAGGCGCCCAAGCGTTGCACGCCGAGCAGGCGGCGTTGCAAGCACTGGCCGTACAGCAACACAACGCCCGTGAATCCAACCACCACTGGCGTGAAAAACTCGCGCCCCAGGACACCCAGGCTGCCATCGATCTGGTACAGCGGCTGGAAGGCTCGCTGCTGCGTTGGCTGCAACCCGCCTGGTGGCGGCTGCGCGGTGAATTGCTCCGGCGCTACGACTTCAGTCAGCACGCGATTCGACCAACTTTGCGCAGCGTGCTGGACAACCTGGCCGACGAGCATCGCGCTACTGCCCAAGTGCACGCCGAGCAGCAACGCTTGCAAGGCCGTTATGGCATTCCGGATATCGACCTGTTCGTGCACAACCTGCAAGCCTTGCTCCAGCAACTGAGCGCATCACCGCTGTTGCGCCAATGGGTTGAGGGCCTGCGAGGCAATCCGGACGCCCTGCCCGGTCTAAGCCAGGAGGCCAGCTTGCGCCAGCCGGTAGCCCGCCTGGCCGAACTGGTCGCTCGACATTGTGTGTTCGACCCGGCGCTGAGCCTGGGCGAGTTGGCCGAGTACCTGCGCGACCTGCGTGAAGAACTCGACGAATTGCCCGACACCCTGCCCCTGCTCAATGAGCTGCACCAAGCCGAGCCTGTCTGCCTGGCGGTCGTGCAACAGTACGCCTTGGCGCAACGCGCACTGGACGGTTTGATTGCCCAGGAAAACCTGACCCGCTTGTACCGCGCCAATCCGCAACTGGCGCGCTTCGACGGCCCGGCCTTGAGTCTGGCCGCGCGCCAGGTCAGCCAGGCTGAATGCAACCTGCTCAAAAGCAATGCCCAGGTGCTGAGCGCCACGTTGCACCAGCGTTTTCTGGAGCATGTGAAGCAATCGGCGATGTCGGTGACGCAACTCGACGCCCAGGCCCGTGAGTTCAAGAAAGCCTACGCCAAAGGCCGCCGTGAATTGGAACATGAGCTGGGCAAGACCATGCGCTATCGCTCCATTCGCGAAATGGCGAGTGGCGACAGTGGCCGCGTGATCAACGACCTCAAGCCCATCTGGTTGATGAGCCCGCTGTCGGTGTCCGACACCCTGCCTTTGACGCCGGACCTGTTTGACGTGGTGATTTTCGACGAAGCCAGTCAGATCCCCAGCGAAGAAGCCGTGCCTGCACTAAGCCGTGCGCAGCAGGTAATTGTGGTCGGTGATGAGATGCAATTGCCACCGACCAACTTCTTCTCCAGCGCCGGCGACCAGGACGATAACGAACTGATTGCCATGGAGGATGGCGAACAGATCGCAATCAACCTTGATGCCGACAGCCTGCTGAGCCAAGCCGCGCGAAACTTGCCGGCAACCCTCCTGGCCTGGCACTACCGCAGTCGCCACGAAGCCTTGATCAGTTTTTCCAACGCGGCGTTCTACGAAGGGCGGTTGATCACCATTCCCGACCGTCGTATCGAGCGCCCTGCCCCGGCCCAGACCGCACTGGACTCCACAGACGCCCAGGCAGTCATCCGCGGCGCCGACACGCTGCTCGACAGCCCGATCAGCTTCTTGAAGATGAGCGACGGTGTCTACCTCAGCCGCAGCAACCTGGCCGAAGCGCGGTATATCGCTAGCCTGGTGCGGGAGCTGCTGCAACGTGAGACTGGACTGAGCCTGGGGATCGTCGCCTTTTCCGAGGCCCAGCAAGGCGCCATCGAGCAAGCCCTGGAAGACTTGGCCAGCGGCGACTCGGCCTTTGCCACACGGCTTGAACGGGAATACGTGCGCGAAGATGCCGGGCAGTTCAATGGCCTGTTCGTCAAGAACCTGGAGAATGTCCAGGGGGATGAGCGTGATGTGATCATCCTGAGCATTTGCTACGCGCCAGGACCGAACGGCAAGATGCTGATGAACTTCGGCCCGATCAACCAGCGCGGTGGGGAAAAACGCCTGAATGTGATCTTCAGCCGCGCGCGCAAGCGTATGGCGATTGTCTCCAGCATTGAGGCAGAGGCTATCACCAACACCCACAACGACGGTGCCGCCGCACTGCGTGCGTTCCTGCAGTTCGCCCAGGCCAGTGCCAGCGGGGATGCGCCACGTTCCCAGGGTATCCTCGCCAACCTCAATCCAGGTGCCAAGCAGTCCTTTGCCGTCAGCCTGCCCAAGGACCACCTGCGCGGCGCGCTCGCTGCCGCGTTGCGCAAACGTGGGCATTCGGTTGAGGAATATGTCGGACGTTCGCAGTTGCGCTGCGACCTCGCGATCAGTGACGCCAGTGGTGAACACTTCAGCGTCGGCGTACTGCTGGATGGTGATATGGCGGCCGCCGCTGATGTACGTGAGCGCTACATCTTCCGTCCGACGGTACTGCGCAGCTTCGGTTGGAATATCATCGACGTGCTCAGTAATGACTGGCTGCGCGACCAGGAAGAGGTGCTCAATCGCATCGAAGCGTTGCTAAGGGGCGAGGACGCCGCTGCACTTCCAGAACCGGAACAGCCAGAGGAAGCCATCGAGATCCAAGCCCAGCCGCCAGTCCCCCCTGAAGCGACACCCTTGATGCGCGAGTTCACCTTTGGTGAAGGCAATTCCAACAAGTTCTGGCGTATCGGCATCACCGAGGCTGAGGTGGTGGTGAATTTCGGTCGTATCGGCACCAAGGGCCAGACCCTGATCAAGTCCCTCGACAGTCCCGAACGCGCCTTGCGTGAAGCGCAAAAGCTGATCGCAGAGAAACTGCGCAAAGGGTATCAAGAGCAGGCGGGTTCAATCGCCCCGCAGTGAGCTGGGTCGGTCCAGCATGAATGAGACAAGCGCGTTCAATTTGAACGCGCTGCAGCCACTTTTTCTGAATCCTCCTGCGCTCCGCCGCTCAAACAGATACCCCCGTCGGTCACTTGCCTTGAGGAAACATCCATGTTTGAAAAGCCGCACTACCTCGTCAGCTTCATCCTCGATAACCAACCACAAAGCCGAACGCTCGAGCACGATGCGCATGACCTTGATCCGCAGTTGGCGCAGACTCTGCTCAAGCAGCGCTTCCCTGAACTCAAGGATGCGCCGTTGAGCGACGTTCAGGTGCAAAAGCGCACCAAACCCGTGGACGAAGGCCATGACGTTCCCGGCCACTACAAGCAGCCATAAATGGGTCTAGCGCTGGCCGTCTCAGTCGATCGGGCCAATATTGATCGTACGGTCAGCGCCCAGCCCCTCGACCTTGGCGAGGACGTCGCTGGGCGTGCCTGCGGAAAAATGCACCACGTAGCCCATGCCGCTGCCATCTTCCTCGACCGAGGTGACCCACAACTCGACCTCGTCGGCGGCCAAGCCGATGGCGTTGCCGATCTGGCGATTGCGCTGGCCGGAATCGTTGTCGTCCAATGGGTAGCTATTCATCGGTAAACCTCCTCGTTCGTGGATTGACGCTGTTACCTCCATGGACGCCCTGGGCCGTGGACGGTTCGTTTTTTCTGCCGGTCGGTGGCCAACTGCACCGCTCATCACCCGAACCGTGTTTTTTTACAACCTTGCGGATTTTTCAGGGTTCAAAAACAGGTGTGTCGACCCTTACATCACTGATTTGCGGAGGATTCATGAACCACGCCACCACGAATTTGCCTTGCGCGTGCCCTGACTGCAGTTGCCATGTCGCCGAGGACACGCGCTATCAGCGCGACGGCAAAGCCTATTGCAGCCAGGCATGTGCCGACCTGCACCCGGCCGGGCAACCGTGCCCGTCGGATACCTGCCATTGCGAACGCGGTATTGCGCTGGAGGAACGCAGCATCAGCGATTCGAAACTCGATGAGGCCGTGGAAGAAACCTTCCCGGCGAGCGATCCGATTTCGCCTTGACCTGGCATTACACTAAATTGGGCTATTGTGGCGAGCGGGCTTGCCCCGCGTTGGGCTGCGAAGCAGCCCCAGTAAACAGAATGCGGTGGATCAGATACTCCGTAGAGGCTGGTTTGGGGCTGCTTCGCAGCCCAACGCGGGGCAAGCCCGCTCGCCACAAGGGAACTCGCAAGCTTTTAAGAGTTATAAAGATACCTATGGCTATCGCAGGCAAGCCAGCTCCCACAGGGTTCTGCGCTTGGCTGACTGGCATTAGCGCTTGCTTGACCCAGCGCGGGGCAAGCCCGCTCACTACGGTTATGCGTAGGCTGAAGATTCATACGTCAGCGTTTGCTGGTGCTGAAACGTCATCATCTCGCGTTCGTCTGCATGGTAATCTCGCACCACCATGAATAGACATTGATCGTCATGTGACGATGACCAGAACCAGGAAAGAACATGCCAAAGATTTCTCACTCAGCCCTGCGCCGCCAATTCCGTGAATTGCTTGCCACCCCAATTTGCGTAGAAACCGCCTCCGTTTTCGACCCGATGTCCGCGCGTATCGCCGCCGACCTGGGTTTCGAGGTCGGTATCCTCGGTGGTTCCGTGGCCTCGTTGCAGGTCCTGGCGGCGCCGGATTTTGCGCTGATCACCCTGAGTGAGTTCGTTGAACAGGCCACCCGAATCGGGCGCGTGGCCCAGTTGCCGTTCATTGCCGATGCCGACCATGGCTACGGTAATGCGCTGAACGTGATGCGTACCGTCGAAGAGCTCGAGCGCGCCGGCGTGGCCGCGTTGACCATTGAAGACACATTGCTGCCTGCTCAGTTCGGGCGTAAGTCCACCGACCTTATCTCGATTGAAGAAGGCATCGGCAAGGTCCGCGCGGCGCTGGAAGCGCGGGTTGATCCGCAACTGTCGATCATCGCCCGCACCAACGCCGGTGTGTTGCCGACCGAAGCAGTCATTGAGCGCACCCTGGCCTATCAGAAAGCCGGCGCCGACGGGATCTGCATGGTCGGCGTGGCCGATTTCGAGCATCTGGAAAAAATTACCGAGAACCTGACGGTGCCGCTGATGCTGGTGACCTACGGCAATCCAAAGCTGCATGACGCGCAACGCCTGGCCAGCCTGGGCGTGCGTGTGGTGGTTGCGGGCCACGCGGCTTACTTTGCCGCGATCAAGGCGACCTATGACAGCCTGCGCGCCCAGCGCCAGCTGACCCATAGCACCTCAAACCTCAGTGCCACCGAGCTGACGCACACGTACACCTTGCCGGAAAGCTACGTGGCGTGGGCTGAAGAGTTCATGGATGTAAAAGAGTAACCCCCTGCCTCACAAAGAAACCGGGCCGGCTCCGCGCCGGCCTGTGTTAAGACGTACCCATCGCTCAACCTCTACCCTCCTCCGCGTTCGCCGCGCCGCTCGGCGGCTTTTTCCTGTCGCTATCTCAAATTATTCCCACATCGCAGGCTGTGCCTCATCGCGTAAGGTCACGCTGGCTGGACACTTCTAACCAGATGCGTCAAGAAACAGGAGCGCTTCATGCCACCCGAACCCCTCGAAGGCGATCCCGGCGGCCGCGATGACCGCTATCATCTACCGTCAACCCCGCTGATTATTCCCGACGTCCAACTGCCGTTCTCAGCCCCGCCGCTACGTTCCGACACGGATCACCTGCGCACCCATGCGCTCGCCTGGGCGCAGCAATACGGCTTGATTGGCCGCCGCGGCGCACATCGACTGGGCACCACGCCTCTGCTCGATCTGGGCATAGCGCTGTGCGGCGCAGCGCCCACGGATCGCGCAGAGGTGCTGGTGTGCTGGTACCTGTGGGCGCTTATCCTGGATGACCGCATCGACGACGGGCCATGGGCGGAAAACGGCGCATTGGAACGTTTCAACGCTGCCGTGCAGGCCGTCACCGAGGCCGATGGCGCGCCAAGCCACCGATTTGACGACCCGATGCTCGTTGCCTTGGCCGATGATCTGTGGCCGCGCACCCGTTGCTGGGGCGGCGAGCGTTGGCGGCATCGGCTCGTGCGGCATCTGGGCCGGCATCTGCAAGCGCAGGCAACGTTGGTGCAGGTGCGTGAAACCGACGGGACGCTCACGTTGGCCGAATATCTGCCGTTGCGCCGGGATTCGTTTGGCGCATTGTTCTTCTTCGATCTGATCGACGGGGCCGAAACACTGGACCCTTATCTGCATCCGGAGTGCGCCGAGGGGTGGGACCGACTACGTGAACACAGCGCCGATATCATCGCCTGGACCAACGATCTCCATTCAGTTGCCAAAGACGTGGTGTGTGGCGAGCGCTTCAATCTGGTGTCGATACTCGCGGCTGCGACTGGCTTCGATTGGCCTGCCGCGATCAACTCCGCGCATCAGCAGGTGAACAAGGCCGTCGAGCAGTTCACTGCAGTAGCCGCTCGACGGGTCAATCAACGGTCATGCGCCGCAACCGACCCGGAGCGCCTGAGCCAGGTGGTACGCGCGGCCGGCGACTGGCACCGAAGCGTTTCCCGCTATCACCTGCATGCCGCCGGCACAACGACGCAGGCCAGCCGGCGGGTGGACCTGCAACTCACCCCGCCGACGCTCAAATCCCGGCAGTTCGAAATCGATCCCTACCCCTTGTATGAGCGTTTGCGCACCACGCTGCCGATCGTCTACGACGAGCCCACCGATGTGTGGCTGGTCAGCCGGCATGTGGACGTCAAGGCTGCGCTCACCCACCCTGGCGCAAGCAGCAACAACTACGCCTGGCAGATTGGCCCGCTGCTGGGGCACACGATTGTCGCCATGGACGGCTGCGAACACGCCCGGCACCGGGCATTGCTCAGCCCGGCGTTCCGCAGCAAGGCACTCGCCCTGCTCCAAGACTCGATCATTTCGGTGACCACTGACCTGCTGACGCCGATGCACGGCCGTTCCCAGGTCGAGCTGATTGCCGATTTCACCGCAGCCTTGCCGGTGCGGGTGATGGCACGCGTGCTGGGCCTGCCGGCCGAAACCAGCGAGCAGGTGGCGCAGTTGAAGCGCTGGTGCGCCATCGGCTTCGCTTACATGGGCAACTACCGGCAGGATCCGGCCCTGTTGAGCGGCGGTTTATCCAACCGGGACAGCTTCTACGACTTCATCCAGCCCCACATCGATGCTCGCCGTGCGCAGCCCACCGACGACTTGATCTCGCAGCTTCTGGCGGCACGCATTGACGGCGAGCCCTTACCCGAGACATTGGTGCGCGCGTACTGCGCGATCCTGATGACGGCAGGCAGCGAGACCAGCCATGGCGCACTGGCCAATCTGCTGGTCAACCTGTTGAGCGAGCCCGGCGTCAAGGAGGCGGTGATGGCCAATCCCGAGCTGATGGACAACGCGCTTTGCGAAACCCTGCGACGCAACCCGCCCCTGCAACTGGTCCTGCGGGAGGCCCGTGAAACGCTGGAGCTGCCGTCAGGAACGATCCCCGCCGGCGCGACCCTGGCGTGCCTGATCGGCTCGGCCAACCGTGATCCGGACCAATTCAGCGAACCGGACACCTTCAACCTGTCTCGTGCCCACCAGGAAGCAAACCATTTCGCTTTTGGCGCGGGCCGGCACTTCTGCCTGGGCTCCCTGCTGGCACGGATGGAAATCACGATTGGCGCTCGTATGCTGCTGCAGGCCTTTCCCAACATACGCTGGGCGCCAGGCTTTGAGCCCACGGAATGCGGGTTTCTCAACCGCGGCCCCGATCGACTGGAGGTTGCACTATGACCACCCCTTTCCTCGCCGAGGAACCTGGCTACACCAGCAGCTATCTCGGTGACCAGCATGCGGGTCAGTTGGCACGGCTGCGCACCCTGGAATCGGCCTTTGATCCGCTGAGCCAATCGGTATTCGAGCAACTGGTTCTTCCGGCCAGGCCTGCCATTCTGGACCTGGGCGCAGGTGCCGGATCGCTCGCCGCCTGGCTGGCCCGGCGATATCCCGACGCAAGTGTCACAGCCACCGACATCGATACGCGCTTGCTCATGGATTTACCTGGCATCCACGTGGTCGCCCACAATGTCGTCACCGACGATTTTCCAGCGGCCTCGTTTGACGTCGTGCACGCCCGGGCGCTGCTGTGCCATCTCGCCGAGCGCGAAGACATATTGACGCGAGCCATCACCTGGCTTCGTCCAGGCGGCTGGCTGGTGATTGAAGACGTGAGCCTGCAACCGAGCTTGAGCACGGAGAACCCGTTGTTGCGCAAAGTGGCCCAGGCGGGTGTCACTCTGTTGGAGCAGTCCATTGGTTCCGACATGCGCTGGGCCGATACCCTTCCCCGCCAGCTCCGTGAGCGCGGGCTCTCGAACTGTGCGCATCGCACCCTCGAAGGCCGGATCGGCGATGGCAGCGCAGCCGATACCTTCTGGGCCACAACCACCGCACAGGCGGTGCCCGCGCTGCTGAAACTCCAGTTGCTCACCCAGCAAGACCTTGATGCGATGGCCAACCTGCGGGCCGATCCAGGGTTCACCGAAGCGGCTTTGACCTTGGTCAGCGCCTGGGGGCAAGTGCCCGCACTTGACAGGAACGACGCAGCACCGAGGGCATTACACAATGAACCATGATGTCGTGCTGGTTGACGCGCAGGATGTACCCATCGGTGTGTGTGACAAACGCGTCGCGCACCTGGGGTCGGGACAGCGCCATCGTGCATTTTCCGTGCATCTGATCGACAGCGCCGGGCGGCATCTGCTGCAACGTCGTGCTGCGGGTAAAATGCTTTGGCCAGGTTTCTGGTCGAATGCTTGCTGCAGCCACCCGGCGCCTGGCGAGCGCATTACGGATGCCGCGTCCAGGCGTCTGCGCGAAGAACTGGGCATCGTTGCCTCCTGCCGCTTTCTGTACAGCTTTGAATACCATGCGCACTTTGGTGACATTGGAGCGGAACATGAGCTTTGCCATGTATTGGTGGCTCAATCCGACGCACCGGTTTTACCGGTTGCCGAGGAAGTCAGTGAGACCCAGTGGATGACCCGTGCACAAATATCGGCGCGCCTTTCGGATCCGCAGGCGCCATTCACACCCTGGTTTCGAATGGAATGGCGCAGGCTTTTATCCGAACACCCGTCGTTCGATACGCCCACCCCGCGGGCGTAGCCTTATAAAACGGTGCCGATGAAGCCGACCGACAACGGCGTCGGCCAGCGCTATCGCTTCAGCCCACCCAGCCGACCGCCGTTTTGGGAATAACTTCGGACTCGTCCAGCTTGGATGCAAACATGCTCACGGCCTCCACCGCATCACTGGTGCTGGTGCGAATCTGCAGAATCACCGAACCCGCCTGATCAGCCAGGTTCACACCGCGTTGCGCGCCTTCCTGGGTGGCGTTCATGCTGGTCACCGCGTCGCGGGTTTCCGACAGGATCATGCCGATCATCTCGGCAATTTCCGCCGTGGAGCGGCTGGTGCGCCCGGCCAGTTGCCGGACTTCATCGGCCACCACCGCGAAACCGCGCCCTTGATCACCCGCGCGCGCTGCCTCGATGGCCGCGTTGAGTGCCAACAGGTTGGTCTGGTCGGCGATGCCACGAATGGTATTGACGATGGCGGTGATCTGCTCGGAACGATCGCCCAGCTGCCCCACCAAGCGTGCCGAGGCGCCGATGTTGTCGGCGATGCGGCGCATCTCGCTCGCGGTTTCCTGGATTACCTGGGTACCGTGTTCGGCGAAACGCTCGGTTTCCGAGGAAATATGGTACGCCCTTGAAGCGCCGCGCGAGTCTTCCTCGAACTTCTCCACGCGTTCGGTGATGTCGCTGGCGAACTTGACGACCTTGATTAGCTTGCCTTCGCCGTCGAAGACCGGGTTGTAGCTGGCTTCCAGCCAGACCACCCGGCCATGCTTGCCGATGCGCTTGAATTGCCCGGTGAAGAATTCACCGTTGTTCAAGCGCCGCCAGAAATCCGTGTATTCATGGCTGTTGACCAGGGTCGGTTCGCAAAACAGACGATGGTGCTTGCCTTTGATCTCCGCCAGCGTATAGCCCATTACGTTCAGGAAGTTCTCATTGGCATCCAGCACCTGGCCAGTCAGATCGAATTCGATAGCAGCCATCGCGCGGTCCAACGCCGTGAGTTTGCTGCGGGTCGCGGCCTCCTGTTCCACCTTGGCGGTAACGTCCAGGGCGTACTTGACCACTTTCAGCACCTGGCCACGCTCATCCAGCACCGGGTTGTAACTGGCCTCCAACCAGAGGGTCCTGCCGCTGGCGTCCACGCGCTTGAAGGTGCCGGAGACGAATTTTCCGGCTTTCAAATCACTCCAGAACTGACTGTAGGCCGGGCTGCCGGTCAGCGCCGGCGGGCAGAAATCACGGTGGGATTTGCCGGCCAGTTGCACGGCGCTATAGCCCAGGGTCTTGAGAAAATTGTCATTGGCGCGCAGGACCTTGCCATTGAGGTCGAATTCGACCACGGCCATGGAGCGTTCCAGTGCAGCGATCAATCCCTTGTAATCGGAGACTTCGGCCGTCCTGGCCGCCAGTTCTATTTTTAGTGTTTTGTTGAACATGACGTACCCTCAGCCGTGCGAATAACCTTTCTCTAATCAGGCTATCGGCGCCGGAATACGGGACTTTACGCAACTAAAATGATTATTTTCTGGCGTCAAAAAACCAGGGCGGTTTGCCCCTGCGACTGTTTTCGGGGACCATGGGCGCCTTCTTTTTTCCGTCAACGCGAGGCGCCCATGGCCAACCACGACCTGCACTACACCCCGGACCCCGATGCCGACTCGATTTCCTCCGATGTGATCGGCTTCAACGGCATCCTGGTATCTACCCAGATCCCGACCCGCGCCGACGGCAGCCTGGAGCTGGGCGACATCACCCTGCAGAGCGAATGCACCCTGCAAGCGCTGAAAGTCGCCCTGGAAAAGGCCGGCAGCGCCATGGACCGGGTGATGCACCTGACCATTTATCTGACGGACATGGCTGATCGCGCCGCCTTCAACGAGGTCTACAAGCGCTTTTTCGCCAAGCCCTGGCCCGTGCGCGCGGCGGTTGGCGTGGTAGCGCTGGCAGTGGAAGGCATGCGCGTGGAAGTGACCGCGATGGCGGCCAAGGCCTGAGTTGATGCCGGTCAGGCATTTCACGGCTACAATGCGCGCCTCAACCGTGACAAGCCTGACTAAAAAAACTATGTCCCTGCCCAAGCATCACCTGGAATTGCTCAGCCCTGCCCGCGATGTCGCCATTGCACGCGAGGCTATCTTGCATGGCGCCGACGCCATCTACATCGGCGGCCCGAGCTTCGGCGCGCGCCACAATGCCTGCAACGAAGTGAGCGAGATCGCCTCCCTGGTGGAATTCGCCCGTCGCTATCACGCGCGCGTCTTCACCACGATCAATACCATCTTGCATGACAACGAACTGGAACCCGCGCGCAAGCTGATCCATCAGCTCTACGACGCAGGCGTCGACGCGTTGATCGTGCAGGACCTGGGCGTGATGGAGCTGGATATTCCGCCCATCGAGCTGCACGCCAGCACCCAGACCGACATTCGCACCCTTGGCCGCGCCAGGTTTCTCGACCAGGCCGGCTTCTCGCAGCTGGTATTGGCCCGTGAGCTGAACCTGCAAGAGATCCGCGCCATCGCCGATGAGACCGACGCCGCCATCGAGTTCTTCATCCACGGCGCCCTGTGCGTGGCGTTCTCGGGCCAGTGCAACATCTCCCACGCGCAAAATGGCCGCAGCGCCAACCGTGGCGACTGCTCCCAGGCCTGCCGCCTGCCCTACACCTTGAAAGACGACCAGGGCCGCGTCGTGGCCTTTGAGAAGCACCTGCTGTCGATGAAAGACAACAACCAGAGCGCCAACCTGCGCGCCCTGGTCGAAGCCGGCGTGCGTTCGTTCAAGATCGAAGGCCGCTATAAAGACATGGGCTACGTGAAGAACATCACCGCCTACTACCGCCAGCGCCTCGACGAGATCCTTGAGGACCGCCCGGACCTGGCCCGCGCCTCCAGTGGCCGCACCGCGCACTTCTTCCTGCCCGATCCGGAAAAAACCTTCCACCGTGGCAGCACCGACTATTTCGTCAGCGACCGCAAGATCGACATCGGCGCCTTTGACACCCCGACCTTTACCGGCCTGCCGGTGGGTGTGGTGGAAAAAGTCGGCAAGCGTGACCTGCAGGTGGTCACCCATGAGCCGCTGTCCAACGGCGACGGCCTGAATGTGCTGGTCAAGCGTGAAGTGGTGGGGTTTCGCGCCAACATTGCCGAGCCCAAGGGTGAGTTCGACGAAGACGGCCAGAAGCGCTACCGCTACCGCGTCGAGCCCAACGAAATGCCGGCCGGCCTGCAGCAAGTGCGCCCGAACCATCCGCTGAACCGCAACCTGGACCACAACTGGCAACAGGCCTTGCAGAAGACTTCCGCCGAACGGCGCATCGGCCTGGCCTGGGTGGCGCGCTTGCGTGAAGACCGGCTTGAAGTCACCGCCACCAGCGAAGAAGGCGTTTGCGCCAGCGCTACCCTGCCCGGCCCGTTTGGCGTGGCCAACAAGCCGGAACAGGCGCTGGATACCCTGCGCGACCTGCTCGGCCAATTGGGCACCACCGAATACCACGCGACAGACATCGCGCTGGATGCGCCGCAGGCGTTCTTCATCCCCAATTCGCAGCTCAAGGCATTGCGCCGCGAAGTGATCGAAGCGCTGACCGCCGCCCGTGTGGCCGCTCACCCGCGCGGTGGCCGCAAAGCCGAAACCTCGCCACCGCCGGTGTACCCGGAAGCGCATTTGTCGTTCCTGGCCAACGTCTACAACCAGAAGGCCCGCGACTTCTACCACCGTCACGGTGTCAAGCTGATCGACGCGGCCTTCGAAGCCCACGAAGAAACCGGCGAAGTGCCGGTGATGATCACCAAGCACTGCCTGCGCTTCTCGTTCAACCTGTGCCCTAAACAGGCCAAGGGTGTCACGGGCGTGAAAACCAAGGTCGCGCCAATGCAGTTGATCCATGGCGATGAAGTGCTGACCCTGAAGTTCGACTGCAAGCCGTGCGAGATGCACGTGGTAGGCAAGATCAAGGGGCATATCCTTGGGTTGCCGCAGCCGGGCAGTGCCGTGGAGCATTTCAACCCGGAAAATATCATCTTTCAGGGCACGCACTGACCCTGTGGGAGCGGGGCCATTTCCAGCCCCGCTGCAACCCCGCTGCCGCCAGCAGGATCGCCGCCACGCCCAGCCATTGCAGCCAGCCCAGCCGATGCCCGAACGCGATCCAATCCACCAGAATCGCCGCAATCGGATAGATAAACGACAATGCGCCGGTGATCGCCGTCGGCAGTTTCTGGATCGCCCCGTACAACAACACATACATCAATCCGGTATGCACCACGCCAAGGGTCGCCAAGGCCGCCCAGGCATCGGCGGACGCCGGCAGGCTGTTCCAGGGCACCAGCGGCGCCAGTAGCAACGCACCGGTGATTACCTGGATCAACGCCATCAAATGCGGCGGCACCGCCTTCAAGCGCTTGATGATCAACGCCGCCACCGCGTACAAAAACGCCGCCCCCAACGCCAGCGCGATACCCGCCAGATAATTCCCGCCCCCCGTCTGCTGTTCGCCATGGGCGCTGACGATCGCCAACATGCCGAGAAACGCCACGCTCAGCCACGCGAGTTTCTGCAGGGTGATTTTTTCATTGAGAAACACGGCCGCCAGCATCACCAACATGAACGGCTGCACGTTGTACACCGCTGTGCTGATAGCGATCGACGCATGGGAATAGGATTCGAACAGCAGTAGCCAATTGCCGACAATCGCCACGCCACTGAGCATGGCCAGGCCGAGCCTGGCCCAACTGAGCAGTTCCAGGCGCAGATAACCCAGCCAGGCGCATACCAGCAGCAAGGTCAGCGCGCCGATGACGCAGCGCCAGAACACCACCTCGATCACCGACACGCCGGACACCAGCACAAACCAGCCGATAGTGCCCGAAATCAGCATGGCGGCGACCATTTCCCACGAACCGCGACGGATGGATGTATCCATGTTTGAGGCTCCTCAAGTGAGGCTCAAGTATGGCAATCTGCTGGGTAGCAGCTCCAGCGACTAAAAAAGGCAAAATCCGGAAATCACCTTTACTTATTAGGTTGAAAACATGATCGACACCATTGACCAGCAACTGATTGCCGCCTTGATGGACGACTCGCGCCTGTCGCTCAAGGCACTGGCGGGTATCACCGGGCTGTCCTCGCCCAGCGTAGGCGAACGACTGCGGCGTCTTGAAGAGCGCGGCGTGCTGACCCACTACACGGTCGACATCGACCCCAGGCATTTCGGCTACCTGCTGCAAGCCATCGTGCGCATACGCCCCCTGCCCGGCAAACTGCAGGAGGTTGAACGCCAGATCCAGGCGATCCCCGAATTCACCGAATGCGACAAAGTCACCGGCGAGGATTGCTTCATCGCGCGCCTGCATGTGCGCACCATGGATCACCTCGACAGCCTGCTGGACCGCATCAACGCGTACGCCGAGACCAACACCGCCATCGTCAAGAAAACCCCGGTGAAGCGACGTTTGCCGCCGTTGGCGGAGTGAGTTCGGGGCTCCCTGTGGCGGACGGGCTTGTTGTGGCGAGCGGGCTTGCTGTGGCGAGCGGGCTTGCCCCGCGTTGGGCTGCGAAGCAGCCCCAAAACCTGCTCCCGTGGTGTATCTGGATAAACGCGGTGATCTGGCTAGGGCCGCTTCGCGCCCCAACGCGGGGCAAGCCCGCTCGCCACAACAAGCCCGCTCGCCACAACAACCCCCCTCACCACGACAGCTCGGCTCGCCGCAGGATTAACTGCGTAAGTGAGGTAACACAATGACACTGAACTCAACGCGGCTGAGGCGCCACCGCTGCTAGCGTGAAAGCTCCTATTCACTTACAGGAGCAACGGATTGCCTCGCCAGCCAAACTCTCATCTGTTACGTCGCGGTCGTTACTCAGAATGCGGCCGCGCTTATCTGGTCACCGCCGTGGTGCATCAACGCCAGCCCTTGTTCAGGGATTTTCAGTTGGGGCGGTTATTGGTCGCTGAGTTCAAGCGAGCCCATGACGCCGGGTTAGTGACCTCCCTTGCGTGGGTAGTCATGCCAGACCACTTTCATTGGCTATTAGCCCTCAATAGCACGACGCTTGCCGGTGTAATGCGACAGACCAAGTCACGCAGTACCTTGAGCATTAATCGAGCCCGCTGCAGCCGGGAAAAATTTTGGCAGCGTGGCTATCACGACCGGGGCGTGCGCGCGGATGAAGATCTTTTGAAAATGGCCCGTTACATCGTCGCCAACCCATTGCGTGCCGGCTTGGTTGAGCACATTGGCGATTATCCATTGTGGGATGCCGCCTGGTTATGACTTGGGCGGAGGATTGCTGTGGCGAACGGGCTTCCTGTGGCGAGCGGGCCTGTTGTGGCGAGCGGGCTTGCCCCGCGTTGGGCTGCGAAGCAGCCCCAAAACCAGCCCCCGTGATGTACCTGGATAAACGCGGTGATCTCCCTGGGGCCGCTTCGCGCCCCAACGCGGGACAAGCCCGCTCGCCACAACAGGCACTCTTGCCACAAGAAGCTCACTCGTCACGACAAGCAGCACCTTGTTGCCATCGTCAATCGTGCAGCGCCTTGGCTGCCGTGAGTAAGCCCTGGAATTTTCGGTAGCGCGCTTGCAGCACCGCTTGCTGCCTGGCATCGGGCAAATACCGCGTCTTCACAGGCAAGCCCGACCGCAACAACACATCCCCCTGCCCGATCGCCAGGAACCCCAGCTTCGCCGCGCCAATGCACGCGCTCAACTCACTGCCTTGCAGCGTAAAGATCTCCCGCTGCAGGATATTGGCCAGCAACTGCGCCCAGTATTCACTGCGAGCTCCGCCGCCCACCAGGGCGCACGCTGCTATGTCGGCACCGGCAGATTGCACGGCTCGCAAAGCGTCGAGCAGGCCAAAGCCCACGCCTTCCATCACCGCATAGCCGAGCATGGCTGGGGTGCAGTCATGGCCCAGCCCCATGAAACCACCGCGCAACAGCGGGTCGTTATGCGGCGTACGCTCGCCAGCCAGATACGGCAGGAATAAAGGCGTGGTCAACGGCACCGCCTGTTCGATAGGCAGCTGCGCTTGCACCTGATCCAGCAACGTCTGCTCGTCCGGCTGGCCGGTCAGCCGCATGACCCAGCGCAGGCAACTGGCGCCGGCCAGCATGGCGCCCATGGTGTACCAGCGGTTGGGCAACGCGTGGCAAAAGCTGTGCACGGCACTGGCGGGATTGCCGGCGGCATGATCGGTGATCGCGACGATGGCCGCGCTGGTGCCCAGCGTTATGAACCCATCGCCGGCATTGATCGCCCCGATCCCTACGGCAGCCACCGGATTATCGCCACCGCCGCCCGCGATCACCACATCCGTCGACAGCCCCAGGCCGGATGCGGTCAGACAAGCACTCGCGGTCCCGCCTTCAACCAACCTGGGCATCTGCTCCGGCGCAAGGCCGGTGGCACGCAGCATCGGGCTGAACCATTCACGGCTTGCCACATCCAGCCACAACGTACCCGCGGCATCGGACATGTCGCTGATGCGTTCGCCCGTCAGGCGCAGGCGCAGATAATCCTTGGGCGACAGCACACACTCAATCGCCTTGAACACCTCGGGTTCATGGTGCTGCAGCCACAGCAGTTTCGGCGCCGTCAGCCCCGCCATGGGCAGGCTGCCGGTCACCTCGGAAAATTCGGCGCCCAGTTGCTCTGCCTCGGCGACAGCGCGCGAGTCGTCCCACAGGATCGCCGGGTACAACACGCGGTTGTCGGCGCCCAGCAGCACCGCACCGTGCATCTGGCCGGACAACCCGATACAAGCGACCCGGGCAAACGCAGCATGCCCGCGCAATTGCGCCAGCGCCTGCAGACATGCCTGCCACCAGTCTTCCGGCGCCTGCTCCGACCAGCCGCTGTGGCGCCGCGATACACTCAAGCGCACGCCGGCGTGAGCCAGCACCGTGCCATCGAGGTCCATGAGGATGGCCTTGAGTTCCGAGGTGCCGAGGTCGATGCCGAGGGAAACAGGAGTGTTCATACGCACTTTTCCAAAAATCAAATACAGCCACAGGAATGACGCAATTGCAGGGCAGGTGCCAGGCGTACGCTCTGGGGGGGCGCGCCGGGACAAGCCATGCGTTGCAACAGCAGGCCGACGGCACGCGCGCCGAGGGCCTGGACCGGTTGAGCGATCAGGGTCAGGCGCGGCTCGAAAAAATCCGCCCAGTCAAAATCGTCAAACCCGACCAGGGCCATCTGCTCCGGCACGGCGATGTGAGCGTCACGCAAGGCGTGCATGGCGCCGAGGGTCATCAGGTTGTTGCCGGCCATGATTGCGGTGGGCGGCGCAGCCAAACCCAGCAACCGCAGCGTGGCCTCCCGCGCCGGCTCAGTGTTGGAACCGCCATTGACCAGCAGGTGTGGATCAAACGCCAACCCCGCCGCCTGCAACGCGGCGCGATATCCCATCACCCGCTCATCGGTGGTACTGAACCCCTCGCGCCCGGCGATAAAGCCGATCCGACGGTGACCATGAGCGATCAAGTGTTCAATAAGCGCCTGGGTGGGCTGTATGTTTTCCACCCCGACCTGGTCAAACGCCGCGCTCATCATGCGGTCCACCAGCACCGCTGGAATCTCGTTGGCCCGCAGGTACTCCAGCGCCTTTGAGCCATTCGACGGCGCCAGCACAATCCCGTCGACCCGCCGATGATGCAGTGCCGTGACCACCCGCAGCTCCTGCTCCGGGTCGTCATGGGTGTCGACAAACAGCATCATGTAGCCGTGCCTGGCGCACTCGGTCTCTATTGCGTGCACGGTTTCGCTGAAATAATGGTTGGACAGCGCCGAGATCGCCACGCCAATCGTGCTGGTGCTCGACCGCGCCAGCGAGCGCGCCAGGGTATTGGGGATGTAGCCCAGCGCCTGGATCGCCTGCTGCACCGCCTGCACCGTCGCCGGGCTGACCTTGCGGGTGCCGTTCAGCACATGGGACACCGTCGATGTCGATACCCCCGCCCTGCTTGCCACGTCGTCCATGGTGACCACGGCGCTGTCCTCTCAACCAATCAACGTTTACTCGACCAGCCGCTGTACGTACCGACGTTGTCACGGGTGATCAGTTTCGGCGTGAGCAGGGTCACCGCTTCGGCCGGGGCCTTGTCGTTGAGAAGGTCATTGCCCACATTCACGGCGGTCTGCGCCATGGCCCACGGGTCCTGGCTGGCGGACGCCTGGATCTGCGTGTCGGTTTTCAGCGCATTTTCGATGTCCGGCGCGCCGTCCACCGAGGTGATGATGATGCCGCTGCGCTTGAGCTGCTTGGCCGCCAGGTCACTGCCGATGGCTTGCGGGTCGTTGATCGCGAACAGGCCGTCGATTTTCGGGAAGCGCGTGAGGTAACCCTGCATGGCATTCAAGCCGCCTTCACGGGAGCCCTTGGCGTCCTGGTCATCGGACAGCACCTTGATGTCCGGCGCAGCGGCCAATGCCGCCTTGCAGCCCTTGACGCGATCGGTCACGGCGGTGACCTGCGGGCCGTTCTGGATGATCACGTTGCCCTTGCCCGCCAGCTTGTCCACCAGGTACTGGCAGGCCAGCTTGCCGGCTTCGACGTTGTCGGTCTGCACCGTGGCGTTCACCCCCTTGGCGTCCACATCCACGGCAACCACCACGATGCCGGCGTCACGGGCTTTCTTGATCGCAGAAGCCATGGCGGACGGGTCGACGGCGTTGATCAAAATCAGGTCGACCTTGGACGAGATGAAGTTGTCGATCTGCGAGAACTGCTTGCTCAAGTCATAGTCGGCCGATACCGAGGTGACCTTGACGTTGGGGTTCAATTCCTTGGCCCGCGCCGTGGCGCCGTCGGCCAGGGTCACGAAATACGGGTTGCCCAGCGAGCCCATGCTGATACCGAGGGCCTTGAGCTCGCGCGCTTCGACGGCCTGGGACATCAAGGCAGCCAGGGCCATAACGGGGAAAATGCGTTTGACGTTCATGCGGTTCTCTCTCTTGTGATTGTTGTAGGAGTGAAATCAGGTCCGCGCACCGGACTGGCGATAACGATCCAGTGCCACCGCGCCAATGATCACGATGCCCTTGATGATGTACTGCCAGATGTCCGATACCCCCAGCAGCACCAGGCCGTTGGTCAGCACCGCGATGATCAGCGCACCGATCAGCGTGCCGCCGATGGTGCCAACACCGCCGGTAAAGCTGGTGCCGCCAAGGATGACGGCGGCAATCGCATCCAGTTCATAGGACTGGCCCAGTTGCAGGCCGTTGGCGGCGAACAGGCGCGAAGCGCTCATCACCGCGCCCAGCCCGGCCAACGCGCCAGACATGGCGTAGACAAACAGCAGCACTTTCCACACCTTGATCCCCGACAGCCGCGCCGCTTCCGGGTTGCCGCCCACCGAATAGATCTGCACACCCATGACCGTGCGGCGCAGGATGAACCACGACAGCGCAACCACCGCCACCGCAATCACTACCAGCCACGGCACGCCAAGGATCGAGTCATTGCCGATAAACGCAAACGGCAACTCAGGGTTGAATACGGTTTTGTCGTCCGCCAACAGGCGTGCCAGGCCGCGCATGGCCGTCAGCGCACCCAGGGTGACGATAAACGGCGGCAAGCGCATGAAGGCAATCAACCCTCCGTTGACCAGTCCCAACAGCAAGCCGAAGCCGATCCCCGCGGCAATCCCGAACATGCCGAACTGCGGCGACATCGAGGCCTGCAACGCCACCACCGCCGACGCGGCAAGGATCGCCCCCACCGACAGGTCGATGCCCGCCGTGAGGATCACAAAGGTCATCCCCGCCGCCAGCACCACGTTCACCGAGGCCTGCTGGGTGATGATCGACAGGTTCTGCATCGTCAGGAAGTTCTCGCTGGCCAGGGCAAAGCCCACCAGCAGCAGGATCAGCACCGGCAACATGCCGACTGTGCGCATCAATTCGCGTGCGCGTTCTGCTTTACCGATTGTCGCTACATTCAACTCAGCCATGGGCAACCACCTGATCGCCACCGGTGGCGAGGTCAATAATGCGTTCCTGGGAAATAGCGTGGCCTGAGGCCCCGCCGACTTCTGCGACTAGCTGGCCTTCGCGCATGATCAACACGCGGTCGCAGGTGCCGATGATTTCCGGCAACTCGCTGGAGATCACCACAATGCCGACACCGGCCTGGGCCAATTGATTGATGATGCGGTAGATCTCGGACTTGGACCCGATGTCCACGCCGCGCGTGGGCTCGTCGAGGATCAGCACATGGGGCTTGACCTCCAGCAGCCGTGCCAACAGCACCTTCTGCTGGTTGCCACCGGACAGTGCGCCGACATTGACCTTGCCCGACGCCACGCGGATCGACAGTGACTTGATCGCATCCGTGGCGCGCTGTGCGGCATGCGCCCGATCCAGCACGCCGCCGGCATGGGCATCGGGCACACAGGCGCAGACATTGATGTTGTCCGCCACGCTCATGTCCAGGAACAGGCCCTGGGCCTTGCGGTCTTCGGTGAGGTAAACCACGCCGGCGTGAATTGCGTCCGCCGGGGTGCGCAGTTGGGTGACGGTCTTGCCGACCACCTCCAGGGTGCCCGAGGTGCGCGGGTCGGCGGCGAAGATCAGCCGTGCCAGTTCGGTGCGCCCTGCTCCGACCAGGCCGGCAATGCCCAGCACTTCGCCGGCGTGCAGGTCGAAACTGCAGTTGCGCACGCGCTTGCCATCGGCCATGTCGCGCACTCGCATCACCACGTTGCCGGGGTTGTACGCAGCGTGTTCTTTCTTGTAGAACCCCGACAGGTCGCGGCCCACCATCATCTTGACCAGCACCTCGGCCGACAGCGCTTCGCGGGTCAGTTCGCCGATGTACTGGCCGTCACGCAGCACCGAGACACGGTCCGCCAGCTCGTAGATCTCGGCCATGCGGTGGCTGATATAGATGATTGCCAACCCTTGGCCGCGCAGCTGTTTGATCAGCGCGAACAAGCGGTCGGTCTCGCGGGATGACAACGGCGTGGTCGGCTCGTCCATCACCAGGACCTTGGCGTGGGCATGCAAGGCGCGGGCAATTTCCACCAGTTGGCGCTCGGCAATCGACAGGCTGCTGACCCGCGTCGCCGGGGTGAACTGCGCGCCAAGGCGTTGCAGCACTTCGATGCACCCCGCTTCCATGCCCTTGCGGTCGATGGTCCAGCCACGCCGCAGTTCACGGCCCAGGTAAATGTTCTCGGCCACGCTCAGGTTGGGGCACAGGCTCAGTTCCTGATAGATCACGGCGATGCCGAGGGCTTTGGCGGTGGCGGGGTCGAAGGTGGCGACAGGTTCACCGGCAATGCGGATTTCACCGCCGGGGTCGGCTTGGTAGGCGCCGGAGAGGATTTTCATCAGGGTAGATTTGCCGGCGCCGTTCTCCCCCATCAAGGCGTGGATTTCGCCGGGGTAGACCTTCAGGCCGACATTCTTGAGCACGCGCAAACCGTTGAACGTTTTGCTGATGCCCTGCATTTCAAGCAAGGGTTCAAGGCTCATGCATGAGCTCCTGGAATTATTATTTTTGTCGTCAGTGGGCCGACTCTAATTCAGATACATTTGCTTACGCAAGCGCTTGCCTTGAGGTTTTTCCCTTAGAAGAAACGTTTCACCAATCTACTTTATTGATTAAACACAGAAAGCATCGAATTGACCGTTTGTCTGCTATTGTCCACGCACGTCATCTCATACTCGTTGTCGCCAGGCGATCTTCAGTGAGCGTGCTCTGCGTCATCGCAGGTAACGATGGCGGGTCTGAATATCATGGAAGGACGAAGCGATGGACACACCGCTACCCGAACAACCGCAATCGCGCGCGGAAAAAATCGTCGAGTTCAAGCGCCAGAAAACCCTGCTCAAGACCGGCGCCCTGCAAGACGCGATCTTCAACAGCGCCTACTTCTCCAGCATCGCCACCGACGAAAAAGGCGTGATCCAGATCTTCAACGTCGGCGCCGAACGCATGCTGGGCTATGCCGCCGCCGATGTGGTCAACCGCATCACCCCTGCCGACATCTCCGACCCCATCGAACTGGTTACCCGCGCCGCCGCCCTGAGCCAGGAGCTCGACACGCCGATCACGCCGGGCTTTGAAGCGCTGGTGTTCAAGGCCTCGCGGGGGATCGAAGACATCTACGAGTTGACCTATATCCGCAAGGACGGCAGTCGCCTGTCGGCCATGGTCTCGGTGACGGCGTTGCGCAACCGCCACGACACCATCATCGGCTACCTGCTGATCGGTACCGACAACACCGCGCGCAAGCAGGAAGAAGCCGAACGCAAAGGGTTCGAACGCGCCCTGGAAGAAAAGAATCTGGAGCTGGAGCACGCCAGCCACATGAAGTCCGAGTTTCTCGCCACCATGTCCCACGAATTGCGCACGCCGCTGAACGCGGTGATCGGCTTTTCCGAGGCGCTCAAGGACGGGTTGGTCGGCGAGATGAGCGAGACCCAGCGTGAATACATCGGCGACATCTTCACCAGTGGCCAGCACTTGCTGTCGCTGATCAACGACATCCTCGACCTGTCCAAGGTCGAGGCCGGGATGATGGAACTGGAGCTGGAAAGCGTCGAGCTGGCGGGCCTGTTGGCCAACAGCCTGCTGATCGTGCGCGAAAAGGCGGCGTTGCAGAGCATCCAGTTGAAGCTGCAAAGCCCTGAAGACCTCGGCCATCTGGCACTCGACCTGCGCAAGACCAAGCAGATCGTCTACAACCTGCTGGCCAACGCCGTCAAGTTCAGCGAACACGGCAGCTCGGTGACGTTGACGGTGCGCCAGGTAGCGCGCGAGCAGGTCGGGCAGATTCCCGGCGACTGGCCGGTATACAACTTCGCCTTGCCGGCGAGTGTGCATCAACAATTCCTCGAACTGAGCGTCAGCGACACCGGCATAGGCATCGCCGAAGACGACATGGGCAAGCTGTTCAAGGCGTTCAGCCAGATCGACAGCAGCCTGGCGCGCAAATTTGAAGGCACGGGCCTGGGGCTGGCAATGGTCAAGCAACTGACCGACCTGCACGGCGGCAGTGTCGCGGTGGCCAGCCGCGAAGGTTGCGGCGCGCGGTTTGTCGTGTGGTTGCCGCTGCATCGCGCCCCGGAGGCCCCATGGCCGAGATCCTGATCGTCGAAGACAATGCAGCCAACATGCGCCTGGCGCGTTTGTTGCTGGTCAATGCCGGGCACACGGTGTTGTGGGCAGCCGATGCCGAGACCGGCCTGACCCTGGCCCGCGCACAGCAACCGGCGCTGATCCTCATGGATATCCAGTTGCCCGGCATGGACGGCCTGGCCGCCACCGCACTGCTCAAGCAAGACCCGCTGACCGCGCACATCCCGGTGATCGCCCTGACGGCCATGGCGATGAAAGAAGACCGCGAAAAAACCCGGCTGGCCGGGTGCGACGCCTACATCATCAAGCCGCTGCGTTACAAGGAGCTGTACGAGGTGATCGACACCTTGCTGCAGCCCGACAGACCCCTCACGTGAGTCCGCTCCATGGCCAGCCAACCCGCAACGTTGTTGATCGTTGATGATGACCCCCAGGTGCGCAAGCTCCTGGAAACGCTGCTGCAACACGAAGGCTACCTGACCCTGAGCGCCGGCAGCGGTGAAGAAGCCCTGCAGAGCGTGGCGAAACAGCCACCGGACCTGATCCTGCTGGACGTGATGATGTCGGGCATGGACGGCTACGAAGTGGCCAGCCGGCTCAAAGGCGATGAAGCCACGGCGGGCATACCGATCATCATGCTGTCGGCGCTCAGTGAATCGAGCGCACGGGTGAGTGGGCTTGAAACCGGTGCCGAGGAGTTCATCAGCAAGCCGGTGGAACGGGTCGAGCTATGGTTGCGCGTGCGTAACCTGCTGCGGCTCAAGGCGCGCGGCGATCTGGCCGGCAATACGCCTGACCCGGCGTCACGGCAAACCGGCATGAACGTGCATGACCTGGCTCGCCAGGACCTGGAAAACGCGTTGCGCCAGGCCGTCGAGCGCAGTGAGTTCAGCGTGCACTACCAGCCCAAGGTCGAGGTTGCCAGCGGCCGCATCTGCGCCCTGGAAGCACTGCTGCGCTGGGAGCGGCCTAACTATGGCGCGGTGTCTCCGGCCGTGTTTGTGCCGATACTGGAAAGCCTTGGCCTGATCGTGCCCGTGGGACGCTGGGTCATCGACACGGTCTGCCAACAGATCGCCGAATGGCAAAGCGGTGACATTGGCCCCGTGGAAGTCTCGGTCAACGTCTCCGGCCACCAACTGATCGAAGGCGACCTGATTGCCGATATCGCACGTATCCTCGCGCAAACCGGCGTGGCGCCCGACTTGCTGGAGGTCGAGTTGACCGAAGGCTCGCTGATGGAAAACACCCAGCACACCATCGCCAGCCTGCAGCGCCTGCACGCCATGGGCGTGAAGATCTCGATTGACGACTTTGGCACCGGCTATTCGAGCCTGGCGTACCTGCGCCGGTTTCCCATCGATACATTGAAGATCGACATCGCGTTTATCCGCGAAGTCACCACCAACCCTCAGGATGCGGCGATCACCCGCACCATCATCGAACTGGCCCACAGCCTCAACCTGCGAGTGGTGGCCGAAGGCGTGGAAACCCAGGCGCAGTTGGCGTTCCTGAAAGAGGCCGGCTGCGATCAGATTCAGGGCTACCTGTTCAGCCGGCCGTTGCCGGTGGACACCTTGAAGCGTCTGTTGCTGGAGCGCCTGTAAACCGGCGCTGGCTTGTGTGGGAGCTGGCTCGCCTGCGATGTGCATAGGTATCTACACAACTTTCAGAGGCTGACAAATCTCCCTGTAGTGAGCGGGCTTGTCCCGCGCTGGGCTGCGAAGCGGCCCCCAGGCGACTTGGTTTTATCTGGAACACTGCGGTGTCTTTCATTGGGGCGGCTTCGCCACCAAGCGCGGGACAAGCCCGCTCACTACAAAATGTGTAGATACCTACGCTGCGATGCGGTGTATCAGTTTCACCACGGCGATGCTATCGCAGTCAAGCCAGCTCCCACATGAATCACCTTGAATGGGTAAGGTTGTTCATCGCACTGAGCCTGCAAAAAATTGAATCCTGCGCTGCGCCAGGGTTTCAAACAGGCAATACTCACCGCACGAGCCAGCTCATGAAAAAGATAGGCCAACGATTGCAGGAAGAACGCCAACGCCTGGGCTATTCGCAGCAGTACCTGGCGCAGGCCGGCGGCGTGACTGCGCGCGAGCAGCATGGATACGAACAAGGCGAAGACCTGCCCCGCGCGGATTATCTGGCGGCGCTGGCTGCGCATGGCGTGGACGTGGTGTACGTGATTACCGGCAAGCGCGCCACGGTGGTCAATATCAGCCGCGAGCAGGCCCAGACCTTGATCGACAACCGTGTGCTGGGCCAGGAGGTATCGTTGGACCCACTGCCTGAGCATGAACTGTTGTTCAAGCTCAGCGCCCCCTCTGGCCCGCCGCCGGATCAATCCTGATTTTCGGTGTTGCCGACGTCTGCCGCTTCGTCCAGATCGTTCAACGGGACTTCTGCGTCATCCATCAACGAACCCGGGTCTTCATTGCCTGGGTCGTTGAGCTCTTCATCCAGTTCTTTTGACATGACCGTCTCCTCTAACCGCCTTGGGTATCGATATCGGCATCGGTTTGCGTCTTGGGCTCAGGCTCACTCTTGAAGTCCGGGCTGTAGTCGTTTTCCTTGGCCGTGGGGTCTTTGGCCGGGACCGGGTCTTTGGGCGCGTCGGCGGCGGTAGCGGGTGCCGGTTCGTTGCGACCGCTGGCCTGGGGATCGTGGCTGGTATTCATGGGTCACCTCTTCGCAGTGTCGGGAAAATGCAGCCTGCGTAAATCTAAGGTCGCGCGCGAGGCGCTGAAGTTCCAATTGCTTACGAGCCCGGATTGTCGAACTGAATGTACACCGCATACGCGGCGAGCAAGATCCAGAACACCATGAAGATCCAGGGCGTGCGCACGGAAAAAAGCAAGGATTTGCGGTAACCCTTGTGGGTCGACTCCACTTCGGAAAACAGCGGCGATTCATCGTAGGCCATACCCATCACTGGTTCGCTGCGCAACAGTTCGCTCTGCTTGAAATGCCAGTGGTCAATGATGTCATAGGCCGCGCGAATCCCTGGCCAGGCGTTCAGGGAGCTGAGAATGCCCAGCAGCGCCAGAAAAAGCGGGACCACCAGGGTAAACAATTTGCCCCACTCGGGGTTCAGGTTACCCATGCCGGAGACAAAGGCGATCACCAGGAACGACTGCGCCGTCAGGTAGGCATCGGTGCGGTTGGCCAGGATCGAGGTTTCGTATTGGATCTCGCGCCGGTAGAAGTCAAGGCGATCCTTGGGCGAGCCGAAGATCTTGGCGTTGTGTTCGCTGTGATCGGTCAGGCTCGATTCCGGGGTGTCGGGTGAAATGATTCTGGGCACGTCGCTACTCCACGCGGGTTCGAGGCCCATTAGAAGATTGGGCCGTGGGCGAAGTTCAAGTTTGTTCGTGCACCTGATTGGGGCGTGCGCTGCCCCTATGACGGGCAAGCTTGTTGTGGCGAGCGGGCTTGCCCCGCGTCGGGTGGCGAAGCCGCCCCAAACCTGCCAACGCAGTGTACCTGACACACTGTGGTGATCATATTGGGGCCGCTGCGCAGCCCAGCGCGGGGCAAGCCCGCTCGCCACAACAAGCCCGCTCGCTACAACATGTTCTTTTGTCGCAGGTTAAATCGTCCGCTTCGAAGGGAACTCGGCACAGGCATTGCTTTATCCATTCATCTGGCCGAAAACAGGAGCATTCGTTACCCCACGACCCAGAGCCGACCTCACAAGAAAGTAAGGACCAGGCCCATTGGCACCCTCAGCCACGGGCTCATAAAAAATGCGTTTTTTGAAACGGCAGTGCCACCCCCCTGCTCTGCTCGGCACTGACAAGGTACTGGAATGGCTCGATCTTTCTTTGATGAAATGAATGATGCAGACGGCGCGTGTCGTGCGCATTATCAGGATTTCTCCCGCTGGCTGGCGAATACGCCGCCGGAACTGCTGGCCCAGCGTCGCCGTGAAGCCGATTTGCTGTTCCACCGCGCCGGGATCACCTTCACGCTGTATGGCGATGAACACGACACCGAGCGCCTGATCCCCTTCGACATCATCCCCCGCAGCATCCCCGCCAGTGAGTGGAGCCTGATCGAACGCGGCTGCATCCAGCGCGTCAACGCCCTGAACATGTTCCTGGCCGACATCTACCACGACCAGCGCATTATCAAGGCCGGGATCATTCCGGCAGAACAGGTGCTGGGCAACGAGGGCTATCAGAAGGCCATGGTCGGCCTGGACCTGCACCGGGGCATCTATTCGCATATTTCCGGCGTGGACCTGGTGCGTGATGGCGACGGCACCTACTACGTGCTCGAGGACAACCTGCGTACCCCCAGCGGCGTAAGCTACATGCTCGAGGACCGCAAGATGATGATGCGCCTGTTCCCCGAGGTGTTCGCCAAACAGCGCATCGCGCCGGTGGATCACTACCCCAACCTGCTGCTCAAGACCTTGAAGAGCTCCAGCCGCCTGGACAACCCGAATGTGGTGGTGCTGACGCCTGGGCGCTTTAACAGTGCGTTTTTCGAGCACGCGTTCCTGGCCCGGGAAATGGGCGTGGAACTGGTGGAAGGCGCCGACCTGTTCGTGCACGACCTCAAGGTGTTCATGCGTACCACCGACGGTCCCAAACCGGTGGACGTGATTTATCGGCGCATCGACGACGCCTTCCTCGACCCCAGTGCCTTCAACCCCGATTCCATGCTTGGCGTGCCCGGCCTGGTGGCCGCCTACTGCGCCGGCAACGTGGTGCTGGCCAACGCCATCGGCACCGGCGTGGCCGATGACAAGTCGATCTACCCCTATGTGCCACACATGATCCGTTTCTACCTGGATGAAGAACCGATACTGCAGAACGTGCCGACCTTCCAATGCCGCAACCCCGATGAGTTGTCCCACGTACTGGCCAACCTGCCGGAGCTGGTAGTCAAGGAAACCCAGGGCTCCGGTGGCTACGGCATGCTGGTCGGCCCGGCCGCCAGCGCCGCCGAAATCGAGGACTTCCGCCAACGCATCAAGGCCAGGCCTCACGCCTACATCGCCCAGCCCACGCTGAGCCTGTCCACGTGCCCCACCTTTGTCGAAAACGGCATCGCCCCTCGGCATATCGACCTGCGTCCCTTTGTGCTCTCGGGCAAGGAAACCCGCCTTGTGCCCGGCGGCCTGACCCGCGTGGCATTGAAGGAAGGCTCGTTGATCGTCAACTCGTCGCAAGGCGGCGGAACCAAGGATACCTGGGTGGTGGAGGGCTGAGTATGTTGAGTAGAACCGCCGCGGATTTGTACTGGATGTCCCGTTACCTGGAGCGCGCCGAGAACCTGGCACGCATGCTCGAAGTCAGTTACTCCCTGTCGCTGATGCCCCAGGCCGGGCGTAGCGATGGCCTGGATGAACTGGCCATGTCGTTGCTCAGCAGCGGCACCCTGGAGAGCTACCTCGAGCGTCACACACAGTTGGATGCCGAGCGCATGCTGCACTTCTTCGCTCTTGACGAGGAAAACCCGGCCAGCATCTACAACTGCCTGCGCGCCGCACGCGGCAACGCCCATGCGGTGCGCGGGCGCATCACCGCCGACATGTGGGAAAACCTCAACGCCACCTGGTTGGAGATGCGCAGCATCGCCGCCGGCGGCCTGGCGCGGCATGGCATCAGCCATTTCTGCGATTGGGTCAAGCAGCGCTCGCATCTGTTCCGCGGCGCTACGTCGGGGACCATCATGCGCAATGACGCCTACCGGTTTATTCGCCTGGGTACCTTTGTCGAACGCGCGGACAACACCTTGCGCCTGCTGGATGCGCGCTACGAGATGTTTGGCGAAGAGTCCGAAGAGGTCAGCGACTTGTCGGCGCGCGGGTATTACCAGTGGAGCGCCCTGCTCCGTGCGCTGTCCTCGTTCGAGGCGTATACGGAGCTGTATCCGAATGCGCTGAATGCACGCTCGGTGTCCGAGCTGCTGCTGTTGCGCAGCGATGTGCCGCGCTCGTTGCACGCCTGCATCGAGGAGTTGAGCTACATCCTCGCCGATTTGCCCGGCAGTTACGGGCGCACGGCCCAGCGGCTGGCGGCGGAGTTCGAGGCACGGCTGAGGTACACCGGTATCGATGAGATTCTGGAGGACGGGCTGCACAGCCGCCTCACCGAATTCATCGACACTGTGCGCGAACTGGCGCAAGCGATTCACAGCTCGTACCTGGAAGTGGTCTGAAACACATCTCGGATTAAAACTGTGGGAGCGGGCTTGCTCGCGAATGCTGTGGTTCAGATGAATACATCTTTGACTGACACACCGCCTTCGCGAGCAAGCCCGCTCCCACAGACAGTGGGTGCCCACCAGCGTGGCAACAACTGGCGCACCCGCGCCTCGCCGAACCGATCGTCGATCAGCATCACCACACCGTGGTCCTGCTGGCTGCGGATCACCCTGCCCGCCGCCTGCACCACTTTCTGCAGCCCGGGATACAGATAGGTGTAGTCGTAACCGGCGCCGAAGATCGCGGCCATGCGCAGTTTCATCTGCTCGTTGACCGGGTTCAGTTGCGGCAAGCCCAGCGTCGCAATAAAGGCCCCGATCAAACGGGCGCCCGGCAAATCGATGCCTTCACCGAACGCGCCGCCCAGCACGGCAAAACCGATGCCCTGGCTATGCTCGGTGAATTGATCGAGAAAGGCTTGGCGCTCGGCCTCGGCCATGCCGCGTGACTGTTGCCATAACGCGATCTGCGGGTGTTTCTCGGCCAACAGCCGGGCCACTTGCTGCAGGTAATCAAAACTTGAGAAAAACGCCAGGTAGTTGCCGGGCTGTTGGGCGTACTGGCGGGCGATCAACTCGACGATCGGCTCCAGCGAGGCGTGCCGATGGACGAAGCGCGTGGAGATTGCATCGACGATGCGCACCTGCAACTGCTGCGCCTTGAACGGCGACTCCACGTCGATCCAGGCTGTATCCGCCGGCAGCCCGAGCAAGTCGGCGTAGTAGTGACGAGGGCTCAGGGTCGCCGAAAACAGCGTGCTGCTGCGGGCGGCGGCCAGCCGTGGGCGGATGAATTCGGCGGGCACCACATTGCGCAGGCACAGGATCGAGCTGCTGCGTTTGCCCAGGAGCTGACGCTTGCTGATATCGAAAATGAAGTGTTCGTTGAACAGCTCGGCGACCTTGGCGAATTGCAGTACCTCGAAATAGAACGCCTGCAGGTCGCCACTCAGGGTTTCGGGATGGTCATTGAAATACTCGCCCATGGCGCTGGCGCACAGGCTCAGGGCCTGCAATAGTTTTTCAGGCCGCGCGGCATAGGCCTGGTAGGGCGCGAGCTGGTCCTTGTGCAGCGCGTTCCACTCACGGTTGAGGCGCTGCAAGGGTTTCTTCAGGGGTTCGGGCGCGGTGTCGCGCAGGGTCTTGAGGCTGTACTGGTCGAGGCTGGCGCTGTACATCGAACGGGCGCGTTCGACCAGGTTATGCGCCTCGTCCACCAGCACTGCCGCGCGCCACTGGTTGAGCTGGGCCAGGCCGAACAGCATGGCGCCAAAATCGAAGTAGTAGTTGTAGTCGGCGATCACCAGGTCGGCCCAGCGCGCCATTTCCTGGCTCAGGTAGTAAGGGCACACGTCATGGGCCAGGGCCACATCGCGCAGGTTGCGCTGGTCGAGCAGGCGCACCTTGGACGCGGCGACGCGCGCGGCGGGCAACCGGTCGTAGAAACCCTTGGCCAAGGGGCAGGCATCGCCGTGGCAGGCTTTGTCCGGGTGTTCGCAGGCTTTGTCCCGTGCCACCAGCTCCAGCACGCGCAGTTGCAAGCCGGGGCTGGCGGTATACAGCACCTGCGCGGCGTCCAGGGCGAGTTTGCGACCGGGCGTCTTGGCGGTCAGGAAGAACAGCTTGTCCAGTTGCTGGGGCGCGAGGGCCTTGAGCAGCGGAAAAATTGTGCCGATGGTCTTGCCGATCCCGGTTGGCGCCTGGGCCATCAGGCAGCGCCCGGTGCTGACGGCCTTGTACACCGATTCGGCGAGCGAGCGCTGGCCGGGACGGAAACCGGCATGGGGAAACGCCAGGGTTTGCGCGCTATTGTTGCGCGCTTCGCGGTGCTGCATTTCCTGCCGGGCCCAGCCCAGGAACAGCGCGCATTGCTGGTTGAAGAACTGCTCGAGTTCGGCGGCTTGAAAACGCTGGTTCAGCAGCGTCTCGCCTTCACCGACGATATCGAAGTACACCAGCGCCAGGTCGATCTCCAGCAGGCCGAGTTTGCGGCACAGCAGCCAGCCGTACACTTTGACCTGAGCCCAATGCAGTTGCCGATGGTTGGCCGGCTGGGCGTCGAGATCGCCGCGATAGGTTTTTACTTCTTCAAGGCGATTGGCGTCGGGGTCATAACCGTCCGCCCTGCCCCGAACCTTGAGTTGCTGGTATTGGCCTTCAAGCGCGACCTCACTCTGGTAATGCGCGCTGCGCCGCGAGGCGACAGTGCGGTGGCCGACAATGCCCTCCTGCGCGCTGGGGGACGGGGTAAAGCGCAGGTCCAGGTCGCCGACCTTGGCCGTGAACTCGCACAATGCACGCACGGCAACGCTGTAGCTCAAAGGGACTGCGCCCAGCGCACATAGCAGACCGTTACCGGCATCTGGTATTCGCCGCAGAACTCCAGCCAGCGCAGCTGGTTGTCTTGCAGGCGATCGCCAGGGCCCTTGACCTCGATCATGCGGTAGGTCTTCTGCGCTGGCCAGAACTGGATCAGGTCGGGCATGCCGGCGCGGTTAGCGCGGATATCCAGCAGCAGCCGCTCGAACCAATAGCGCAGATGGTCGGCGGGCAGGCAGGCCAACGCCTGATCCAGCAGTTCTTGATTGAGCAGGCTCCAGAACACGAATGGCGACTGGATCCCCCACTTTTCGTCGTAGCGCCGGCGGATGGTGGCTTTGTAGCGCTCGTCCTGCAATTGCTCGAAACACGCGGCGAACAGCGGCGCGCGACGCGAGTGGAAGTCTTCACTGTGCAGGTCCACCGGCCCCCGTTGGAACGGGTGGAAAAACGCCCCCGGCAACGGCGCAAAGATCGCATCCCAGCACAGCAGGCCGAACAGCGAATTGATCAGGCCGTTTTCCACATAGTGCACCGGCGCATCGGGTTCGCTGAGGTGAGCCTGCACGCAGTACTCCACCGACATCAGCGGCTCGGGCAACGCCAGGTCCAGGTCCAGGCGCGTAACGGGCCGTGGCTTGGCCCGGGGCACGGCCGGTTCGCCCAACTTGCGGCGCAGGCGAGGCAATACGCGCAGCAGGTGCTGCTGCTCGGCGGCGCTTTCCGGCGCCTGTTGCGCGGTGTACACCAAGGCCATGGCCTGGGCGTAATCCTCCTGGCGTTCGAGCACGCGGATCAGTCGCGAGCGGGCGCCCGGGTAGGCGCAGTTGCGATAAATCCGTTGCGCCAACGCCAATTCGGCGGTGCGCTCGCAATACTGACCCACCTGGAACAACAGCTTGGCCCGGCGGTTTTCCAGCCAAGGATTATCGGTATTCAGGGTGGCGATCCGGGCCAGGACGTCCTCCAGCGCTTCACCGGTTTCAAAGGCCTGCTGGCACTGATGCAGAAATACAAAGCCATGCACGTCCTCACGGCTGCGCAGGCCACGGGATTGCGCGCAGAACTCGACTTTTTCGTAGGTGTGGATGCCAAGGTCAGCCAGCACGAACTCCGACCAATCCTGGTGCAAATTGCCGAAAAACATCAGGCGCAGGCGATCGCACAGCTCCATCACCGTGAGGCTGTACAAGGCATCAGCAAGGTCGGGGCACCAACCGGCAAAGCTGCGGCTGTCGGTGAATTGCGTCGCCAAGCCTTCCAGCCAATCGGCTTTCTTACCCTTGGGCTGCTCGATCCAGGGCTTGAACACGCCGAGAAGCTCGCTTTTTTGCAGCAAGGCGAACAGCGCTTCAAAAGTCAGCAGACACTGGGCGTCAACCCAACCCAGGGCCTGCAACGGTACGGCGGCGGCGTGGGGGCAGCCGATTTCCTGGTAGTTGAGTTTGCTTGCACGAAAATGCGCACCCTTGCGCATCACCATTCGCACCAACAGTGCCTGTGAGGCTTGGGGCAACCTGTCAAATTGCTGAATGAAATGCGCTTCTTGCGGGTCGAGCAGATCCGCATAGCGTTGCCCCAGCCAATGCAGGACCTGGCTGAAGTTATGCAGGTAATAGAGCGGGTCGTCGAGGGGATTGGCCATGGCGTGCAGCGATCAAATACTGGTTATGCATACAGAGTGCCGTTGCGCATGCCAGGTTGCAATCGGTAATAGATAAATGGCGCCTGCAACTTTTTGCATAAAAGTGATCAGATGGGGAATCAATGGCGTAACATTTGTTCCCCCGCAGCCTCTGGCGTGGGACTTTCAAGGTTAAGGTAAAGGTTATGAACATGAAGAATCTGGGGCTGCCACTGGTTGCACTCACTGTTCTGCTATTGGCCGGTTGCGCGACGCAAACCGTAGTGACGCTGCAAAACGGCACACAGTATTTGACCAAGGACTCGCCAAAAACCAAAACCGTCGACGGTTTCTATGAATTCACCGACATCGCCGGCAAACGCATCCGCGTCAAGGCCGATGATGTGGCCACCGTCCGCAAGGAAGACTAAGCATATCCATCCCTGTAGTGAGCGGGCTTGTCGAATCGTCGCACCGCCCGCGCTGGGGCGCGAAGCGGCCCTAATACAGTCACCGCCCAGTTACAGATAAAACCGTATCGCCTGGGTTGGGGCTGCTTCGCAGCCCAGCGCGGGCGGTGCGACGATTCGACAAGCCCGCTCACTACAAACGCGGTCCGAATGCCTCGTCTACCTTGGCCAAGTCGGTATCGCGCAGATTGCCCGCGTAGTAATGCAACTTGGTCCAGGCCATCAGGTAGTCGTAACGGGCCTGGGCCAGGTCGCGACGGGTGCTGTACAGCTGCTGTTCGGCATTCAGCGCATCGAGGTTGACCCGCTCGCCGCCCAGGATGCTTTGCCGGGTCGACACCACCAGCGCTTCGGCTGAGGCCAGGGCTTTCTGGTAAGCGCGCAACTTGCTCACGCCGGACAGGCAGGCACTGAACTGGCGACGCAGCTCAATCAGGGTCTCGCGGGTCTTGCCCTCCAGTTCGTACTCGGCCTGCTCCATCGCGCGGCTGGCCTGGCGGGTGGCGGCCGAGATGCCGCCACCGGCATACAGCGGCACGCTCACCTCCACGCCAATGGTGTTGGTGTCATAGCGCTGGTTGTAGGTATTACCGCTGTCGGATTCCTGCTGGCGCGAACTGGCGTACGCCGTGACCTTGGGCAAATGCCCGGCGCGGTTGCGCTCCACTTCATAGCGCGCCACTTCCAAGGCCTGGCGCTGGGAGGCGAGCGTGGGGTTACTGCTGATCGCCAACTCATGCCAACTGTCGTAGTTGGCCGGGCTCAGCGTGAACGCGGCAAAGCCCTGGTTGAGCGGTGCCAGGTCGTGGATATTGACGCTCTGCACGCCGATCAGCGCGCCCAGCTCTCTTAACGAAGCGTCCTGCTCATCCAGTGCCTGGATCTCTTCGGCGGTGGCCAGCTCATAACGCGACTCGGCCTCGAGGATATCGGTACGGGTGCCCTCGCCCTGCTGGAACAAATGCCGGTTCTGCTGGAATTGCTGCTCAAAGGCCTTCTTCTTGGCGCGGGCGATGTCGATCTGGTCCTGGGCGAACAGCGCCTGGGTGTAATAGGTCAGCACCCGCACCAGCAGCGCCTGGCTCTTATCGCGAAAGCTCTCATCGGCAAACAGCGCCTGGGCCACCCCTTTGCGGTAGTTGGCATAGGCTTCGTAGTCGAACAATGGCTGTTGCAGACTGAAGGTGGAGCCGTAGCTGTTGTAGTTGCGGTCGTCGCGATAGCTGCCGCCGCGCCCGTCCGGCAAGTGCGCCTCGGAGTTGTTGCGGCCCTTGTTGTAGTTGTAGGAAAGCTTGGGCAGCAGGCCGGCGCGGCCGATGGTACGGTTTTCCAGGCCGGCGTCGCGTTCCTTGATGGCGCCCAGGAATACCGGATCGTTGCGCAGGGCTTGCTCGTACACGTCGAAAGGGCCCATGGCCGCCTGGGCACTGGCACAACTGAACAGCAAGGCGAGGAACACTGGCTTCATGCTCATTGCTCGGTCAACGCGGAGCCGGCGCGATCGAGCAGCGGCTTGAACAGGTAATTGAGCAGCGAGCGTTCGCCGGTGCGCACGAATATTTCGGCGGGCATGCCGGGCCTGATCACCAGACCGTGGAGTTTCTCCAGGTCGGCGTCACTGACCGTGGTGCGCAGCACGTAGTACGGCGCGCCGGTTTTCTCGTCGAGCATCTGGTCGGCGGAGACCAGGCTGACCTCGCCCGGTACCCGCGGGGTGCGGCTCTGGTTGAAGGCGGTGAAGAGGATGTCGACCGGCAGGTGTGTGCCGACCTTGTCCACCAGATGCACCGGCAGGTGCCCTTCGACTTCCAGGCGCGTGTCCTGGGGCACGATTTCCAGCAGGGTTTCGCCCGCGCGCACCACGGCGCCTTCGGTGTGTACACCGAGGTTGACCGCAATGCCATCGGCCGGCGCGTTGATTTCGCTGTGCTGCAAGTCGAACCCGGCGGAGGTGAGCTGCTGTTCCAGGGTCAGGCTGCGCAGTTGCGCGTCGGCCAACTGGCTGCGCACCTCCTTCTGATATTCCTCGCGGTGCTGCTGCAACTTGAGCCGCGACTCCAGGATGCCCTGCTCTACCCGGCCGCTTTCGCCGGTGTTCTGCGCCAGGTCCTGCTGCACCTGGGACAACTGGCGCTGGTACTCCATCAGCCGGTTGCGCGGGATATAGCCGTTGTCGGCCAGCGGTTGCAGGTTGCTCAATTGGTCGCGCAGGGATTGCGCCTGGGCGGTCAGGTCGCTGCGGGCGCGGCGCATGCCGTTGAGCTGCGCCGTGGCGCCGTCGATATTCGCGCGGATACCCGCCTGCTCGCGGGCAAAGGCTTCGCGGCGGCTGCTGAACAGTTGGCGCTGGCCTTCGAGTACCAGCGCCAGGGCCGGATCGGGGTTGGCGCTCAGCTCGGCCGGGAAGGTAACGCTGGTTTGGTTGTCCCGCTCGCTCTGCCAGCGCGCCACGCTGGCCCAGGCCATGCGGTACTGGGCTTGCAGCGAGTGCACGTCGGCCTGGTTCTGGGTCTGGTCGAGGCGAAACAGCGGCTGGCCTTGCTGCACCCGCTCGCCCTCGCGCACCAGAATACGGCTGACCACGCCGGGGCCAAGGGTTTGCACGGCCTTGCGCTTGCCGGACACCACCACCGTGCCCTGCACCGGGATGCCCTGGTCCAGCGGCGCCAGGCTGGCCCACAGGAAAAACCCACCGGCACCGACCACGGTCAGCAACCAACCCATGCGCACAAAAAAACGTGCATCGTGCTCTTTGAAACCTGGTTCAACAGTGAGGCTGCTCATGCGCCTGGATTCCTTGCGGCTTGGTACTGACGACTGAAACTGACGCCGGGCTTTTCCTTCGGCGCTTCCTGCTGGCCGGACAACGCGCGCAGCACCTCCTGGCTTGGCCCGAATGCCTGCAGGTGCCCTTCGTTGAGCACCAGCAATTTGTCCGCCTGGGCCAGCGCCGAGGACCGATGGGTGACCAGTACCACACTGCTGCCCTGGGCTTTCATCTGCACGATGGCACTGGCCAGCGCGGCTTCGCCGACGGTGTCGAGGTTGGAGTTGGGCTCATCCAGCACAATCAACCGCGGGCCGCCATACAGCGCACGGGCAAGGGCCACTCGCTGCTTCTGGCCGCCGGACAGGCCGGCGCCGTTGTCGCCCAATACGGTGTCGTAGCCCTGGGGCAAGCGCAGGATCAGCTCATGCACGCCGGCCTGCTGGGCGGCCTTGACCACGCGCTCGGGGTCGGCCTCACGAAAACGCGCAATGTTGTCGGCGATGCTGCCGCTGAACAGTTCGATGTCCTGGGGCAGGTAGCCGATATGTGGGCCGAGGTCGTCGCGGTCCCAGCGGTGGATGTCCGCGCCGTCCAGACGCACCGTGCCGGCCAGGGTCGGCCATACGCCGACCAGCACTCGGGCCAGGGTGGACTTGCCGGAACCCGAGGCGCCGAGTACGCCGAGCACTTCGCCAGCGCCGAGGTTGAAGCTGAGCTGATGCAAGGTCGCCAGGCGCCGCCCCGGCGGGCCCGCACTGACCTGTTCGAAGCTGATCTGGCCGTTGGGTGCCGGCAGCTTCATCTGCTCGACTTGCGCAGGAAACTCGCGCAGCAATTCATTCAGGCGCTGATACGCCAGCTTGGCCGAGCTCCATTGTTTCCACACCGCAATCAGCTGGTCGATGGGGCTGAGTACCCGGCCCATCAGGATGGAACCGGCGATCATCATCCCGGCGGTCATATCGCCGCGGATCACCAGCCACGCGCCCAGGCCCAGTACCAGGGATTGCAGGCACAGGCGCAAGGATTTGCTCAATGAGGTCATTACCGAGCCGGTATCACTGGCCTGGTTCTGCAGCCCCAGGAACCGCGCATGCACCGCAAACCAGCGTTCGCGCAACGCCCCGAGCATGCCCATGGCCTGGATAGTCTCGGCGTTGTGCAAGTGGCTGGTGGCCAACTGGGTCGATTGCTGTGAGAACGCGCCGGCCTCACCCAAGGGCGTTTTGGTCAGGTATTCGTTGAGGCAGGCCAGGCCGATCAACAGCAGCGCCCCGGCCGTGGCCAGCACGCCAAGCCACACGTTGAATAGGAAAATCACGAACAGGTAGATGGGAAACCACGGCGCATCGAAAAACGCGAACAGCGCCGGCCCCGTGATGAATTGGCGAATATGGGTCAGGTCGCCCAGGGATTGCCCGGCATGGCCCTGCCCACATTGCAGGTTGCGTTCGAACGCGGCCTTGTACACGCGCAGGTTGAAACGCCGCTCCAACTGGCTGCCGATACGGATCACGATAAAACTGCGGATCGCTTCCAGGGTGCCAATAAACACAAAGAATCCCACGACCATCAGGGTCAACATCACCAGGGTCGTTTCGTTCTGGGAGGACAGCACGCGGTCATACACTTGCAGCATGTAAATCGACGGCACCAGCATCAGCAGGTTAATCAGGGCAGTGAAGCAGCCAACACTGATCAATAGACGCTTGTATTCACCCAAGGCCTTGAATAAAGGCACAGCGGCAGTGGGCTTGGTCATATGTTTTGATCTTCCTTGAACCGAAATGCACGCATAAGCTGCCCGAGCCCTTGTTAAAGGCCGGCAACTAATAAAGTTGGGTAATAAGCTTATAACGGCAACTAAGGCATCCGTTTTAATTCAACGACAGCACCGGATGGGGTGCGCGCGTGGTAGTCACCGTTCTTCTGGCGGTTCAAGTGCGTGATGCCACTGCCTTGTGCATTGAACAGCCAGATGCCGTCCGGTGTGGGCGACCAGGAAAGGGGTTTTTCTCCCAGCCATTGTTCGGCACAGGCCACGTCGCCGCCCAAGGCGTTGGCCGGCTCAAGCAGATCAAGGGCGCACATCTGATCCTGCTGGTGCAACTGCCAATGCCCGGCCAATTGGGCCGTGGTGGGTAATACAAGACTGCTCGCCATTGCGTGGGCTCCTGCCGACACGAACATCACCTGCAACGCGCAGGTGATCACTTTGAAAAAACGCTGCATCTTCATGCTCCATCGTAGGCGCGGCGTCGAAACGCCGCGCCCTTGTCTCACGCGACGATGTCGCTGACCGCTGCCTGGCCGACGGTGGTGACGAGGAAGTCCGCCACCCCTTGCCCGGAGAAGTCTACCGCCAGGGTACCCAGGTTGGTGCCTGCCGCGTAACTCAGCACCGCGTCGCCGGCATGCCCGGTAAACGCATTGACGAAGGTCAGGCCGGCGCCTTTGGTGATGCCGCTGAGGTCGATCTTGTCGGAACCTGAGGTGAAGTCAAAGATCTTGTCCGCCGCCCCTGGCCTGGAATCGGAACTGGCCCCGAACACAAAGGTGTCGCTGCCCGCGCCACCCCACAGTTGGTCGGCGCCACCGCCACCGTAGAGCAGGTCGCTGCCGGCCCCACCCTTGATCAGGTTGGCTGTGTTGTTACCGATGATCAGGTCGCTGCCCGCGCCACCGAACGCGTTCTCGACCGTGACGCCCTTGGCGATGGACACGTTGCCCACCAGGCCGCCCACGTCGGAGAACGCGGTTTCATTGAGGTTGATTTTCTGGTTTTGAGTGAAGCCGGAGAAGTCCAGGGTGTCGTTGCCACCACCGTCCCATACCGAGAACACCAGTTTGTCGGCATTGGAGCTGGCGCTGAGGAAATCACGCCCGGTGTTGGAGTTGAAGCCGTAGGTGGTATCGCCCGCGCGGGTGTTGTAGTTGGCGCCGTAGAGCTTCTGGATCGCGGCAATGTCGTCGATCAATGGGCCGGAGGCATAGGCTTCGACCCCGCCTTTGCTGAAGTTCTGGTTGGTGTTGCTCTCGCTCCAGTAGCTCATGAGGCTGTAGCCGCGCGTGTCCTGTCCATAGGTCGCGTCGTTGTAGCTTGGGGCGCCTTCGCCGGCGTTGTAGTCGCCGGGGTGGGCCAGGCCCAGGGTGTGGCCGATTTCGTGGGTCAGGGTCTGCCGGCCATAATTGTTCAGGTCCGGAGTCTTGTTCGGCGTGTAGCTGTTGTTGGTCAGGTACCACGAGGTGCCGTCGTAGCCTGCGCCGGTGCCGGGCAGGTAGGCGAAGGCCGCCGCGCCGTCCTGGCCGCTGCTGTAGTTGCCGAAGGTCATGTGGCCGTCGCCGCCGGTGGCTTTCTCGGTGAAGGTGACCTTGGCCACGTCCGCCCAGGATTGCATGGCCAGTACGGCCTGTGCTTTCTGCTGCGCGTTGAACTGGCTGAAGCCCGAGATACCATGCTTGTTCAAGGTGCTCGAGGAGGCCGAGGTCAGGAAGGTGTAGGTCAGGTCGATCTTGCCGTTGCCGTCAAAGTCGCGGTACGCGGCGCCGTCGCGCAGCAGCTGGGTGGCTGCCTGGTCAACGGTGTAGGAGGGTTTGCCATTGACCGTGAGGTTGCCGCCCCGGTCATACTGATGGCTGAAGCTATCGATTTGCGAGTAAGCGGTGCTGGCTTGCGCCGCCGACACGATAGCCTTGTCTTTTACTTTTGACATAAACGTACTTCCTTGTGTGCAAATGCTTCAGTTTTTTGATCGATAGGAACCCCGCGGGCGAGATCGTCCTATCACTCGCCTCTTTTGAAGGCGTCATGAAACTGACACAAGTTTAAATCGTTCGTCTACTTCTATTTCCACGGTGAACACGTCGTGATCGGGCAACTAGCGCAGGCTTTCCACCGTATTTATTGGCGTCTTGGGATTTTGTCCGACAAAAAACAAGCAGCTCTTATTTAAATATTAAATAGCGCTAAATCCGCTCAACTTGAGCGGCGCACTTGATAAATGGATCCAATATATTGCCACAGTGGCATTGGCAACATTAAACAGCCACTATTTCAACTAAGCCCTCAACGTTTTCTGCACTACCGCCACATCCGCCAGCCCGTGTCATGCAATGCATGCACCAGCGAATCACCGGTCAGGCCGGGTACTTGCACGCCGTCATCGGTGCTCATGTCCTCCCCCGCCAGGAGCGCGTTGATGATCGCCTCCTCCACCGCCTCGGCCGCGGCGCTGAACAGAGGCGAGATATGGTCGTTGTTGACCATCTGCAACGCGCTGCTCAACGGCAGGCCTTTGCGCCCGTAGTCGGCGGGGGGCAGGTCCTGGTTGCCGGTGGCGAACGCCAGGAACAGGTCGCCGCTGGAGTCTTCCGTGCCGCCGCCGGTACGGGCGATGCCAATGGACGCACGTTGTGCCAGGCGCTGGCATTGGTGCGGCAACAGCGGCGCATCCGTGGCGAGGACCACCACGATCGAACCCATCCCCGGCGTGCCGCGCTCGGCAAACGGCGAAGGGATACCCGTGAGCCGGCGGCCCACCGGGTAGCCATCCACCCGCAATTCTTCGCGCTTGCCATGGTTGGCCTGCACCAGCACGCCGACGGTCCAGCCACCCTGCTCCGCCGGCAATCTGCGCGATGCCGTACCGATGCCTCCCTTGAACTCATGGCAGATCATTCCGGTGCCGCCGCCCACTGCGCCTTCCTGCACCGGGCCGGTTTCGGCGTTGTCGACGGCTTCGCGCACATGTGCAGGCCCCACGTGCTGGCCCCAGATATCGTTGAGCAGGCCGTCATAGGTTTCCATCACCACCGGCATGCACCAGTACACGGCCGGGTCCGCCAGGCGCTCGCGCTCCAGGGCGATCAGGCTGTCGCGCACGATGCCGATGCTGTGGGTGTTGGTGATGGCCAGTGGTGTGGTCAATAGTCCGGCTTCGCTGATCCACTCCAGGCCCGTGGCATCGCCATTGCCGTTGAGCACGTGGTAACCGGCGAAACACGGCTGCTGCCGTGCCTCCCCGGCGCGCGGCTGGATCACGCTGACGCCGGTACGCACGTGTTTGCCATCGATACGCGTCTTGAGCGTGCTGTGGCCGACCCGTACCCCAGGCACATCGGTGATGGCGTTCCACTCGCCGGGCGTGCCCAGCCCCAACGTGATGCCCAATTGACGTGCGCGCATAGCCCCTCCTTACAGTTTCTGGAAGACCGGACTCAACCGGCCACTGATGCAATACAGAATCACCGACAGCGCCAGCAAACCGGTGATGATCATGATGTCGCGGGTCGAGGCTGCCGCCACCAGGGTGACCAATAGATAGCCCGCGCCGAGCACCGCAAGCAATGCCGGCAGCGGCCACAGCGGCATGCGATACGGATGCTCGCGTTCGCGCAGCAGCACACGGCTCATCAACGCGCTTAACGCGACCACCAGGTACACCAGCATGATCAGCAACACGCTGAACGACGTCAGTTCGGCCAGGTTGGAGCTGAAACTCAGCAGCGCCGAAGGAATCGCCAGGAACAACGTCGCCAACCAGGGCGAATCCCAACGCGGGTGGATGCGCGTGAACAGTTTGTTGATGCCCGGCGTCCACAGCGCATCGCGCCCGCTGCTGAATACGACGCGGCCGATCTGGATCACGATGGCGACGATGGCATTGAACACTGACAGGAAGATCCCTGCGCTGACCAGCCGCGACAGGGTTTCACTGCCATGGCTGCTCAACAGATAGCCGATGGGGTCCGGGCTACTGATCATCTCGCTCAGGGACGGCGCGCCGATCAGCAGCGCGGTGATCGGCACCAGCTCGATGATCACCACCAGCCCCAAGGACCACAGCACCGCCTTGTGCACGCCCCTGCCGCCGCATTTCATGTCCTCGGCCAGCAACACCGCCGGGCCGTAGCCGTTATAGGAAAACAGGCCAATGCCCACCGCGCCGATCACCAGGGCCCAGGGCGCCAGGTGCAGCACGCCGTTTTCCACTATCTGCGGTTGGAACAGTACGCTGGCCGGCTGCACCGGGTTGCCGAAGCCGATCACCACGATCACCAGCAGCGCAGCGACTTCCAACAGCAGGCAAGTGCCGGTGATCCAGGCATTGAGTTTGATATTGAGGATGCCCAGGGCGTAACTGCCCACCACAATCACCAGCGCGACGGTCTGTGAGTCGAATCCTGTGCCGAGGGCGTTGTTCAGGTATTTGGCCGCGCCGGTGGCGAGCACCGGCGGAATGAACAGCAACATCACCAGCACGGTCAAGAACGTCGCATAGCCCGCCATGCCACCGAACACGCGCTTGGCGTATACATACTCACCACCGGCGCTGTTATGGGCGCGGCCCAGTTCGGCATAGCAAAAGGCGAACATCAGCGCGAGCAAGCCAGCCATTACAAACGCCAGGAACACGCCGCTGCCGGCCTGCTGGATGGCAAAGGGCGCGATCACGAACACGGAACTGGCCGGCGTCACCGCCGACACGGTAATGGCGACCACATCGAAGACGCTCAGGGTGGGTTTCAGCACGCCGTCGGGCGTGGGGGAAGTGCTCATATCGTTATCCTCTGTCGTTGTTCTTGGTATGAGGCAGAAACGAAAAGTCTGATAGTCACGGGATATGTTTCCCGCTGAATGATGGCGAAGATAGACAAGGGATTCACGTCAGCCAATTCCCCTATTGGCGTACTCCCCTTGACGATGCCGGGCAAAAAACCAACCCTTGGGCACTATTACGCTGGCGGGAGCCGTTTATATGAGCCTGTTTCGGGAAATCGGCATGCACGCGGGCCTGGGGCGTACCGTCGCGCACATCGGCACCGAGCGCTTCTGGAAACAGTTGGTGTTGTTGCTGCACCAATGCCTGCCCTTCGATAACGCCCTGGCGATCTTCTATCCCCAGGAGGGCCCGCCCCTGGCCCTGGAAGAATACGACGCCCAGCCCAGCAGCAAACCGGCGTCGATGCTGGTGTACCTCAATGGCCTGTATTTGCTCGACCCGTTTTTCCAGGCGTGTCGCGAGGGTTACGCCAGTGGTGCGTACCGCCTGGAGGAAGTGGCGCCGGATCATTTTCGCCAGAGTGAGTACTTCCTCAATTACTTCCACGACAACGTGCTGGAAGACGAGGTGCAATTCATCCTGCAACTGCCCGGCGCGGGGACGTTATCGCTGTCGTTGGGCATGCAGCGGCGCTTCAGCCTCGATGAGGCCGGGCTGATGACGACCGTAGCCGCCTGGGTATTGCCGTTGATGCAGCAGCACTGGCAGCAGAGCACCCGGCGCGCGCCGGCGATGGACTCTCAGATCAGGGATGCGTTGAGTCAATTCGGCTGCGGCGTCCTTTCCGAGCGCGAACTGGAGGTTGCCCGCCTGGTGCTGCGCGGGTTTTCGTCCAAGGCCATGGCTGAGCGGCTGAACATCTCCCCGGATACGGTGAAAGTGCACCGTCGGCACTTGTACGCCAAGCTGGATATTTCGTCACAGCCGGAGCTGTTTTCGTTGTTTATCCAGTCGTTGGGGCACGACTTGGAGAATCCTTGATCCCGTCCCGCTTCAGATGTGGGAGCTCCCGAGCTTTAGCGAGGCTGCGATAGCGGCTTGTCAGTCGGAGCAAATGCCAGCAGTACCGCCGCCTTCGCAGCCTCGCCGGGGCTCGACAGCTCCCAAAGTTGGGCTCCATCGCTGCCGGGATTGTGCCAGCCGCCACACCGCAAATCCCACCTGCCACCGCCGATTTTGCATGGCTACTAGCGGCCGGTACGAATGGTGTTCCACACCCGCGTACGCACCCGGTCGACATTCAACGGCATCGCCTCCAGGGCAAACAGCTTGCCCATCATTTCCGGGCTTGGGTACACCTTGATGTCCGCCTTGATCGCCGGGTCTACCAGGCTGTCCGCCGCGGCGTTGCCATTGGCGTAGTGCACGTAGTTGGTAATGCTGGCCATGACCTCCGGGCGCAGCAGGTAGTTCATGAAGGCATAGCCGGCCTTTTCGTTCGGCGCGTCGGCGGGCATGGCGACCATGTCGAACCAGATCGCGGCGCCTTCCTTGGGAATGTTGTAGCCGATGTTCACGCCGTTTTTGGCTTCCCTGGCACGGCTTTCGGCCTGCAGGATGTCGCCCGAGAAGCCCACCGCCACGCAGATATCGCCGTTGGCCAGGTCCGCGGTGTATTTCGAGGAATGGAAGTACGCCACAAAGGGCCGCACTTTCATCAGCAGTGCTTCAGCCTTCTTGTAGTCCTCGGGCTTCTTGCTGTGGTGCGGCAAGCCCAGGTAGTTGAGTGCGGCCGGGAGCAGTTCCGGGCCGTTGTCGAGAATCGCCACGCCGCATTTCTGCAACTTGGCCATGTTCTCGGGCTTGAAGATCAGATCCCAGGAGTCGACCGGCGCATTGTCGCCCAGCACCGCCTTGACCTTGTCGATGTTGTAGCCGATGCCGGTGCTGCCCCATAGGTACGGGAAGCCATGGGCGTTGCCCGGGTCGTTGTTTTCCAGAGCCTTGAGCAACACCGGGTTAAGGTTTTTCCAGTTGGGCAACTGACGCTTGTCGAGCTTCTTCAAGGCGCCGCCCTGGATCTGCCGCGCCATGAAATGGTTGGACGGAAACACCACGTCATAGCCGGATTTACCGGTCATCAACTTGCCGTCGAGGGTTTCATTGCTGTCGTACACGTCGTAAGTGAAACCGATGCCGGTTTCTTGCTGGAAGTGCTTGGTGGTGTCCGGCGCAATATAGTCCGACCAGTTGTAGATCTTCACTGTCTCGGCGGCCTGGCTGACAGAGGCCAACAACATCAAGGGCAACAGGGCAATGGCTTTCATGGTTCGATTTCCTGGCGGTTTTAGGGCTGTTGTTATGGCAGGCGATCAAGGATCAAAGCGTTACAAAATCAGTACATAGGTCTTGCGCACGGTTTCCTGGATATCCCAGATGCCCGTGCTGTTGGCCGGCAACATCAGTGCATCACCGGCTTCTATATGAACGGTTTCCCCGGTGTCCGGGGTGAAAGTGCAGCGGCCCTGGATGAAGTGGCAAAACTCCTGGGAGGTGATCTGGCGACGCCAGCGGCCTGGGGTGCATTCCCAAATGCCGGTTTCGACGCCGTCGCTGCGCTCGACACTCAGGGTCGAGGCCACGGCGATGGGTTCCCCCAGCGGCACCGCCACGGGCGATGAGTCCGGCAGATGGGCGTTCAAGGTGTCTTTGAATTGAGTGATGCTCATGGCTTTTCCCGTGTGAATGAAACAATTCAGCGCATCAAGCTTTCCATGAACCCGGCCACGCCGGTCGCCAGCTTGCGGCGCCAAGGGGCGGTGTTGGGGCTGGCCAGCACCTGGTCTTCATGGACGAAACTGCGAATGATCGCGTTGTAACCCAGCCAGCGGCACGGCTCGGGCTCCCAGGGCCTGAGCGCTTCCAGGCCGCGCTCGCGGAGCACCCAGGGTTGGTGGGTCAGCGCGGTGTCACGCCCCAGGATCAGATCGGCCAGGGTGCGACCGCCCAAGTGGGTGGCGCCTACGCCTTCCCCGCCATAACCACCTGACAGCGCGATACCCGTCTTGGGGTCGCACAGCATGTGCGGTCGGAAGTTGCGCGACATACCCAGGTTGCCGCCCCAGGAATGGGTGATTCTTACGTGCTTGAGCTGTGGGAAAAGCTCACCGAACAGGTAGCGACGCAGTTCCACTTCGCTGCCGGTCAAATCGAAGTCGTGGCGCAGTTTGCCGGCGAACTGATAACCGCCGCGCGCGCCGAATATCAGGCGGTTATCCGCTGAACGCTGGCCGTAGGTCACTTGGCGGCTGCTTTCGCCGAATGCCTGGCCATGGCTCAGGCCGATTTCGTCCCAGGTACTGGCCGGCAGCGGCTCAGTGGCGACTATCAGGCTTTGTACCGGCAGTTGGTAACGGCCCAGAGGCGCCAAGGTGGTCGCATAGCCCTCCACCGCCGGCACCACCCAGGCGGCGCACACACTGGCCTTCGCCGTGCGCAGGCTGCCGGACTGCCAATGGGTGACCGGGCTGTTTTCGTAGATGGCCACGCCCATGGCCTCAACTACCCGCGCCAGGCCGCGCACCAGCTTGGCCGGGTTGATGGTTGCAACGTGGGGCGCGTAGATGCCGCCGTAGGGCTTGGCGATGCGGACCTGTTCGGCCAGTTGCCGGGGGCTGAGCCAACGGTAGTCGGCCTCGGTCAGGCCCTGGGCGTAGAGTGTGTCCAGGTAGCGGCGCAGGCTGCCTTCCTGCTCGGGGTAACGGGCCGCGCAGTACAGCGCGCCTCCCTTGCGGTAGTCACAATCGATGCCTTCACGCGCCAGCACCTGGGCCACTTCGTCGGGGATGGCGTGCAACAGGTCGAACGAGGCACGTCGCTGTTCGGGATTCAGGCCGGCCAGCAAGCGGTCTTCACCCAACAGGTTGCCCATCAGCCAGCCGCCGTTGCGACCCGACGCGCCGAAACCGGCGGTTTGCGCTTCGATAATAGCGATTTTCAGCTCGGGGGCCTGGCGTTTCAGGTAATACGCGGTCCACAGCCCGGTGTAGCCGGCGCCGATAATGGCCACATTGACGTCCAGGTCATGCTCCAGGGCCGGCCGCGCGCGCAGCGGGTCGTCCAACTGGTCCATCCATAAGCTGATGTTGCGCCATGCCGGCATGCCGGGTTCTCCCCTACCTGGTTTTGATAGGGTGGATCCTAGAGCGCGCGGTCAGGGACTGTCTTGCGCGCGTGCACGCTGGGAAATTTGTTTGACGTAGGCCTTGGGCGACTGGCCGGTGTGCTGGCGGAACGCGCTGTAGAACGCCGACAGCGAGTTGAAACCGGCCGCGAACGCCAGGTCGTCGATCTTTATCGGCGGCACGGCCTTGTCCAGCGCGGCCAGCAAATGCTGTAGCCTGGCCTGGTTGACGTAGCGATAGAAACTTTGCCCCAGTACCTGGTTGAGGAGGTAGGAAATCTGATTGCGGCTGTAGCCGCACTCCCTGGAAACCCGCTGCAGGTCCAGCTGGGGGTCCAGGTAGGGTTGTTTGCCTTCGAAATACTGCTGCAGGTCGTTAGCCATGTGCCCCAATTGCTGGGGCGACAGGCCCAGGCGGCTGAACGAAGGCCGCGCGGCCTCGGCCGGCCGCTCATGTACCAGGGACGCGTACTCGTTGACCCGCCAGATCAACCCGTCGCGCACGGTGATGGCTTCGCTGGTGCGAAACGACACCAGGCCTCGGCCGCCCCGCAAGGTAATGCGGTACTGGATAAACGCAGTGTTGCCATCGGCACGGATGCGGTCAGTGTGTTCAATCGCCTCGTCCGCCTCTCGTGGCATGCTGGCCTGCAGGTATTGGCGCAACTCAGCGAAACCGACGACACGGTTCTGGAAGAAATCGTGGTACTGGATGTCCGGGTGGTAGTAGGACATCACGCCCTCAAGGTCCCGATGGCGCCAGCACAGGTGGTGGCGTAGCACCAGCTCGCGTGTGGCTTGGGATTGCTGGGCATCATCGTCTGCAGCGATGTCTGGCATGGCAAGCTCTGTGGCGAAACAAACGGTGGAGATTGCCGAATTTTGCCAGCGCGTACAATCGCCGAATGGCGGTGCTGACTAATGGCCTTTCGCCTTGTTACGGGCGAGACATGATCCATGTCAAGACAACTGCCGAACGGGGCCAAAAAAGTCACCTGCCAATTGCGAACGAATGCTATTTTTTAAGCTCTACGACGCCACGACCATTGACGGTCCTGGCCCCCCTTCCGCGAGCTAAAGGAAGCGCTCAATGAACAAGGTGGGCAACATGAACAAAGTGACGTTCCCCAACGCATGCCAGCTGATGCGCTGGCACTTTCATCCGATAGGCTTCGAAGGCAGCATGGACGCGCCGGGCAGCATGATCGTGCGCCTGTTCGACCGCGCCAGCGGCGAGACCCTGATCGCCATTGCCGGTATTCCCTGTGCCACGGTGATGAATGCGGCCGATGTGGAGCGCATTATCGAGGCGGTGGAGGATGAGCTGGCGTCGTTTGTACCGCCGCAGTCCTTGCGGGCCTGAGCAACCCTCTACCGAACACTCGAAATCCAATGTGGGAGCGGGCTTGCTCGCGAATACGGTCTTTCAGCTAAAGATGTGCTGATTGAACTACCGTATTCGCGAGCAAGCCGCTCCCACATTTGAATTGTGTTCGTCCGTTAACTGCGTTGATCATTGAAAAATGCCTTTTTACCGTCCACTCGCTCCGACGCCCTGGGCACATTCACTGCCTGGCCTTCAGGCTTTTCCACATACCAGTAGCAATGGCTCACCGCCCGGGTAATGCCCACATACGCCAGGCGCAACACCTCATCCTTCTGCGCGTTGTCATAGGGCTCGCTGTCGCCGTCCTTGCCCAGGCCCGCCATGCGGTACACCTGGTTTTTATAGGGTGAGCTGGTGACATGCTGGCAATCCCCAAGCAGGAATACCGCGTCGGCTTGCAGCCCCTTGGCACTGTGGTAAGTCAATTGCTTGAGCCTGCGCGCCTCGCGCGGCAAGCTAGAATCTGCATTAACTACAGACTGAATATATTCTTGAATCAACAGCTTATCGTTGCTTTTTCGATAAAGCATCAAGACTGAATCACCCTTTTGATAGTGCTCCAGCAATCGCTGGCCCATTGCCGCGTCGGCCCTTTCCAGCACCTTGACCGGCACCAACGCCTTGGGCGCCCCGCTGGCCTTGGCCTTCTTACCAGGGATCGTCGGCGCGGCGCGCACAATGTGCTCGGCCGCGTCGATGATGTGCTGATGGCTGCGGTAGTTCTCACCCAGCATCACGCGGGTGGTGGCCGGAGACGGAAACTCCTGGTTGAACGCCATGAAGTATTTGGGCGAGCTGCCACGCCAGCCGTAAATCGACTGCCAGTCATCCCCCACGCACAGCAGCGATGACTGCTGTGCGCCACGCCCAACGTGCATGGCCGGGCCACGGCTGCGGATCTCCCGCAGGCTGGCGCGAATCCACGAGACGATTTGCGGCGAAACGTCCTGGAATTCGTCGATCATCAGGTGCGACAACGGCCGCAACAGCGGGTCATTGAGCAGCTTGAGGTTTTCCGGGGAATTTTCGCCGAACAGCGAAAACATGCGGTTATACGTCATGATCGGTGGCGACTGGTCGAGCAGATGATCTTCCAGGGCCTTCCAGAAGATACTCAGGGCTTCAAAGAAGAAACGGTCCGGATCATCCTTGGCGAAGCTCATCTGCCCCACGGCGTTCGGCACGTCGAGCCCAAGGTTCTCGATAAACCCGGCTGCCATCACGAAACAGTCCAGCAACGGCGCCGAGGACAACTCGCCCTTGACCCTGTAATCAAAGCCCGGCCCGGCGCTGGCGTCACCGGCCAAGCTGCTTAATAAGCGTTTTGACGACTCATAACTATCCAGCCATATCAGTGGCTTACGGCAGAAAGCTTGAAACAGGGTGCGTTTTACGGCCCACTCCGCACGCACCGACAGCTTCGAGTTCGGCCGACTGATGCCGGCGTTTTCCCGCGAATCGAAGCCCAGTACCACCCAGGCGTCCAGCTCGGGAATATAGCCATGGCAATGAAACTGCGCGCCGTTGATCTCGACGGTCTGGCGATTGGGCTCAATGCCCTTGATCGGCCAGGCGCCCGCGCGGAACCACAGGTCCTCGATCACGTCGCAGAGTTCTTCATCACGCTTGGCGGCCAGTTCGGTCACGGCCACGCGTTTTTGTACGTCGGGATGATCCCGTTCCAGCGCCTTGAGCTGCAGCCCGTGGCGCGCCAGCGGCGCGATCAGCTCCCGGAACCGCGCATGTTGCCCGTAAAGCCGGTGGTAACAGGTATTCATCTGTTGGCGCTGGGCTTCGTTGATGCGCAGGTCAAAGGGGTTGCTGTCGGCGTCTTCAAAGCCCGAGCTGAGGTTTTCGAACGCTTGCAGGCGCTCAAAACCCGGCAGGCTGCGTACCATCGGCAGGATGCGCGAGTGGAAGGTGCGCACCACGGCCTGGGCTTCTTTCAACCCGAGGGGTTGGCCCCAAAGGCCAAGAATCTCCATGAGTTTGTTGATGAAGTCTTTACGGGATTCGCGGGTAAAGGTCACCACCGTCATGGAGCTGAGCTCGAAGCCCAGGTAATGGGTGAGCAGCAAAATCCGCAGCACCAGCGAAGTGGATTTGCCCGCCCCCGCACCGGCGATGACCGAGGTCGACGGCGTGTCGCTGAAAATCATCTTCCATTGCGCCGTGCTCGGCTGAGCGTGGGCGGGCAGCAAGCGCGCGACATCCGCCTTGATACGCTTCTTCAACTCGGCGGTAAGCGGCAGGCGCCAATCATCGAACAAATTGTCGTCGATACCCGGCGCACGGTGCTCATCCGGGCGCAAATCGCGGATCAGCAGAACCTGCCGGCCTTCCTCGATGCCCTCGGCCTTGCCCTCGCGATAGCCGTACTCGACGCCCGCTTCATGCCCGCTGCGAAAGCCATCGGCTTGCCCATGCAGCCAGGAAAACCGGTGCTGGGCGCGCAAACGCGTGAGGCCATGGCCAAACAGGCGTGCGGCCAGGCGTTTGAGCCAAGGCATTTCAGCCAGCGGGCGCAGCTCAACGGGAAGATCAGTGGGCAAATCAGGCGGTTGTAGCGACACGCGGACTCCTGCGGTGAGTGTGATGCTGACACAGGCGCCATGGTCGCCGGAATCGACGCTCAATTCCAGCCAATTGCTTTGCGTTCATGCAGTTAGGCGATGAACTGAAAGTCAAAACGCCAGCAACCAATCTAATAGACTGATAGGAATCAGGCAGTTTTTACGCTTTTTATCGATCATCAGCTGCAGGATCATAACTGCCATCCACAGGAGACGATCATGCTTGAACTTCGACCTTTCAATTCCCTGGGCGGCGCCCATCATGGCTGGCTTGACGCCCATCACCACTTCTCGTTTGCCGAGTACCACGACCCCAAGCGCATGCACTGGGGCAACCTGCGGGTCTGGAACGACGACATCATCGCGCCAGGCACCGGCTTCCCGCAGCACTCGCATCGCGACATGGAGATCATTACCTATGTGCGTGAAGGTGCGATCAGCCATGCCGACAACCTCGGTAACAAGGGCCGCACCGAGGCAGGCGATGTACAGGTGATGAGCGCGGGCACCGGGATCGCCCACAGCGAGTACAACCTGGAAGACACGCCGACGAAGATTTTCCAGATCTGGATTATTCCCAACGAAGCCGGTCTGCCGCCGTCGTGGGGCGCCAAGCCGTTTCCCAAAGGCGGTCTGGAAGGCTTTGTGACACTCGCCAGTGGCAAGGCGGGAGACAGCGAGAGCCTGCGCATCCGTGCTGATGCACGCTTGGTGGCGGCGAACCTGAAGGCTGGGGAAAGTGCCGAATATCGACTTGAGAGTGGGCGTCGCGCCTACCTTGTACCTGCGACGGGAGTGATTGAAGTCAACGGCTTACGTGCACAAGCTCGAGACGGTGTCGCGGTTGAAGATGAGCAGGTGTTGCAGGTGACCGCGCTTGAAGACAGCGAGATCGTGCTGGTGGATCTGGCCTGAAACTGTAGTGGGCGGGCTCGCCCCGCGCTGGGGGGCGAAGCCGCCCTAAAACCAGGCACCGCGTTCTGTCTGACAGAACGCGGTACTTTATTGGGGCGGCTTCGCCCCCCCAGCGCGGGGCGAGCCCGCTCACTACACCTTGTATTTCAGCGTTATTGGGTGATGGCGCCGTCCACCAGCACCTGCGCCTCTTCCACCAACTGCTTGAGGTGATCTTCACCGATAAAGCTCTCGGCGTAGATCTTGTAGATGTCCTCGGTACCCGATGGCCGCGCGGCGAACCAGCCGTTTTCGGTCATCACCTTCAGCCCGCCGATCGCCTGGTTGTTGCCCGGTGCGTGGCTGAGAATCTGCTGGATGCTTTCGCCGGCCAACTCGGTGGAGGTCACCTGGTCGGGCGACAACTTGCCCAGCAAGGCTTTCTGCGCCGGAGTGGCCTTGGCATCCACGCGAATCGCGAACGGCTCGCCCAGGGCGTCGGTCAGGCCGCGGTAGATCTGGCTGGGGTCCTGGCCTTTGCGCGAGGTCATCTCCGCCGCCAGCAGCGCGGGGATCAAACCGTCCTTATCCGTGCTCCAGACCGTACCGTCCTTGCGCAGGAACGACGCGCCGGCGCTTTCTTCGCCGCCGAACCCCAAGGAACCTTCGAACAAGCCGTCGGCGAACCATTTGAAGCCCACCGGTACTTCGTACAGGCGACGGCCGATACGCGCGGCCACGCGGTCGATCAGGCCGCTGCTGACCACGGTCTTGCCCACGGCCGCGTCGGCGCGCCACTCGGGACGGTTCTGGAACAGGTAGTCGATGGACACCGCCAGGTAATTGTTGGGTGCCAACAGGCCACCGGACGGGGTGACGATGCCGTGGCGGTCGTGGTCCGGGTCGCAGGCGAAGGCCACGTCAAAGCCTTCCTTGAGGCCGATAAGGCCTTGCATGGCGTAGCTGGAGGACGGGTCCATGCGGATCTGGCCGTCCCAATCGACGCTCATGAAGCGGAACGTGGCGTCGACTTCAGTGTTCACCACCTCCAGATTCAACCGGTAGTGCTCGGCAATCGCCGACCAGTAGCGCACGCCGGCGCCACCCAACGGGTCCACGCCCAGGCGCAGGTCTGCGCTGCGGATGGCGTCCATATCGATCACATTGACCAGGTCAGCCACGTAGCTGTTGAGGTAATCATGGCGATGGGTGGTATCGGCCTTGAGTGCCTGGGCATGGGGCATGCGCTTGACCCCGGCCAGTTGATTGGCCAGCAGTTCATTGGCCTTGGCTTCGATCCACTTGGTCACGTGGGTATCGGCCGGGCCGCCGTTGGGCGGGTTGTATTTGTAGCCGCCACTCTGCGGTGGGTTGTGCGACGGCGTGATCACGATGCCGTCGGCCAAGCCGCTGGTACGGCCACGGTTGTAGCAAATGATTGCGTGGGAAATGGCCGGGGTCGGCGTGTATTCATCGCCTTCGGCCAGCATCACGTGCACACCGTTGGCGGCGAGCACTTCCAGGGCGCTGGCACCGGCAGGCGTGGACAGCGCGTGGGTGTCCAGGCCAACAAACAGAGGGCCGTTGATGCCCTGGGCTTCGCGGTACAGGCAGATTGCCTGGCTGATGGCCAGTACATGCCACTCGTTGAAGCTCAAATCGAACGAGCTGCCACGGTGCCCCGAGGTACCGAAAGCGACCCGTTGGGTTGAGATTGCTGCATCAGGCCGGCCGGTGTAATAGGCCGTGACCAGTCGCGGGAGATCCACCAGCAACTGGGCTGGTGCCGGCTTGCCCGCAAAAGGACTGATTGTCATGCATGGACCTCGCAAAGAAGAATTCGGAAATGAAGGCAGTTTACTGAGAGTTCGACTGCTGCGCGACGTTATCGATCCTACAAAATTAAGAGAAACTTCGCGCAATCATTCCGTCTGTGCCTGACGCAGCGCTTGGCTTATCGCCGCAAGGGCAATATCCAGGTTGGGCTGCCCGTGGAAGGTGTGGCTCAGGCGCAAATGCTGTTGATGCAGGCCGCTGACGCTGAACAGCTCGCCCGGTGCGATCACCACCTGCTGGGCGAGTAGACGCTGGAACACCTGGCGCATATCCACTGGCCTTGTGGAGCCCAACCAGAACGTCGCCCCGGCAGCCGGCGCGCGGTAGGCCACCTGGTCGCCCAGGTGCTGATCGAGGCGTTGCTGCATCTCCTGCGCCTGCTGGCATAGCTGCAGGCGCAGCGCGCGCAGGTGCTGGTCGATGCGCCCGCTTTGATACAGGCGGGCAATCGCGCGCTGGCGGATCGACGACAGACGGAAGGAGCGCAGCAAAAACTGGCGCTGCAACTCGCTGCTCATGCGCCGAGACAGCAGATAACCATAAGGCGCTTCCGACCCCAGCACTTTCTCGAACGAAGAAAACACCATCAATCGCTCAGGGTTCACCAGCTCATGCAGCGCCGCCTGCGGTTCCTTGAAGCCCAATTCGCCAAAGGTGTCGTTTTCCAGCAGCCAGCAACCGTACTGATCGAGCATCTGCGCGACGGCAAGGCGGTCCTGGGTCGGCATGGCTGCCCCTGCCGGCAGGCTGACTTTGGAGGACAGCAACACCAGATGCACCGATTCATCGCACAGCAATTGATCCAGCATCACCAGGTCCAAGCGGCCCTGGGGCGTCCAGGGCAGCTCGATAATACGCACCCCGGCATCCTGGAGCAGGCGCAACACCAGCCAGTCGCACGGTGATTCGACAATCACCGTGGTGCCCTTCAGGCTCAGGACTTCGATGAGGATGTCCAGCACGCCCCGCAAGTCGGCACCGATGTAGACGTCATCGGCATGCCAGCAGCGCGTGGGCGACGAGGTATAACGCGCCGCCAGCGCCGCGCGCAGCTCCCACACACCGCAAGGCTGGGCCCAGGGTTGCAGTCGCTGCGGGTATTGGCGCACCAGCTCGCGTTCCAGGCGCAGCAAGTTGCTGTCCAGCGATGCCAGCAGCGAAGGGTCGTCGCCACTGAGCACCACCATGCCAGGGCGCCGCGCCGCTGCGTAGAGCCGGTCAAGCAGATCCCCCCCTGCCCCCGCCAGCGGGTTTGCCGACAGAGGCCAGGCGTAATAACCCGACTTGGCCACTGAATAGACCCTGCCTTCCTTCTCAAGCAACGAGTAGGCGTACTGGACCGTCGAGATCGATACGTTCAGGCGCCCCGCCAACTGCCGAAGGGATGGCAGCTTTACCCGCGCATCGGTACTGACGTCATTGATCAGGTTGATCATGTAGCGGTAAACCGCCTGATACGCAAAATCCACCCGCCGTTCGCCGCGCAGCGTCATCGCCCGGACAATTGACAGGCCTGCCCGCTGCCAGGGGCAGTGACGCCGGCACTGCGCAATTTGCCGCCCGCATTGGCCAGCGGCCGCTTGCGATACAGGTGCTGCAACAAGGGCAACGGCAAGCCGCTGGTGTCAGTGGCCCATTGTTGCAGCATGTCGGCGGATAGCTGGCCCTGCAGGACCTTGTGCAGCTCAGGCAAAGCAACCAGCATGCCCGGATGACATTGGCGCAAATAACCTTCCAGTCGTTCACCGTGGTGGATAAACGGCGAAAACAGCAGGCAGATCAATTGAGTCTCGTCCAAGCCAAAAAACTGCTGGGCATAGGCGCTGGATTCGACCCGCCCTTCACGGGTTCCTGCCTGCGCGAGAAACGCCTGCGGCAAATGCCTGGCCGACTGCTGGATAAAACCCTGCACCCCTTCTTCGTAGGTCAGGTCTCGCAGGCACTCGGCCTGGAGCCCGCGAAGATGAGCCATCAGCCGCGGGCTGGAATAGCCTGGATGGCTGAAGTGAAACCCCATCGGGTCAGGGGCAAAGGCCATGAACTCGGTGAGCATGGTCGAGGTTCGCAGGTCTACGTCGTCCAGCAAGTCGGCGACGCTGATATAGGCCAGGTGGCGATGGCTGGTTTTGCTGGGCCGTTCACTCTCGACATAATGTTCGCCGTATACATCGCGGTAATAACCTGTACTCCATTCGTCCATGCGGGCAAACAGCCCAGTGAGCGAAGACGGCCACGCATCAGGCATGGCCACACCCGCACCGCTTGCCATGTTCTTGAGCCAGGCAAGAAAATGACTTTGCTTGCGCGGTGAGTCACCACTGACCAATGCATGCACCCCGCCATGCCAGCAGGTGACACGCTGGTAAAAGTCCCCCAGCGCCAGGTAGGTGTCGCTGCACAATGTGGCGCGGCAGTCGCCGGAACTCAGGTGCCCCATCATCAGCATGTTGCGCTGGCTGATTTCCCGGCCGATGGTTGAAGCGGGCCGCAAATGGTTGAAGGGCAATACTTCCTGGTTTTCCACCATCAGCAACTCAACCCTTGGATCGTCGTGCAGAAACAGGCGGCCATAGCCCTGATTGAGGCCGTCGAGGGTGCTCTCGGTCATTCCCGCATGCCTCAATGTCGCGACCCGCAAGTGGAAGGTGCGCGGGGCTCGGCCAGCGATGCTCAACTGCGCGGCACGCAACAGCGCCAATGTGTAGTTGCTCACTTCGCCGCCGCCGTGGGCCACCAGCACTTTGTACCCGCCTACTTGCTCCATGCCTCCGGCCGCGACAATGATTCGCTGGACCAACAACTGCAGGGCCGTTCGCTCTTCGCGAGTAAAATGCCCGATCAGACGTTGCAGAACTTGCTGATAAACATAAGTCATTGCCTGCTCGTGAATAGTGCTCATCATTCGATTACCTGAGTTCAAATATCAATTCCAAGCAACTGCTGACAGTATTTGCTCGACCTGTTACGCGTGTAAGAAATGTGCACGCAGCCTTGTGCGCCGATGACTAGACACTAGCACCCCACAACACACCGGCATGGATGCCTTGCGTGCAGAGCCGCCCCCGCAAAAATGCCGCTATGCGCCGTTTTTACTGGGCTTGAATGAGCCCGCATCTAGTCCTAGGATCTTTCCGACCCACTCTTACACACCGTTAACCAACTATTAAAAGAAGCGTCTTACAAGTAACCACGACAAACTTTCCCACTTATTGTATTGACGCCGTTCACGAGCTCGCCTATTTCCCAGGCGCCCAGTAACATCGCAACATTAATTTCATACGCTCGTGACGCAAGTGTCAGACAGTCGATCATTGCTCAGTCCTTGAGATGAAAGTGAAGGCGCAATTATCGGTGCTGGAATAATGATTAATAGATACAGAACCCTGCCGAAAACCCATGCAGATGAATAACGTCCGCTCGGTAAATCACGCGCACACAAAGACGCCGCGCTGGAATTCAGGGCGGCGTCAGTGAAAAACTCAGGATTCAGGGGTTAAAGTGCCAGCTTGGCACCTGATGGGCACTCTAAGTTAAGCCCTGTCATATGGCGCATTTGCCCCCTGTGCCAGCGACGAGGAATGCTCATTTGAGAACATTCCTACGCCCTAAACAGCTTCAACCTGCAAGGCAACACGCTCGCGACACGGGCATTCGTCCATATAGCGGTGCGCTTCGACGAACTGATTGAAGGGGAACACGGTGGTTTTCAGCGGCACCAGCACGCGGTCGGCTGTCAGTTGGTTGATATCCTGCAGGGCCCGCTGCAAGGCCACTTGGTCCTGAACGATGCCGAGCTCCGGTTTGCCGGTGAAATTACCGATGCAGTGCACGAAGAACTGAATATTCTTCTGAAACGCCGCACAGGCGGGGAATGGCGTGTGGTTGCCGCCTTGCAAGCCATACAGCACCAGGCTGCCGCGCGGCGCCAGTACATCGCCGAGTAACGACATCTGTGGGCCACCCAAGCCATCGAACACCACATCGACACCGCGGTTGTCGGTGAACTTGTTGATTTGCATCAGCAGGTCCTGCTCTTCGGTGACGATGACTTTTTCGGCACCCAGCGACAGCAGGTAATCGCGCTCGGCGCTGTCCTTGGTGGCGGCAATCACCCGCGCCCCCAAGGCCTTGCCCAATTGCACAAAGGACGGACCGGCGCAGTGGCTGGCGTCAGTTACCAAGGCAAATTGCCCGGGCTTGACCCGTGCCAGGTCCATGTACGCGAAGTAGGCAATCAGCAGCGGCGTGTAATGCACGCTCGCCTCGATGGGGCTCAAGACATCCGGGTAACGGGTCAAGGCCGAACGGGGCAGAACGATCTGCTCGCCATACACCGGATAATCATTGGGGCTTTCGGCCGGAAAACTGGCCACTTTATCGCCCACGGCCAGGTCATCCACACCGTCGCCGACAGCGACTACGACCCCGGCCATCTCATGGCCAAGGCCGGACGGCAAGCGAGCATGGGACGACGCCAGGTTCTGGCGCCACAAAATGTCATACCAACTGATGCCTATCGCCTCGACACGCACCTGCACTTCGCCCGGTGCGGGCTGCGCGGCTGCATGCTCTTCGCATTTGAGCACCTCGGCCGGACCAAACTTGTGAAAACGAATCGTGCGGGACATCGCAAACCTCGTCAAAGTAACTTCTAATGCCATGAACTCTATCTGGGCTTTGCGGGTAAGACCACCGGTCGCCGTTAATAGTCAACATGTCCATCATTGATTCCGCCTCTGCGGAATAGCCTTCATGTATCGTAGGAAAACTCAATTTTCCGGTGCAGAGTAACAGCCTTTCCCCGTAAGATTCATGCCGGTCATGCTTCCAGATGGAATCTCCGGGGTTCTTATATGATCGCTTTCGTCAAGTCAGCTGACTCCTCCAGGACACAAGATGAACCGTAACGACCTGCGTCGTGTCGACCTAAACCTGTTGATCGTATTCGAAACCTTGATGCATGAGCGCAGCGTGACCCGCGCCGCCGAGAAACTGTTCCTCGGCCAGCCGGCCATCAGCGCGGCGTTATCACGCCTGCGCGGGCTGTTTGATGACCCGCTGTTCGTGCGCACCGGCCGCAGCATGGAACCGTCGGCCCGGGCGGTGGAAATCTTCGCCCTGCTCTCCCCGGCCCTGGACTCGATTTCCACCGCCGTCAGCCGCGCCGCCGAATTCGACCCTGCCACCAGCACGGCCGTGTTCCGCATCGGCCTGTCCGATGACGTCGAATTCGCCCTGCTGCCCCCGCTGCTCAAACGCCTGCGCGCCGAATCCCCCGGCATCGTGCTGGTGGTGCGCCGCGTCAACTACATCCTGATGCCCGGCCTGCTCGCCTCCGGCGAAATCTCCATCGGCGTGAGCTACACCGCCGACCTCCCGGCCAACGCCAAGCGCAAAGTGCTGCGCCGCAGCCTGCCCAAACTGCTGCGCGCCGACAGCGTGCCGGGCTCCCTGAGCCTGGACGACTTCTGCGCCCGCCCCCACGCGCTGGTTTCGTTTGCCGGTGACCTGAGCGGGTTCATCGATGAGGAACTGGAAAAGCTCGGCCGCAAACGCCACGTGGTATTGGCCGTGCCGCAGTTCAACGGCCTGGGTACGTTGCTGGCGGGCACCGATATCCTGGCGACCGTGCCGGATTACGCGGCGCAGGCATTGACCTCGGCCGGTGGCCTGCGAGCGGAAGACCCGCCGTTGCCGGTGCGCAGTTTCGAACTGCACATGGCGTGGCGTGGGTCGCAGGATAATGATCCGGGCGAGCGGTGGTTGCGGTCGCGGATTCAGATGTTTTTTGGGGACCCCGAGAGCTTATGATCCGAACGTCGAGACCATAAATGTTATGTATTTAAATCAGTCGCTCTCGACAATCAAAACTGAATGATGAATGTCGTCCCCCTTTGGCGGCAGATCTTCGAAGAGCTATTTACTGGCTGCTGCTAGCTTTGGGTCTTTCAAAGTTTCTTCGCCCAACGCCATCATCACGCTAAGTAAAGTGAGACTGAAAACCATGACAAGCGTACGAATTACATTCTCAGCGCTCAACGAGTCCGGTTCGACCCAGTGCCAAACCGTCAAAAATCCCAGTATCGCTCCTAGACCCGTTCTGCCTGCGGTCAAAAAACTTCCACCAATGTCACCTAAAAAAAGATGCACAGCGTCGAGCCAACGCTGATACCGAGCGGACATGAACCTCCACTTGTATTTAACAATTGCAGCCACCGCGAATGCTAAACACAGCCATGCGTAGTAGCCCATCAAAAAAGGTGCCGCGAGTAAAAGGTCCAGCATTGCCTTGAACTGTGCTGACGACTCTGAATTTAACAGAACTGGCACTCCTCCCAACGCGAAGGCGAGTGCCAGCTCCCGGGATGCCCTCACAACAACGTGCAACTTTGGACGTGTTTTTTTAACCTTGAACATATAAACCCTCATCGTGCGTAGTCGTTGGATCTGCGCTGGCTTTGCTCGGAGCGGCAACGATTAATGAAGACAACGAAAGCAGGCAACGGAGCTTACCGGGTTCATAACTGATATGTTCTGCCGAAATAGCCAAGCCGGCAGCCGTAAGCAACTGATCTATCGATCTCTCCCCTTCTCAAAAGCCCACCTCCAGCCAGGACATAGCTCTTGCCAAGCAGACGAACGACATGGTTTTTAGATTCGCAGAGCGGTGGGTCATCCGCGGTTAGGCTCCACGTAAGATCCGCTCAAGCAAGCGCAAGTCCAAAGACGTGGTCGCCCACCCTTTCCGCAGGCCGTGCACGAACACGCTTGCGAAGGTCTTGCTGTTGGCGCTGGCGTCGAATTGACCCATTGGCCAATGCCATGATGTTCCAACAGCAATCCGCAAAAAACCAGCATTGGTAACGGTTCATAAGGTAGAAGCTTGGATCAGTAAGAAGCCTTTAAAACCCGCCGTTTGGCGGGTTTTTTCGTTTGTGGCCTTATCTTCCTTCTGGTGCAGCCCAACGCTCGCCCAGTACTCAGGAGGCGTCGATCCAGATGGTTTTCAGCTCGGTGTACTGGTCGTGTGCCCAGATGGACTTGTCCCGGCCGCCGAAACCCGACTCTTTGTAGCCGCCGAAAGGCGTGGATGCGTCACCCTCGCCAAAGCAGTTCACCGTCACGATGCCGGCACGGATGCCGCGCGACAGCTTCAGTGCGTTGCGCAGGTTGCCGGTATAGGCCGATGCCGCCAGGCCGTAGGCGGTATCGTTGGCCAACTCGATGGCTTCGTCGATCGAGCTGAACGTGGTGACGCTGAGGACCGGGCCGAAAATTTCCTCCTGGAACAAACGACTGTCACGCCCTACTCCATCCAGGATGGTCGGTTCGACGAAAATATCGTCGATGGTATTGCCGCCCGCCAGCACAGCCAGATTTTCATCCTTCGCATGCTCGATATACGAGCGGACCTTCTCAAAATGCGCCTTGCTGATCATCGAGCCCAGGCGATTGTCCGGGTCGAGGGGGTCACCCATTTTCCAGTCCTTCAGATGCACCTGGATACGCTCGAGCAACGCTTCCTTGATGTCGGCATGGACGATCAGCCGCGAGGACGCCGAGCAGTTTTCGCCCATGTTCCAGAAGGCACCGTTCACGACGTGCTGCGCAACCTGGTCAATGTCTTCGGCATCGTTCATCACCACTGCCGGGTTTTTACCACCGCACTCCAGCACGATGCGCTTGAGGTTTGATTCGCTGGAATACTTGAGGAAGAGCCGCCCGGTGTCGGTCGAACCGGTAAAGCTGACCATCGCAACATCACCATGCCGGCCCAATGGCTCGCCAGCCTCCTTGCCACCACCCGGCACCACGTTGAACACGCCGGCGGGAATACCGGCCTGATACGCCAGCTCGGCGACACGCAGCGCGCTCAGGGTCGTTTCCTTCGCTGGCTTGACCACGATTGAGCAACCCGCGGCCAACGATGGGCCGATTTTCCAGGCGAGCATCAACAGCGGGAAATTCCACGGCAGCACCAGGCCGACCACACCGATAGGCTCACGCACGACCATTGTCACTGCACCCGAACCGACCGGCGCGGTGGCGTCGTAGATCTTGTCGATCAGCTCGGCGTGCCAACGCAATGTGTTGATCGTTTCCGGCACATCAACGGTCTGGCACTCGCGGATAGGCTTGCCGCTATCCAGGCTTTCGAGCACGGCCAGTTCATGCGCGTTGTCTTCCAGTAGCTCGGTAAAACGCAGCAGGATACTTTTACGTGCGGCCGGTGAAAGGCCTTGCCAGCGTGCATCTTCAAACGCGGCCTTGGCCGCAGCCACAGCCTCGTCTACATCCTGGGCGTCACACGCGGCAATCTCAGCCAGCACGTCGCCAGTGGCCGGGTTGGTCGTGGTGAATGTGCGACCGGATCTGGCGGCCCGAAACTCGCCGTTGATAAATGCCTGGGTGCGAAATTCAAGCGTGCGAGCCAATACACGGTAGGCTTCTTTACTCAGCAAGTCGGCCATTTCATGCTCCTCCAACGATGTGCGCAACGTTTTGCTTGAGCGTCTGGATCACCGCCTTGAGCTCATGCTTTTCAGATTCTTCCAACGCCTGCAAGGGCGCACGTACGCCACCGCTGCGCAAGCCGCTCAGCTCACTGCCATGCTTGATCGATTGCACAAACTTGCCGCCTTCGAGGAAGTCCATCAGCGGCAGCAGGGCCGCCATGATGCGGCGTCCTTTGTCGAAGTCTTTTTCAATCACGCAGGCTTCATACAGCGCGACGTGCTCGCGGGGAATGAAGTTGGAACCGGCACACACCCAGCTGCGCGCGCCCCAGGCGAAGAACTCCAGGGCCTGGTCATCCCAGCCGCACGAAATCTGGATCGAAGGATGCGCGCTGGCCAGGCGATGCAGGCGATTCATTTGCCCCGAGCTTTCCTTGATCGCTTCGATATTCTTGCATTGCGAAATCGCTTCGAAGAACTCATCGCCCATGGCAACGCCCATACGCGCCGGGTAGTTGTAGAGCATGATCGGCAGGCCCGCAGCCTTATCCACGGCCAGCACATGCGCGGCGATTTCTTTCTGGGTCGGCAACGCGTAAGGCGGCGAACCTACCAGGATCGCGTCCGCTTTGATGGCCTTGGCATGCTCGGCGAAATAGACCGAATCCTCAGTCCTGATACCGCCCGTGCCGACTACCAGTGGCAGACGATTGTGCAGGACGCTCTTTGCACGCTCCGCCACGGCCAAGCGCTCTGCAGGCGTATGGGCGTAATACTCGCCCGTGGAGCCGCCAATAATGACGCCATGCACCTTGGACTCGACCAGGTACTCAAGCACTTCATCAAAGGCCGAATAATCTATTTGGCCATCCAAAGAAAGCGGAGTAATTGCGGGGGTAAAGATGCCGTCAAAGTTCATGGTTCGTTCTCCAGTGGTTCCAATGTTAGTGCTAGTGCCTGTTAAACAACGCACTCAATCGCGGTTAATGACACGCCTGTCTGATTGAAGTCAGCTCTCTCGCCCAGCACGAAACTGCCCCCATTTGAGGTTCGCATTGACACCCAAAGAGAGAAACGGCTCAGGCGGATTGCTGTTAGGTCCGGGGGCGTTCAATAGAAAGTCAATAGATTCCCGGCGTTGACCTGCGAGCCAATCGGCAATTAATTGCCCGGTGACTGTGCCGCGGGTCACACCCAGCCCATTGCAACCCAGGGCGCCATAAACGTTAGGCGCCAATTCGCCAAAGAAGCCGTTGTGGTTGCGGGTCATGGCCAGTGCGCCGCCCCATGTATATTCGAACTTCACATGGGGCAGCATAGGGAAGCGTTTATCAAACGACGCTCTATGACGTCGTTCGAAGCGGTCGTTATAGCGGCAGTCACTGCGTCCGTCCGGATTGAAACTGAAGCTGTTTCTAATGAGTATGCGGTTATCTGGAGTACGCCTTACGGTGGTACCAAACGGGTCCGCCGGGATGGCGCCCCAAAAAGGTTTACCGCCCAGTTGTGCCTGCTCTTCTTGCGTCAGTTGTCGGGTGATACTGCCGTAGGTATAGATGGGGAGCATACGGCCCTGAAGAAAACCAAAACGCATGCCGAAGGAGTTGTTGGCCAGGATCAGCTTGTCGGCGGTAATACTTCCGTTGGCATGTTTCAATACGGTTTTTGCGCCGTATTCCACCTCCAGAATCGGCGTGCGCTCATACAAGGTCACATTCGCCGGCAAATGGTCGGCGAGCCCCTTTACCAGCGCCGAGGGCTGAAGCAAAACGGCGCCCGGCGTGAATAAGGCCTTGCGGTAAAAGTGCGTACCTAAATGACTGGGCAGTTCATCCTGCTCAATCATCTGATAGGGCTGATCCAACTTATCCAACCCACGCCGATAGGCGTCAAGCACCGCGATACCCCGGTCTTCCACCGCTGCCTGGTACTTGCCGCAGGCTTTCATCTGGCAATCGATGCCGTGTTGATCGACCAGTTCGCGCAGGATGGATTGCCCTGCCAGATTCAGTTTCAGGCTGGTTTTGGCGAGGCTGATATCACCGATGTAGTCCTCAGCGCCGATATCATGGGGAAGGTCAATGGCAAAGCCGGCGTTTCTGCCGGATGGCCCCAGCCCTACTTCCTGCGCCTCAACCAGTACGACCTCGTCATGCGGAAAATTCAACGCAAGTTGCCGCGCAGCAGCCAGCCCGGTAAATCCCGCGCCTATAACTACCCAACGGGCGGTACGGTGGCCCTGGTGGGCAGGTCTGGGTTCACGAGGCCGGCTTAAATGAAACCAGCCACAGCTATTATCGTCGGCAGGTAACGAGGTAACTTTCATAATAGTATGACCGTAAAGTTAAACATCCAAGCGAACCCAATACACACCTGGCACAGGCGTGTTATTAACTCGAAAACTAACAAAGCGAAACGGTGGGCGCGGTGCGATAGCAATCCTGTCTAACTCAAGTTTTTAAACCCGGCTCAAAAACCTGCTGCAATGGCATAGCGTTCCGAACCGCCGAAATCGCTGGAGTAATAGTTATCCCTGAATGCCATTGGCGGTAGGCCAAACAAATCCTTGAAGCGCTTATAAAAATGCGGGTAGCTGACAAAACCCGTGGCCAATGCCACGTCTGTCAACGATCGATTACTTTGAATAATCAATTGCCTGGCGCGGGTAAGGCGAAGTTCCAAGTAATAACGGTTGGGTGCCGCATTCAAGTAGCGCGCAAAACGTCTTTCCAGTTGTCGACGCGAAACCCCTACATGGCTGGCGATCTCGTCGATTTCCAAGGGTTCCTCGATGTGATTTTCCATCAGCGAAACCGCTAGGTTGAGCGGACGAGGAATCGGCCTGGGCAGGATCGTCGGCCCAGGCGGCACATCATTGACCTGCAGACTCTTGGGTTGATGTACCCGTCTGATTTCATCGACCAAGTCAGCATCGCGCCGGGTACTCAGGTTTTGCATGATCGCCAGCACCATGTCCAACGCAGAAGAAGCCCCAGCGCACGTTGCGCGGCGATGGGCGAAGGTGTGCTCAGCCTCCACCGTTTTAACCTGGGGGAAGTATTCGTTCATCAACGCACAACTGTCGGTATGGCAGGCGCAGTCCTGGTCGTCGAGCAAGCCCGCATCCGCCAGATAAAACGCCGCATTCCACACGCCAGCGACGATGCCTTTGCCACCTGCCGTTTTCTTTAACGCGCGTCGAACGGTCGGGTGGCTGGACAGCCTTACGCGTTGGCCACCGACCACCACCACGGCATCGTGATTGATGGTCTCAACGTTCAAACGCTGCGATGACAGCGGTATGCCAATATCACTTTCAACCAGGCCGCCCAACAGCGAATACGTTGATACTTTGTAGACGGTATTACTGTTGATCAGGTTGCCGGTGGCCAGCGCGTCCATCGCTGTTGACAGTGCAGTCAAGGAAAAGTGATCAAGCAAAATGAACGCGACGCGCACTATTTTTTCATTACCGGTCGAGTCGGTAGTTTGCCGAAATCCGATGTTCTGGAACTTCAATGCGCTTTGGAAGGTATCCATCATCTTCGCCACCTGATCACGCTATTACATAAAACACATGCAGCCGGCCCCGTGTACGGCCAACTTCAATCGAAGCTGACCGTACGTTTGCTCATTACTTATTGCTTGGCGGCGGCGCGGGCATCGCTCAACCAGCCATCGTATTGCGCCTGGTGAGCCTTGATCCATTCGGCCGCATGACGCTTGATGTCAGCCAGTGATTTTTCACCCTTTTGCATGCGCAGGTTCTGTGCACTTTCGTCATCGGTGGTGATACTGACTTCTGACAGGAACTTGCGAGCCACCGGGTTTTCCTCGGCGAACTCTTTATTCATCACAGCGTTGACGGTGTCCACTGGGAAGCCCAGGTTTTTGCCTTGATAAAAAGTGTCTTTACTGTCCTTGCCATCGGGCAACGAGGTGAACGGGACTGGCAGCCAAACCACATCGCGCCCTTCCACCAGCACGCTGGAAATCCATTGCGGTACCCAAGTGAAATACAGCACAGGTTTACCTTGCTGGAACCTGGCGATGGTATCGGCCATCAACGCAAAGTAGGAGCCTCGGTTATCCACCACGGTCGGGCCCAAGCCGTACGCCTTCATGTGGTGCTCAACCATCACTTCACACCCCCAGCCCGGGTTACAGCCGGTCATGTCCGCCTTGCCATCGCCATTGGCATCGAACAGCTTGGCGATCTCCGGTTTCTTCAAGTCCGAGAGATCCTTGATGTTGTAGGCCTCGGCTGTCTTCTTGTCGATCATGTAGCCTTGCAGCACACCCTTCATGACCGGCCCGACTTTCACCATCGTGTCGTCGCCACCGGCTTTCTGGTAGAACGCAGCGTGCAGGTTTTCCCATTCGTGCACGGTGAAATCCGCGTCGCCGTAGGAGAGCGCCAGGAACATTGCCGGGTAATCCACTTCCTTGGGCGCCTTTACGTCGTAGCCAAGGTCCTTCAACCCTGCAATCGCCACCTCGCCTCGAAAACGCTCTTCGGCAATGGTCGGAAAAATAGGCGTGATGGAAACACCGTCACCCGGCTTGTTTGCATCAGCGGCATACGCTGCCGAACACGCAGTCGCGCCCAACAAAGACGCGATCAAAGTTGCAACTACGGTGTGCTTAAGGTTTGCAAGTTTCATATTTCACCACGCTTGATTTTATAGTAGGTGAGCAGACGTGCTTAATGAGTCACTGGGTGTACTACGTTCTTGTTCTTTTTGAGTTTCAACACCAGCCCAACGGGCCCGGTTTCGTACCAGCGCTGGCCTGTCGCCAGATCACTGCTGCGTTCACCCATCGCTTGCGTCAAGCGATCAAGGAAGACCGCCAGGAGTACCAGGCCCGCGCCGCCGACGCTGGCCAGGCCCATGTCCAACCGGCCGATGCCGCTCAACACCATCAAGCCAAGCCCGCCGACAGAGATCATCGACGCGACGACCACCATTGAAAGGGACAGCATCAGCGTCTGGTTCAAGCCGGCCATCATGGTCGGCGCGGCCAGGGGCAACTGGACCTTTAAAAGCATCTGGGTAGCCGTGCAGCCAAACGCGCGCGCGGCCTCGACTTTATCTGCCGGTACTTGGCGGATGCCCAAGTTGGTCAGGCGCACCAATGGCGCCACCGAGAAAATAATCGTCACAATGACGCCGGGGACGTTACCGATGCCAAACAACATCACCACCGGCACTAAATAGACAAAGGCCGGCAGTGTTTGCATTGCATCCAGCACCGGGCGAACGATCACTTCCATCCGGTCGCTTCGGGCACAAAGGATGCCCAAGGGAATACCGATGACGGCACAAAACAGCAGCGATGTGAGCACCAGGGCCAGGGTGACCATGGCATCGGCCCACACGCCGATCAGGCCTAAACCGGTCAGCGTAGCGAGGCTGAAGATTGCAATGCGTTTACCGCCTATCTGCCAACTGATCAATCCGGCAATAATAATGAACACTGTCGGGGGCACGGAAAGCAGGCCCCACTGAATACCATCCAGTACTTGGTCAACTGGCCACCGAATCGAACGAAAGACTTCCCGAAAGTTATGCACCAAGTAAGTAAGCGCGCCTTCGACCCAAGCACCCAATGGAACAGTGAAACTCTGGAACGGGTCCAGATAATTAAAGTCCGACATGATGTTTCCTCACCCTCAGAACTTGAGACTGCTCTGATTATTAAAATTAACTATTATTCAGGCAGCTCAGAAGATGGCCTTGGGAAATCGAGCCTTTGTACAGGCCAACCTCATCCACCACCGGCATAGGCGTCACCGACGCGGCAACGATATGAAGAATTTCCCTGAGCGAAGCTTCTGCTTTTAGAGGGGTGTGACGACCTGGCTCATAAACGATGCTGGCGTCTTGTTGAGCAATATCGCCGGCCTTGAGGATTCGACTGGTATCAAAGCCGTTGAAGAAGTCGCGGACGTAGTTATTGATGGGGTTACACAACAACTCACGGGGCGTGCCAATCTGCACCACCCGTCCGCCTTCCATGATGGCAATGCGATGCCCGATCCGGACAGCTTCTTCAATATCGTGGGAAATAAAGATGATGGTGCGGTTTTGCTCGGCTTGCAGCTTGATCAACTCGCCCTGCATCTCGCTGCGAATCATCGGGTCAAGTGCGGAAAACGCCTCGTCCATCAGCAGGATCGCGGGATCATTGGCCAGGGCTCTGGCCAGCCCGACACGTTGTTGCATACCGCCGGACAGTTGATGGGGAAAGCTGAACTCCTGGCCTGCAAGCCCAACCTGCGCCAATGCGCCCATGGCGCGGCAGTAACGCTCTTTTTCGGCGACGCCGCTGATTTCCAGGCCAAAGCTGACGTTGTCGATGACGCTCATGTGCGGCATCAGGGCAAAAGATTGAAAGACCATACCCATGTCTTTCCTGCGCACTTGCAGGAGGTCTTTGTCCGCCAACCCGGTAATTTCCTTGCCATTGAGGAAGATCGAGCCGCTGGTGGGCTCGATCAGGCGATTGAACAAACGCACCATGGTGGATTTACCGGATCCCGACAGGCCCATGATCACAAAGATCTCGCCACAGCGGACCGAGAAGTTCGCATCAAAGACGCCAATGGCTTGCCCGGTCTTTTTAAATACTTCCTCTTTAGAGGCGCCCTCACCCAGCATCTTCATCGCAAGATCCGGCTGAGTACCGAATAGCTTATAGACATTCTTGACGGAAATGATTTCGTCGAAATTAGTCATACCTTGCCCCTTCGTGTTCAGCACGATTCGCATTAAGCGATGCGCAAACGATCGAAATTAGTTTTAAACGGCAGTGGTTATGAATAGAGAGTTTCACGACGGGTTTCCTTTTATTATTTTTGGCCCCTAGGAAAGAGGGACGTTTCAAATTTATTAGTAAGCCCCTGTCAAAGCCAACTACATTTACAGGGCGCATTGGATAACGTCGGGTTATGGATTGCGTAAAAATGCCCGCATTTGTCCCCGCGTCAACCAGGTGCGACCCGTTATGTCTCAAAAACGACCCCGGCAGCGCTGTTACCGCTTGGCTTCAGGTACCCTCGCGTCGCTTCGCCGGGCAGCGGCTGCATTAGGAGAAGGTAAGGATGTCAAAGCACGTCGACCCTGACAGCATTCTGCTGAAAATGCCGTCCTTGAGGGCTGTGAAGGCTTTCGTCGCGGCCGCCAAGTACGAAAGTTTCACCCTCGGCGCCGAGGCGCTGTGTGTGTCGCAGGCGGCTATCAGCCGGCAAATTCGCGAGCTGGAAGGCTATCTGGGCGCCCAACTGTTCACCCGTGCCGGGCGTACGGTCGAACTGACGCCCGCCGGCGCGGTGTTCTTTGATGCCGCACAACTGTCGTTCGTGAACATCGCACAGGCGGCCGAAAGAATCCGCAGCACCCAGTCGCCGAAAAAAATGCTGACCATCTGCTGCTCGCCTGCATTCTCCGCACTGTGGCTGTCGGCCCACTTGCCAGAGTTCATCCAACAATACCCCGGCATCGAGCTGAACCTGGTCACGACGCAGAACTTCCTGACCATGGAGCCTGGGGTTCAACCGGATATTTTCATTACCAAGATGGCCCGCATCCGGGACGATTATAAAAGTTACCCGCTGTGCCATGACGTTATTTACCCGGTTTGCAGCCCGCAGTTCCTGGAGCAACACCCCGAAATCTCGACCCTTGAAGGCCTCAGAAACTCGACCCTGCTTAACCTCAGCCCCTACGGCCGGTCGCAGGTGGCGGAGCATGTGGACTGGGGCGTCTGGTTTGCCTTCCAGTCGGTGGACATTGACGATCGCCCTAAAGACAGCCCGCAGATCTTCAATGCCAATGACTACAACTTGCTGATCAGCATGGTGCTGACCCACCAAGGCATCGCCCTGGGATGGAACCATCTGGTGGTGCGCCTGGTGGAGCGCGGGGTGCTGGTGCGGCCGATCCAACAGCAGGTACAGCTGCGCAATAGTTCGCACTACCTCAGTTGCCGGGAGAACGCCGAGAACGAACACGAGCTGCGCCAGTTTCGTGAGTGGCTCTTGTCCAAGTTCCCCCGCTGACACGGCCTGCCTCGGCAGCGCGATTGCTATTTTTGTTATCGATTGCCCTACGAAAATGTTGCTGGAGCGGTAAGCCCTCGCTGGGTCATCGTGCAGCGACACAATAATGATTTCGCAGGGAATACCCAGGATGTCACTGTTCGAATTTTGTCGTGATTTCGAGTTCCAGCAAGCCCCCGCCCACACCCGGTCAATACTTAAAAACAGTCTGTTGGATATCGTCGGGGTCATGGCAGGTGCAGCCTGCAACGACACCAGCAAAACGATGCGACGTTTCGCCCTGCTGCACTATCCCGGCGGTACCTACACCAGCCGACTCCCGTTCGATGGCCAGCGCGTCAGTGTGCTCGGCGCAGCCTGGGCCGGCGGGTTTTGCGCAGACAGCCTGGACGCCCATGAAGGCCACTTCAAATCCAAGGGGCACGCCGGCGCAACCGTCGTTCCGGCTTTGTTGGCTTTGGCCGACGCGCTGCACCATAACGGCCAGCCGATCAGCGGGCGCACGTTTCTGACGGCCCTGTGCATTGGCTATGAAACCGCCCTGCGCGCCGGCACTGCATTGATGGCGACCTCACCCACTTATCATGCCTCCGGCGGTTTTTCCGCGATTGGCGTGGTGTGCGCCGGTGCCCGGCTGCTCGGGTTCGATGAGCCGACATTTCGCCACGCGTTGGGCATTGCCGAGTATTTCAGCGCACGTTGCCCAATGATGCGCGTGGTGCTGTCACCCACAATGTTGCGTGATGCCCATGGCGCTGGCGCCTACGTTGGCTTGAACGCACTGTTGATGGCACAGGCGGGCATGACCGGCGCACCTGCAGAAACAGTGGAGGACCACAGCGTGGCAGTGCACTGGGCCGACATTGGCCAGCGCTGGGAAATAGACAGCCAGTACTTCAAGCCGTGGCCTGTGTGCCGATGGGCGCAGCCCGCCTTGACCGCGATGCTGGAAATACAACGCCAGCATCCACAACTCAACGCTGACGCGATCGAAACGATCCGCGTGGAAACGTTCTACGAATCTATGTGCCTGCAGGGCCATGCACCCCGCAACGCGGACGAAGCCCAATACGCCTTGGCGTTTCCACTGGCGGCACTCATTGTCAGGGGCAAGCTGGGGCCTGCCGAAGTCACAGGTGATTCAATCACCGCGCCGGATATTCTGTCACTCAGTGCGCGCATCGAAATCCACGAAGCGGCGGATATTTCTGCGCGTTTCCCTGAGGAAATTCTGTCCAGGCTTACCCTCACTTTGAAAGAGGGCACCCGCATCGTCAGCCCGATCACCGCCGCGAAAGGCGATCCGGAAACCGCAATGACGGCAGATGAGCTGGACAGGAAATTTGATCTGTTCTGTACGCAACTGGGCGTTGAAAGAAGTCGCGCTGTAAAACAGGCGATTCATTCGCTTGAACATTCGTCCTCAGCCATCGCGACGCTGGCGCCGATATTTTCAACCGGCTCATCTGATGGATAACCTGAAATTATCGATTGCCCCTAGCAAATGTCGTTTGCGAGCGCTGCATCAGCCCCTATAGGCTGTCATCTATCTAAAAAGAATATGAAATTGCCGCACTTCTTAAGCTGCACACCGATGCCGAACATCTGCGCCCTATATAAAGTCACCGTTAAAGGTGAGCGCTCACGTTAGTTATCCTGGGAGGATAAGATGGATAATAAAGAAACCGTTTTTGACCTGATTGCGCAACGCAAACCATGGCACTCACTCCCAGGGGCGCTGTACAGCAACGAAGGTGTATACCGCCAGGATCTTGAGCAAATCTGGCACAAGGACTGGATTTTCGCCGGGCATACCTTTGAACTGGAAAAGCCTGGCCAATACTTCACGCTGCAAGTGGGTGACTATCCCGTGGCGGTGGTACGTGGCAAAGACGGTCAGGTACGCGCCTTTCACAATGCCTGCCGCCACCGTGGCGCAAAAATCTGCGAAGCCGACCACGGCAAAGTCGCCAAGATGGTCTGCCCTTACCACAAATGGACCTACGAGCTGGACGGCAACCTGCTGTTCGCCGGGAACATGGGGCAGGACTTCGACAAGTCCGAATACACCCTCAAGAGCGTCCATTGCGAAATCGTGAATACCTTCATCTATGTGTGTGTCGCGAGCAAGGCACCCGACTTCGAGGCCTTTCGCAACGCCGTAACGCCCTTTCTCGCCCCGCACAACCTGGATGACTGCAAAGTGGCCTTCGAATCCAACATCGTCGAGAAAGGCAACTGGAAATTGGTCTTCGAAAACAACCGTGAGTGCTACCACTGCGACGGTTCCCACCCTGAACTGCTGCAATCGTTCGTGGACAACCTGTCGGTAGGTGGCACCAGCGGCGATGACGACCCGGAGCTTTCCGCCTACTGGAACAAATGCGAAAAAGCCGGCTTGCCAAGCCGCCTGGTAATGGATATCAAAGGTCAGTTCCGCATGACCCGCATTCCATTGTCCAAGGGTGCGGTGAGCTACACCATGGACGGCAAACCAGCGGTCAACGGCCGCCTGGATACCACTGGCGAAGCGGATATTGGCGCACTGCTGTATTTCAACTACCCCTCTACCTGGAACCACTTCCTGGGCGATCACGCCTTGAGCTTTCGAGTGCTGCCGATCAGCGCGACAGAAACCTTGGTCACCACCAAATGGCTGGTACTCAAGACCGCTGTGGAAGGCGTGGATTACGACATCGATCGCCTGACCAAAGTATGGATCGCCACCAACGATCAGGACCGCATCCTTGTGGAGGGCACGCAGCGCGGTGTGACCTCACCGTCTTATGAGCCAGGCCCGTACTCCGAAACCGCCGAGACCGGCGTCTGCCAGTTCGATGATTGGTATTGCGCCACCATGATGGAAAGGATCAAAGGACCTATTCCGTTGAAGTCTGTGGGCTGAGAACGCAGTTCACCCGGTCGACCGCTCAATCCAGGGAAAAGCGACGATGGCTGTGGTCATCAAGGGTATCGCCTGAATAGGCGTTCGATGCGTCCGACGCCCGTATAAAGGGCACCAGACGGCAACGCAACTAGCGGATAAGGGTTATTACTGGGCCGGTGTCGCGGAGCCGGCCTGGCTGCCGAACATCGCTTCGAAACGGGGCTTGTTGGCAGCGTAATACTCTGCAACGACCTTGTCCGCCGAACTGTCACGGGCGGACGCCATCAGCTTCTCAAGGTCAGCCTTGGGAATCTTGAAGTTGGAGAAGAACCGGGCGACATCGGGGTGTTCGGCACTGAAGCCTTTGCGAGCAATCGCGTGAATTTGCTCGGCCCCACCGAAAACCTGCTTCGGATCATCCAGGTAGCGCAACGGCCATTTGGCGAACATCCAGTGTGGGCTCCAAGCGTTGACCAACGACCATTTGTCACGCTTGAGGTTGCGATCCAGCTCGCTCAACATGCCGGACTCTGAAGAGGCGACCATCTTGTAGCCGTCGAGCTTGTAATCCTTGATGGCCTTTTCCGTCAGTTTGTACTGACCATTGCCCACTTCCGAAGTCAGGATCTTGCCGCCAAGCTTTTCCCGCACTTCGGGCTTGTTGAGGTCTTCGACACTGGCGATCTCGCTCACGGGAATGGAGGTTGGCACGGCCATGCCGATCCGGCCTTCATACAGCACGCCGAGGTCTTCGAGCTTGTCTTTGTATTTGTCGTAGAACGACTTGTGTGTGCTTGGCAGCCAGACCATTGGGATCAGGTCGATATTGCCGTTAGCCAAGGCCTGGAACTGAATGCCAATGTCGGCCAGCACCAATTTGACCGGTTGCTTCAAGTGGTCGCGCAATGCCGTATCCGCCAGCTTTACAGCGATTTCGGTATCCGACCAATTCACCCATCCGATACGGATAGGCGTGGGTTCCTCGGCGTGGGCCATCAGGCTACCGGCAGTCATCGCCAGGCCTGCAAGCCAACCGATACACGTCTTACTGGACAACGTTGTCATGGTGCATCTCCGCGTACTGTATGAATAGTTATTGGCAGGGCAGCAGAAGAGTAAATGTCCGATCTTAAAGCAGGGTAATCCCGGGTTTTCCGTCACGCAAGAAAAATGTACACCTATGTCTCAATCATTGACATGTATGAACATTGAACCTACCGTTATGTCGAAACCAAGCCTGATGTTCTGTTCCCGGAGCGCAACACCATGTCCAGCGATCCCCTGCTGCAGCCCTATAAGATCAAACACCTGACCCTCAAGAACCGGATCATGACCACCTCCCATGAGCCTGCTTATCCGGTCGACGGCATGCCGAAGGATCTTTACCGCGCCTATCACGTAGAACGTGCCAAGGCAGGTGTGGCGTTGACTATGACGGCAGGCTCGGCCGCGGTTTCCCGCGACAGCCCGCCGGTGTTCAACAATGTGCTGGCGTACAAGGACGAAGTGGTCAAATGGATGAAGGACCTGACTGACGAATGCCACGAGCACGGCGCGGCGGTGATGATCCAACTGACTCACCTGGGGCGCCGCACGCGCTGGGACAAGGCTGACTGGCTGCCGGTCGTATCGTCGTCCCATCGGCGTGAAGCGTCCCACCGGGCCTTTCCGAAAAAGCTTGAAGAATGGGACATCGACCGGATCATCAAGGATTACGTGGACGCCGCCGAACGCATGAAGGCCGCCGGTCTCGATGGCCTGGAACTGCAGGCCTACGGGCACCTCATGGATCAATTCTGGTCACCGCTGACCAACGACCTCGACGGGCCCTACGGCGGGTCGCTGGAAAACCGGATGCGCTTCACCTTCGACGTCCTGCGCGGCATCCGCCAACGTTGTGGCGAAGATTTTTTGCTCGGGGTTCGCTACACCGGCGACGAAGACCTGCCCGGCGGCTTCGGTGCCAGCGACGGCCTGCAGATCTCCCACATGCTCAAGGACAGTGGGCTGGTGGACTTCCTCAACGTCGTGCGCGGGCACATCGATACCGATGCCGGCCTCACCGACGTGATTCCGATCCAAGGCATGCGCAACTCGCCGCACCTGGATTTTGCCGGCGAGATCCGCTCGGCCACCGGTTTCCCGACGTTCCATGCGGCCAAGATTCCGGATGTGGCCACGGCGCGACACGCCATCGCCTCCGGCAAGGTGGACATGGTCGGCATGACCCGGGCGCACATGACCGACCCGCATATCGTGCGCAAGATCATCGAAAAGCGTGAAGAGGACATTCGCCCCTGCGTCGGCGCCAACTATTGCCTGGACCGTATCTATCAGGGCGGCGCCGCGTATTGCATCCACAACGCCGCCACCGGCCGCGAAACCACCATGCCTCACGAGATCCCCAAGGCCGCGGTCAAGCGCAAGGTGGTGGTGGTCGGCACGGGCCCGGCGGGCCTGGAAGCGGCACGGGTGGCTGGTGAGCGCGGCCACGCTGTTACGGTGTTTGAAATCGCCGATCAGCCAGGCGGGCAGATCCGCTTGACGGCACTGAGCGAGCGGCGTCGCGAGATGATCAGCATCATCGATTGGCGCATGGCGCAATGCGAACGCCTGGGCGTCAAGTTCCACTTCAACACCTGGGCCGAAGCCGACACCGTCATGGCCGAGGCACCGGACGTCGTGATCGTTGCCACCGGCGGCTTGCCCCACACCGAAGTACTCAAGCACGGCAACGAGCTGGTGGTATCGACCTGGGACATCATTTCCGGCGACGTCAAGCCCGGCCGGAACGTGCTGATCTTCGATGACGCGGGTGACCACGCGGCGCTACAGGCGGCTGAGGTCATCGCCAGAAGCGGCGCACAACTGGAGATCGTCACGCCGGACCGCTCGTTTGCGCCAGAGGTGATGGCCATGAACCTGGTGCCTTACATGCGCAGCCTGCAAGACCTGAATGTCACCTTCACGGTCACGTACCGGGTCGAATCCGTAGAAAAGCGCGACGGTCAGTTGGTGGCCAGCTTCGGCAGCGATTACGGCCAGGTGCACAAACAGCGCGTGGTCGATCAGGTGGTGGTCAACCACGGCACCCTGCCCCTGGAAGACCTTTACTTTGAACTGCGCCCGCACTCGAGCAATAACGGCGCGGTCGAACAGCACGACCTGATCGCCGGGAAAACCCAGAACATCGTGACCAACCCCGAGGGCCGTTTCCAGCTGTTCCGGATCGGCGACGCGGTGTCGGCGCGCAACACCCACGCCGCCATCTACGATGCGCTGCGGTTGCTCAAGGACATCTGACCGCATGCGTGCCCTCCCCGACGCCCCTGTGAAGGGGCTTTCGGTTCATCCGGCTTGAAGCCCTCGACGGGCAACGGCAGCACCCTCTCGCAGCGCCTCGCCGATCTGCTCCTCGAATTGCCCATGGATCATCACTTTCAAGGCAGCGGCCGTTACCCCACGGTAGGCTACCAAGGCGTCGATCATCTGCTGAGCATCTTGACTGGCCAGCAACTGGCTGCTGTTGACCACCACACTTTTAGCGGCACGTTGCGCGATATCGGCGGGAATGCCGGCTGCCATCGCCTGATTGGCCAGCGCCGTCATCAACAAGGCAGGGAAAGCCGGGCCCGTGCCAGAGAGCGCCGACAGGTAGTCGATGCAGTCTTCCTGCTGTACCTCTGCGGCCGTGCCCACGCATTCGAACACGCTCTGCACGAAGCGTTTCGTCGTAGCCGCGACCTCTGCAAAACAATACCAAGGCGTAAAGGATTGCCCGATCTCCACCGCCGCGTTGGGCATCGCCCGCACCACTGCCGAAGCCGAGATCTGCGCGACAATCGTCTGTGCGCTAATCCCGGCCATCAGGGAAATAACGGTCTTACCCGTCGCGTTGATATTCAGGCTGGCGAAATGCTCGGGGCGCACCGCGATGATCACCACGTCGCTGCGATCCACCAACGCCTGGTTGTCCGTGACCAGGCGAGCGCCCTGCTCAGCCAACGGGTGATTGCCCGAGCGATTGGAAATGATCAGGTTTGCCGCCGGCACCAGCCCCTTCGCCAAGACCGCCCTGGCAATCGCGCCGCCCAACCAGCCGGTGCCGCCAATAATCCCCAGGGTTTTATTGATCATCGCCATTGCCTTCGAAAGTCTCCGCCAACGGAACAAAGAGCCCGGGCTCTTTTTCGGCATAGCCGAACTTCCCGTAGAAACGATCCAGCTCACGCTGCTTGGGGACTTTGCCGGTGAAGATGCTCACGTAATGAGGGATGCGCTCAAAGCGCACAGTGATCAACTCCGTCGTGTTCATGGTGATGTAGCCGATCTGCGTCAGATAGATCGTTCGGGCCCGAGCATCAGCGCCCTGGCTGTCATAGCCGAAGCGCTTGAACATGTTCGCCAGGGCATTCATACGCTGCTCGTCAACCACAGCGACTTGCTGGGCCACTTCAGCGGACTGAAGCGCCCAACTGCGCACGGCAAACTCGAATTGCGAGTCGAACAATTGCGGGTTCAGCCAGCACTCGAACACATTCAGGATCGCCTCGGAAATGCTTTCGGCATAACTTTCACTTTGCCGTATCAGCCCCCCTGTATTGGTCTCGCGCCAACGCGACAGCAACGCCGCCAGCAGTTGCTCGCGGTCCTCGAAAAACCAGTAGAAGCTGGTGCGTGACAAGCCCAGGCGCTTGGCCAGCGGCATGACCCGCACGGCATCGATGCCCGACTCCTTCAGGGCCTCATAGGCCGCTTCCAGCCAGCCGTCCGGCGAGCCGCGCCAGCCCGCGTCCTTGGCCTTGCCACGTGCCTTTTTTAACTCGGGCATCCCGTTTACCTTCTATCAATAATGCGTAGCCCGAATGTACGTGGATGACCGCTGGATGTACACCGAGGTACATTTACCTGCGAAAGACCTGCCGCCGGTAAATCAGAGTGCGCGTCGCATCTGCCTTGCTGCCTTTACAGCGACTCCTCTGCTGCCTCCTGGGTACAACCTGCCATTACCCTTCAGACTCAGGCGCCCAGCGACGGAACAGCACGCTCGCGTTAACGCCGCCAAAACCGAAGCCATTTGACAGTGCGTGCGTGATCGCCATCTCTCGGGACTTGAGGCTGACCAGGTCAAGCCCGGCAGCCGCCTCATCGGCATGATTCAGGTTGAGCGTGGGCGGCACGACCTGGTCACGAAGCGCCAAGACGGTAAAGATCGCCTCGATGCCTCCGGCCGCCCCCAAGAGATGCCCGGTGGCAGACTTGGTCGAACTGATTGCCACGCCAGAACCGCTGCCGAACACCGCGCGAATGGCGGCCAGCTCGCCCTTGTCACCGACCTGGGTGGAGGTCGCGTGTGCGTTGATGTGCTGAACATCCAGGGGGCTGACAGCAGCCTGACGCAGTGCCTGCTCCATGGCGCGGCGTGCGCCGCTGCCGTCCTCGGGGCCTGCGGTCAGGTGATAGGCATCCGCGCTGGTGCCATAACCCACCAGCTCGGCCAGTGGCGTGGCGCCACGCGCGAGGGCGTGCTCCAGTGACTCGATCACCAGCAAACCCGCGCCTTCGGACATCACGAAGCCATCGCGATCCCGATCAAACGGCCGTGAAGCCTGCTGCGGGTGCTCGGCAAAACCGGTGGACAGCGCACGGGCCGCGGCAAAACACCCCAGGGTCACACGGTCGATCGCCGCTTCGGTACCGCCGCACAGGGCGATATCAGCCTCGCCACTTCTGATGATTCTGGCCGCATCGCCGATGGCCTGGACGCCGGCGGCACAGGCCGTTACCGGGGCGCCGAGCGGCCCTTTGAAACCGTGCCGGATGGAAACGTGCCCCGCCGCCATGTTGGCCAGAAAAGACGGCGCGGTGAAGGGCGACAATCTGCGCGGGCCACGTGTGTCGGTGGTCCGCACAGCATCGGCAATCACACCAAACCCGCCCACGCCGGATGCAATAATCGTCGCGGTCCTTTCCTGATCTGCCTCCTCGGTCGGGTGCCAGCCTGCCTGCTCAAGCGCCTCATGCGCCGCCACAAGGGCAAACTCGATGAAGCGATCCATCTTCTTGCGGTCCTTGGCCGAAATGACGCGCTCCGGGTCGTACCCCGCGATGGCGTCTTCTTCCAGTGACGGCACCTGGCCGCCGACTGCAACACCCGTTCCCTCGGTAACCTCGGCCGGTAATTGGCGGATGCCCGAACGCCCAGCCAACAAGCGCTTCCAGACCTCCTCAACGCCGCACCCCAGAGGCCCGACCATGCCGACGCCCGTGACGACGATTCGCTTTTGACCGTTGAGATTATTCATTGAGCCCTCTTCATTTATCAGTCGAAAGTGCTTGGGTGGGTTTCGCCGTATGCGTGCTGCTTTCAGACTCAGGACGGATCTTGAACCAAATGGAATACATCGCGGGCAGGAATACCAGCGTCACAATGGTTCCGACAAACGTGCCTCCGATCAAGGTGTAGGCCAGCGTCCCCCAGAAGACGGAATGGGTCAGCGGGATGAACGCCAGGATTGCCGCCATCGCTGTCAGCAAGACCGGTCGGGCCCGCTGTACCGTGGCTTCGACCACCGCATGGAAAGGGTCCAGCCCTTCTTGTTCGTTGTGGTGGATTTGCCCGATCAGAATCAGCGTATTGCGCATCAGGATGCCCGAGAGCGCAATCAGCCCGACCAGCGCGTTGATACCAAAGGGTTGTTGAAACAGTAGCAAGGTCGGCACCACGCCCATCAACCCCAGCGGTGAGGTGAGAAACACCATGATCATCGCGGAGATTGAGCGGACCTGCAAAATGATGACCAGCAGCGTCATGGCGATCATGATCGGGAACAGCGGCAACATCGCCGTACCGGCCTTGCCCGACTCCTCGATTGCACCCGCTTGCTCGATCCGATAGCCGTCCGGCAGTTTGTCGATGATCGGCTGGAGCTCCTTCACAATCACACTCGACACATCCGGCGGCTGCAAATCCTCGGCAATGTCGCCGCGTACGGTGATGGTCGGCGTACGGTCACGACGGCGAAGGATCGGGTCCTCCATGCGTACATCGACTTCCCCTACCTGAGACAATGGAATCCGCTGACCCGCCGTGCCGACCAGGGTAAAGCCTTCGATTTTGGCGGGATCAAGGCGGATATCACCTGCCGCGCGCCCGACCACCTGCACCGAACGAATGTCCTCGCGCACCGCCGTGATCGGTACGCCGGCCAGCAGGAACTGCAGTTGCTGTGCTACCGCGCTTGAGGTCAAACCCACGGCCTGCAAACGATCCTGGTCCAGCGTGAAATGCAAGGTCGGCGTCAGCGGGCCCCAGTCGGTGTTGACGGTTCTCATCATCGGACTGGCCTGCAACACGTCCTGCACCTGACCGGCAATTTCGCGAAGTTTCACCGGGTCAGGCCCCATCACCCGGTAGGCGACCGGGAACGGCGAGTACGGACCAAACACCAGTTGCGTGACCCGGACCCGCGCTTCTGGCGCAAGGCCTTCGGCAGCCGCCTCGCGCAGACGCAACTTGAGGGTTTCACGGGCCTCCTGGCTGTCCGTCAGCACCACGATTTTGGCGAATGACGGATCCGGCAGTTCCGGTGCCATCGCCAGATAAAAACGCGGCGCACCTTGCCCGATATAGGCCGTGACGATTTTTGCCTCCGCCTGCTGTTGCAGCCAGGCTTCTATCTTGGCGCTGGTGGCGCTGGTCTGCTCGATGGAGGTTCCATAGGGCATTTGCACTTCAATCAGCACCTCGGGACGGTCCGAGGTTGGGAAGAACTGCTTCTTGACCAGGCCCATGCCGAGGATCGACACCACAAACAAAACGATGACGGTGCCGGCCACCAGCCATTTGCGCGCAATGACCTGCGTCAACACCCGACGGAAGCGGTTGTAGTGACGGGTGTTGTAGATGGCGGCGTGGCCACCTTCGACTGTCTTGATGTTCGGTAGCATCTTCACGCCCAGATACGGGGTGAAGACCACGGCAACCACCCATGAGGCAATGAGCGCGATGCCGACAATCCAGAACATGTTGCTGGTGTACTCGCCGGCGGTCGATTGCGCGAAGCCATTGGGCATAAAGCCGATCGCCGTCACCAGGGTACCGGACAGCATCGGCGCCGCCGTATGACTCCAGGCGTACGCGGACGCCTTGATGCGGTCGTAGCCCTCTTCCATTTTCACCACCATCATTTCGATAGCGATGATGGCGTCGTCCACCAGCAGGCCAAGCGCCAGGATCAATGAGCCGAGGGTAATGCGGTCAAAGTTCTTCCCCGTGGCCTCCATCACCACAAACACCACGGCCAGTGTCAACGGCACAGCGGCCGCCACCACAACGCCGACACGCCAGCCCATGCTGAGAAAGCACACCAGCATCACCACGAGCAGTGCGACGAAGAACTTGACCATGAACTCGCCGACGGCCGAATCGATATTCACCGCTTGATCGGTGACTTTGGTAAGCGCCATGCCCAGCGGCATGCCTTGGTTGATCTTGACCGTCTCCGCATCCAGCGCCTTGCCAAGGTCCAGCCCGTTCCAGCCCTCGCGCATCACGATCCCCAGCAGCAACGCATCTTCACCGTTGTTACGCACGAGAAAGGTTTTGGGATCTTCGTAACCGCGTTCGATCGTCGCCACATCAGAGAGCTTGAGCGTGCGTCCCTGGAGCGTAATAGGTGTGTCGCGAATTTTCTGCAGCTTATCGAAGGCGCCATCCAGGCGCAGGAAGACTTCGGGGCCTTGGGTTTCAATGGAACCTGCGGGCGTGAGCACATTTTGATTGTTCAGCGCGGCAAAAATGTCCTGGGGCGATACGCCCAGGGTGGCCAGGCGATCATGGGAAAACGAGACAAAGATACGTTCGGGCTGCTCCCCGATAATATTGACCTTTTTCACACCCGGCACATGCAGCAGGCGCTGGCGCAACGACTCGGCATCGCGCACCAACAGGCGCTGTGGCTCGCCTTTGGCCTTCAGGGCAAACAGGGCGAATGTCACGTCCGAGAATTCGTCGTTGACCATCGGCCCGATGACACCGGCCGGTAGCTTGATGGCCTCATCATCGAGCTTTTTACGCGCCTGGTAGAACTCCTCCTGCACCTGCGACGGCGGCGTGCTATCGAGCAATGACAGCATCGTGAACGCCAGGCCTGGGCGGGTATAGGTTTCCGAGCGGTCGTACCACTTCAGTTCCTGCAGGCGTTTTTCAAGCGGCTCTGCCACCTGGTCCTGCATCTCCTGGGCCGTCGCCCCCGGCCACGCGGTGATGACCGTCAACTGCTTGACCGTAAAGGGAGGATCCTCCGCGCGCCCCAACTGGAAGAACGACAGGATGCCCGCAACGGCGATCAGGAAGATCAAGAACACCGTGATCGAGCGCTCGCGCACGGCGAGCGCCGAAAGATTGAAACGACCCTCGCTCATGGATGAGTCCCCGCAACCTTGGCGTCACCCTGTTGAGCCAGCCGCACCGCTTCGCCATCGCGCAGCAGGTGTGCGCCCAAGGCGACGACAGGCTCGCCTTCCTTGAGGTCGCCTGCGACGCGTGCCGAGTCGTCGCTTAAACCCAGGACCTGCACGGGCCGCCAGCTCACTTTCGCCGGTGTACCGACGATGACCCACACCCCCGTCCCCTTGCCGGGGTCATAAACCGCTGCGATGGGTACTTGCAACACCGGGCCCTGCGCCGCACCGTCTGCAATCCTGAGTGTGACGGTCGAACCCAGTGGCGCATTCGCCAGTGCGCCCTCCAGCACATACCGCGCCTCGAAGGTGCGAGTCATACGGTCCGCCGAATCCGACAGCAGCCTGAGCTTTGCGCTGACAGCACCGCTGGTGCTGCCATAAAGTGTCGCTTGCGCGGAAGACCCGACTGCCGGGCGCACGGTCTCGGGCAGGTGCACGATAGCCTCACGCTGCCCTGCCCTCGCCAGGCGAACCACCGGCTGCCCCGGGCTGACGACTTGCCCAGGCTCAGCGAGCGTCTCCACCACGACGCCGTCGGTATCCGCCACCAGCACCGCATAACCCGACGCATTGCGTGCCACGTCTGCCTGCGCTTGCGCGGCGCCCAGTTGTGCCTTGGCGGTATCCGCCGCTGCTTTGATCTGGTCATAGGCCGATGCGGAGACCGCGCCTGCAGCGACCAGGTCACGGTAGCGCGCCTCGTCATCCGCGGTCTGCTTGGCTCGGGCCCGAGCGGCTGTGACCGACTCTTGCTGTGCCCGCGCCTGCAAACCCAGGTCAACCGGGTCGAGGCGCATGAGCGGCTGGCCACGCTTTACGGTCTGGCCGGTGTCAACCAGACGCTCAAGGATCTTGCCGGACACTCGAAAGCCCAAATCGCCCTGAGTACGGGCAGCGACCACCCCGGTAAATGAACGCGAGATCGCGGAGGACCCCTGAACGGCTGCAGACCTCACCAGCGGGGCTTGCGTGCGCGGATCTTGAGCGGTGGATGACTCGCCACAGGCCGTCAGGACAAGAGGCAACAAGCAAGCGGCAATAGGGACAGGTCGAAGCCGGCGCATAGATTCCCTTGATTCAATAATAGGATGGAAATCATATTTTTAGACCTGTGACCATATTTGTCAACGGTCACAATCTTGGTACTTCAGTCTGAAACCAGCACACGTGCTTGTTATCGGTCGCTCTGGCCGCGACTCAATAGTGCCAATTGACAGATAGTGACCATGTCGTAATATGGTCACACACAATATTCGATTCAAGGAATCTCAATGCCCTCCCTTCGCCCCCTCGCTCTCTTAGTGAGCGCCAGCCTGATAGCGGGTTGCGCGGTCGGTCCGGACTATCAGCGTCCTGACGCGCCGCTTTCCGGTGGATACATGGGCCAGGCCGCCGTTGAACAACGGCCTGGTGCGCCGCGGGCAAGTCTTGTCGCGTGGTGGGAAGGCTTTGGTGATCCACAGTTGGCCGACTTCGTCGCTAAAGCGCTTGCGCAGAACCTGGACCTGGCACAAGCGACGGCGCGCGTTACGCAAGCGCGCGCAGGACTGGGCGCCGCCAATGCCGCTTTGCTGCCCTCGGGAAACATCAGTGGCCAGGCTGCGCGTTCCTATCAGTCAATCGAGACGCCACTGGGCCAAGTGTTGAATTCAACCCCTGGCTTTGATCGATACGGAAGTTCCTACGAGCTCAACCTTGATGCGAGCTGGGAGGTGGATGTGTTTGGCGGCCTGCGACGCGGGCGCGAGGCCGCACTGGCCGAGTACCAGGCCTCGGAGGCTGGCGCTGCCGCCACACGCCTGGCCATCGCTGCGCAGACGGCTGATATCTACATCACGGTTCGTGGATTGCAGGCCCGGCTGGACATCGCCAACCGACAAGTCAAAACGCAGGAGCAACTGTTGGAAAAAGTCCAACTGCTGTATGGCAAAGGCCTCGCCGCCAGCTATGAGGTTCGCCAGACGGAGGGTGCGCTGTCGCAGGTGCAGGCGACAGTACCGGCCTTGCAAACCGGCCTGGATGCCGCCATGAACGCGCTCGATGTGATTCTCGGCACCCCCCCAGGCACGCATCGAACGCAATTGGCGAGTCAGGGCACGATTCCTCTGGCGCCACGATTGAATGACACAGGAACACCCGCCGATTTGCTGCGCCGCCGGCCAGATCTGATTGTGGCTGAGCGCCGGCTTGCGGCCTCCAACGCGCGCATCGGGGAGGCCACCGCCGAGTACTACCCGAAGTTTTCACTGAGCGCATTGCTCGGCAGCGCCACGGCCGTATCCGGCGGCAACCTGTTTACCGGCGGTGCCAGCCAGTCGGCAGGCGTCTTGGGCCTGCGCTGGAGGCTCTTCGACTTCGGTCGCATAAACGCGCAGATTGACCAGGCAAAGGGGCAGGAAGCCGAAGCCCTGGCCGCTTACCGCCAATCTGTATTGCGCGCCACCGAGGATGTCGAAAACGCCTTCTCCGCCCTGGTGAACCGGGAAGCGCAGGCAACCACCCTCACCACAGGCGAGGACGCCCTGACACAGGCCCGCCAATCGTCGTTCACGGCCTATGAAAAGGGCACGGCCAGCCTGATCGATGTGCTGCACGCCGACGAAACCCTGCTGCGAGCTTCCGATGCTCGCGCGCAAGCTCGAACAGAATCGGCACGGGCGGCGGTCGCCGCCTTCAGAGCGCTCGGCGGTGGCTGGCAAGCGCCTGAACCACAGCCTGTTGCGACTAGTGACCAATAATATTGATAGTCACATAAGGATTGACCGCGAGGCCTCAGCCAGCACTCATGGCATGAGGCTACGCAATATCAGGTTTGAAGTGAGGGTGGGCGCCGTCTCAACGAAGTCAAGATTGTATTGAAGCAGCAAAGGATTGACGAAAGGCCGCAACGCAAAATGGATGGAATCTACCGTTTCATCCAACGGCGTCTTGCGTTCAAATTCTCCGCTTTCCCGCCCTTCACGCACGATTTGCAGGACGAAGCGCTTGATCTGCGCGTCGTATACCTGTGAACTCGGCCAGCTTTCCGACGCCGAAAACGCGGCAATATCGTAGAGCTTCCGGTCATTGAAAAACAGGCTTGCACCGGTGGAAATCAAGGTTTTGACCAAGCGCCGAAAGCGCTCTGTCGCCGAAATACCCTCGACACCAATGGCCTGTTCAACAGCCGCAACGATTTCAGCCAGGCAGTTCGCGCAGATCGCTTCGCCGATCGCCTGCTTGGAATCAAAAAACTTGTAGATGTATGCCTTGGAAAAACCGATGGCCTTGGCCAGGTCGGAAACGGTTGTCTTGCTGTAGCCGTACTGGCTGAAATGCTCGTTGGCCGCCGCGACGATCTGATCCCGAATGTCATGTTCGGCAGGACCCCGAACGCCGGGCGAGGAATTTGATGGCTGGTTCATGTCGGTAGCTTACGCATCCCCCTTACGGTTGACAACTTGTGACCACTTAAATGAACGGTCACAACTTCTTAGAATAAAATTCAGCAGCCCGACATTATGCCTTCTTGACGCCGGTATTCCCGGAAACCACGGACGAGACCCGATTTTACCGCCCATTGCAAATTTGGGCGCTTCAGTTCTCGCTTCATCTGCCGCTATTGCTGTATCAATTTGTCGCCGGCCCGCGACCTGACTTAATCTTTGCAAAAGTGTCTATCCCGGCGAAGACTTGGCGACACGCAATGAGAGAACCTGGCGAATGAACAATGGACACTACGAAGGGCATGCAGCGACCGTGGGCGGCGGCGAGTCCGACGCGTTGCCGCATATCCTGCTGATCGACGATGTCCCTGAAGATATCCGCGCCACGCTCATGCTGTTGAAGACCCAGCCCTGGCGCCTTTCGGTGGCCAGCGACGCCCATCAGGGCTATCAACGGGCACTCGCGCTGCGTCCGGATCTGATCGTGCTGGATGTTCATATGCCGCACATGGATGGCTTCAGCCTGTGCAGGCTGTTGCGCGAGGCGCCGGCCACCCGGCATACGCCGATCCTGTTCCTGTCGTCGGCAAACACGTCATTGGAACGCCTCGAAGGGCTGGCCGTGGGCGCGGTGGACTACATCCCCAAATCCTACGCGCCCGAGGAAGTGCTGGCGCGCATCCGAATTCATCTGCAATTGACCTGGCGAGCGCCGCCACCCGATGAGGACCGCCTGGCCGAACCATTACCACAGGGCGATGAAATCGTGTTGAGGGCGGCCATGCGATTGATTGAACACCAGCTGGACGATATACCCTCCCTGCCCTGCCTTGCCCAAAAAGTCGGCACCCATGAAAAACGCCTCTCCGCCATTTTCCGTGAGCATTTGGGGCTGACCGTATTCGCCTACATTCGCGATGCCCGACTGCGTCGTGGCCAGGCATTGCTCTGCGAAAGCACCCTGAGCGTGCAGGACGTCGCCGAACTGGTGGGCTTTCGCAATGCATGCAACTTCGCCACCGCCTTCCGCCAGCGAATCGGCATGACGCCCAGTCAGTTTCGCCAGCAATCCCTGGGCATCGAGCACGCCTGATGCGGCTTCTACAGTTCCTGTTGCTGATGATGGCCGTGTTATCCGCAGGCCTGCTGCGCGCTGCCCCCGTGGAAATCTGCCAGGTTGAGCACCTGGATCTGATGCCCGCGATACATATTTTCGAGGACCCCCAGGCCCGCTTGAGCCTGGAAGACGTTGCTCAGTTGCCCGAAGCGCGTTTCAACACCATGACCCCAGGCTGGCCGACCCAAGGCTATAGCCGCTCCGCGTTCTGGTTGAAAGTGCAGCTCACCAATTCGAGCGACGTGGCGTGCTCGCGCCTGCTGGTCGTCGGGGCGCCGCGTCTGGAGGATATCCGCGTCTACCAACACACCGACGGACGCTGGCGCGCGGCGCACGCCGGCAGCGCCCATCCCTTGACCGAATGGCCCCAGCCCCCCACGCGTCAGCCTGCGTTCCCGGTCTCGCTGGCCGCTCGGGAAAGCGTCACCGTATTTGTCCGAGTGACGAGCCATTTCCAAATGCTGCTGGAGCCGCAACTGTGGTCCGAACCTGCGCTGCTGCGCAGTCAGCAACAGACCTACCTGAGCGACGGGCTCACCCTGGGCATTGTCCTGCTGGTCGTGCCGTTCGGCCTGATCGTTGGCTGGATCCTGCGCTCCCGATTGCTGACCGTGAACGCCGGCGCGGTCCTCAGCTACATCCTGCTGACCTGCATCCTCAACGGCTACCTGGTCTACTGGCCCGCCACGCTGGGCTGGACGCGCGAGTGGCTGACCTGCGCCAGCGCGGTCTCGTTCGTCCTGTTCCTGGCCTACATGCGCGTGCTGCTGCAGGTATCCCGCCTGCCCAAAACCATTGGCTGGAGCTACTGGGTGCCCCTGTCGGGCTGCATCCTGGGCCGACTCTGGTGGCTGAACGTCGACTCCGTCCAGGGTGCGCAAATAGTCCAGGTGTCGCTGATGAGTTTCTACGCAGTGCTGCTTGCCACGTTATTCATGGCCTGGCGCAAACGCCTGAGTTACAGCGCGATGGCCTGGCTGGTGCCGGGGCTTTTGCTGGGCCAACTGTTGATGCGGATGTTTTTCCCGCAGGAAGAGTTGCCCTGGCAGTCACCGCAAAGCAAATACAGCTTATCGTCCACCCTGGCGGGCGTGGCGCTGCTGGTGTGCACCCTGATCATGGAAGTCGCCCGCAGCCGCGACCGTGAAAAGCACGCGCTGTCCAGCCTCGACCAACAACGCCAGGCCGAGCAGGAACGCCTGGAAAGCACCGTCGCGCTGCGCACCGCGCAATTGCGCGAATCCCTGGCGGCCCGCAGTGCGTTGATGGCGCGGATCAGCCACGACCTGCGCTCGCCGCTGGTACGCATCATCGACTATGCGCGCCTGCTGCACGCGGGGCCGAACCGCGATTATCCCGCCACGATCGAACGCAATGCCCGCCAGCAACTGGAACTGATTGATGAAATGCTCGAATTTTCCCGTGGCGAACTGGAGCAAATGCAACTGAGCCTCGCGCCGGGTTATCTGTACGGCTTTCTCAAGGAGATCGCCGATGAGGCAGGCTTTCTCGCCGCACGTCAGGGCAACACCTTCCAAGCAGTGCTAGCGGATGACCTGCCGCCACTGGTCGAGGCCGACTTCAAGCGTCTCCGGCAAATCCTCATGAACCTCCTGGCGAACGCGGCAAAGTTCACCCGCGACGGCCAGGTTCGTTTCGAGGTGAGCGCTCACCCGCAAGCGAGCGCTGAGGACGTGGTGCTGCGCTTCAGCGTGATCGACACCGGCATCGGCATTGATCCACAAGAGTTCGAACACCTGCTGCAACCGTTCCGCCGTGGCCGCAATGCGCAGCGCCATGACGGCAGCGGACTCGGTTTGTCGATTGTCACGCAATTGCTGGCGCACATGGACAGCCGGCTCGAACCACACGCCACTGCACGGGGCGGCAGCCACTTGAGTTTCAGCCTGCGCCTTAGATGCGCCGGGGAACAGGATCTGGAGCTTGGCATCGTCGACAATAACGCCGCGCCGCTCGACGGCCGGGGCAAACATGTTCTGCTGGTAGATGACATCGACCAGAACAGCGAATGGCTGTATGACCTGTTGGCCGGCTACGGTTTTGACGTGAGCACGGCGGCGAACGGCGAAGACGCCTTGATCTGCCTGGCCGGGCAATCGGTCGACCTGCTGATCAGCGACCAGATGATGCCCGGCATGGACGGCTGGGAACTGCTGTGCCAGGTGCGCAAGCGCTGGGGCCATCTGCCCGTGATGCTGTATTCGGCGGTTCCACCCCGCAGGCCGCAGCAGTATCCAGACGCTCTGGCGTTCGACGCGGTACTGCTCAAGCCCGCCGACAGCCGCGAATTGCTGGCGTGGGTCAAGCAACTGGCCTGCCCGGACACGGTGCGTCGCGAGATGGCCCGGGAGGTTTAGCATGCCGTGGTCAGGTTATCGGCTGCTCTGGCTCGGCTGCCTTGCGGCATTGCCTTGGACGTTGACGAATGCCGCACAAGAGGCACCCGGCACTCTCACACTCGACGAATCAAGCGTCACCGCTCGACGCCGCGAGGAGGCGCCGCAAGACGTACCGATCCCGATCAGCGTCCTCTATGGTGATCAATTGGACGCGGCCGGCCTGCACCGGCTTCAAGACATCCAGCAACGGGTGCCCGGCCTGGTGGTGTCCGGTCATGACGCCCGCTTCGCCGGCGTAGGCTTGCGCGGCTTCGGCGCGACCGCCTACAACGATGGCCTGGAAGGCAGCGTCGGCACCTACGTCGATGGCGTTTACCAGGCGCGCCAGGGCATGGCCTTCACCGAGTTGATGGACATCGAGCGCATCGAAGTCCTGCGCGGGCCGCAAGGCACCTTGTTCGGCAAGAACACCACCGCCGGCGCGCTGAGCATCATCACTCGCGCGCCGACCTTTGAACCCGAAGCCGATCTGGAAGCCAGCTACGGCGAACACGGGTTGCGGGAATATCGCGGCGTGGTTTCCGGGCCGCTGCGGGACGACGTACTGGCCGGGCGCCTGAACGTGTTCAACAGCTCGCTCGATGGCTCGGTGCACAACCTGCAGGATGGCAGCCGCCTCGGCGACGCCGACAGTCAAGGCCTGCGCGGGCAATTGCTGTGGACGCCAAACCCTGATTTCAGCGCGCGTTTAATCGCCGACCATGCCGAACAAAACGAGGCCGGCAATGTACTGTTGGCCAATCATTACAGCGCCCAGACCCGTCAGCGCGCCAAGTTCCTCGGTTATCCGCTGGCCGAACCCGCGCCTTACCAGCGCGAGACACGCATCGACGCACCGGGCCATCCGCAGACCCTGCAGAACGGTGTCTCATTGGAATTGAACCAGGACGTCAACGAGGCCATGCGTGTTACCAGCATCACCGCCTACCGCGACTGGGACTACCGCGCTACCCGCGACGGCGACAGCACCGCGCTGTCGGTGGCCGCGTCCGACACCGCGTTGGGTCATCGGCAGTTCAGCCAGGAATGGCGTCTGTCCGGCACCGCCGGCTCGTCCATCGATTATGTCGTCGGGCTCTATTACCTGCGTCAGCAGCTCGACCGCAAGATCGACGTCGCATTCGGCAAGGACGCCGCGCCGTGGTTCGTCGGCGATCAACTGGAGGCGCTGAAAAAACGCTATGGCATTGCCTTCACCGCGCCAAACCAGGTGCCGGCCATGCTGCTGGAAGGCGCCCGGCAACGCTACGACGGCGAGCAGAAAGGCGACAGCCGCGCCCTGTTCGGTCAGGTTTCCTGGCGTCCGGTTGACCCGCTGGAACTCACCGCCGGTCTGCGCTACAGCCAGGAGCGCAAGGACGGCTGGGTCTCGCGCGATGTCAGCAACCTGGCCCCGCTGAATGGGTTGCCGCCGGCTTTCCAGGCGGGCGGGCAATTGTTGCGCGGCATCGCACTCGGCGGTGGTTATTACCGTGAAGATTCGATTGAAGAAAACAACGTCTCCAGCCTGCTCAGCGCCAGCTACCGCTTCAACGATGCGGTGATGGGCTATGTGAGTGGGTCGCGGGGCTACAAGGCCGGCGGGATCAACTTCGACGTGGTCGGCCCGTTCACCGCACCCACGTTCGAGCCGGAGCGCGCCACCTCCCTGGAACTGGGCCTGAAGACGCGCTTTTGGGAGGACCGCGCAATGCTCGACCTCGCCGTCTACCAGACCGACGTCGACAACTACCAGGCGCTCACCTACAGCCCGCCGACCTCGCAGTTCGCGCCGCCGCTGCGGGACAACCTGATCAACGTCGGTAAAGTCCGCCTGCGCGGTATCGAGCTGGATTCCGCCTGGCAACTGCGCCCGCAACTCACCTGGCGCCTGGGCCTCGCCTGGAGCGATGCGCGCTACCGCAGTTTCCTCAATGCACCGTGCCCACCGGCCTCGGGCCAATGGACCTGCGACCTCAGCGGCGATCGTCTCTACAATGCGCCGCAATGGAGCTTGAGCAGCGGCCTCGACCACAGTCACCCGCTGGCCCATGGATTGGAAGCCTACAGCGGCATCGACTACAGCTTCAGAACCGGTTACTACGGCACCCTTGAAGGCGGCGAAGGCAGCTATCAACCCAGCTATGGGCTGACCAATCTGCGCCTTGGCTTGCGCAGCCAGGACCGTGCCTGGGAAGTGGAAGGCTGGGTGCGCAACGTCTTCGACCGCCAGTACATCACCGCCGTGTATTCATTGCTCGGCGCCGGTGACTACGGCGTCATGACCGGCAGCGAACGCACCCTGGGCACCACCGTCAGGCTTCGCTATTGAGCGAAACAAGCCGCGTCGGACAAAACGCCAACCGATTACCGCCAGCCTTTTTCGACAGGTACATCGCCTGATCCGCCTTGCTGATCAGGCCATCGATCTGCGTCCCATGCTCTGGATAAAATGCCACGCCGATACTCGCGGCGATCTCAACTGTCTGCGTGCCAATCAAAATCGGTGCGTTGGCCGCCTGCAGCATCCGCTTGAGCAAAGGTTCGCTGTCTTCCACCGCCTGCAAACCCACGAGCCCGGCGACAAACTCATCGCCTCCGAGCCGCGCCAACGTGTCACCTTCGCGCAGCGTTGCGTTGATCCGCGCCGCGACAATCTGCAACACCCGATCACCCCAATCATGGCCATAACTGTCGTTAAGCGCCTTGAACCCATCAAGGTCAATAAACACGATCGCTACCTTCTGCTGGTCCACAGCCGCCTGGCCCAGCGCCTGGCGCATCCGCTCGGCCAACAGCAAGCGATTGGGCAACTGGGTGAGCGCGTCATACCGGGCATCCCGTTCCAGCAACTGGAGGCGCTGCTTCATCTGCGTCATGTCGCTGAACAGCGCCACATAGTGCTGAACATTGCCGTGACGGTCATGCACCGCACTGACGCTGATCCGCGAGGTCATCTCCCGTCCATCCTTGTGGCTGCTTTGGATCTCACCGGACCAATGCCCGTGGAAATCCAGCGCGTTCTTCATCGGTGCATAAAACGTTGCGAGCCGACGCACCATGCGATGGGAATTCAACGCCCGCCCCAGCACTTCGTCGCGCCCATAGCCGGTGAGCCGGCTGAAGGCCTCGTTCATGGCGATGACGCGGCCGAACGGGTCGACCAGGATGATCCCGTCGCGGGCGTTGCTGAATACGGTGGCGGCCAACTCGGGGCACAGGGTGTTGATGCGACGATCGAGCGCGGCCTCGTCACTGGTGGCCGGGCATGTGTTGGAATCGAAGCCGCGCCGGGCCAGATGAGCGGCCAGGGAAGACAGCAACTGATGCAGGCGGATCAGTGCATGCGTGGCGAGCCTGGAGTTCAGGCAGTGGCTACGGATGAAGGTGCGCAGGTTCATGGCGGGACGCGGTGCTCGTTGCAGCGGTGGGGTTGAGTGCAGGGATTATCAAGGCACTCGCCTGCCGGAACCTTTGTTCGACCGGACAGAAGCTTTGCGGGAGGGGATGAATGGAAAAGATTTCGCGGGATTCAGACGGGACGGTCAGTCGCGGGTTTTACTGCCTGATATTCCAGTGTCAGTGCGACTTTCAGCCGAAGGTCCACCTCGGCAAACGGCTTATGCAGCACCGGGCAGTCGGCAAATTCTGCCGGCAGGCCGCTGACGCCGTAGCCCGTACTGAATAAAAACGGAATGTTGCGCTCGCGCAGAACCCGGGCTACCGGAAATACGCGCTCTCCAGCCAGGTTCACGTCGAGAATCGCCACGTCTGCCTCCACCCCATTGGCCACTTGCAACGCCTTCGCAAGTTGGGCCACGGAGGCAACCACCGTGCAGCCCATGTCTTCGAGCATTTCCTCGATCAACATCGCAATGGCGCCCTCGTCTTCAACCAGGAGCACCCTGATCCCTGTGAACGAGGTCATGTTTTGTTCTCAGCGACCATGAACGAGAAGCGACAGTGAACGCCCTCTTGGGCGAAGTCGAGCTCAAAGGAACCGCCCAAATCGCGTTCGATGCAGCGCTTCATCAATCGCGAACCCAAGCCTTCGCGCACAGGCGTCAGCACCGTGGGGCCGCCCTGTTCGCGCCAGTCCAGGCTCAGTAGCGCGCCGTTCGGTTGGGGTTGCACGCGCCAACTGACGGACAGCGTCCCGGCCTCGGTGGACATCGCGCCATATTTAAGGGCGTTGATTGCCAATTCATTGAGGGTCATGGTGAGGCTCAAGGCCATGCGGGTGTCCACCTCGACAGCATCACCGGTGATCGTGATGCGGGCAGGCTCGGCGCCCACCACCGGAATTAACACTTCATGGGCCAGCACGCCCAGCGGCGTAAAGCCCCAATGCCGCTTCGTCAGCAGGTCATGGGCACGCGACAACGCCAGCAGTCGGCCTTCGAACCGGGTATACCCGTCCTTGGCATCCAACGCATTGCGCGCTGTCTGGGCCGCGAGGGACTGGACCGTCGCCAGCGTGTTCTTGACCCGATGATTAAGCTCGTCAATCAGGTTTTTTTGTCGGTCTTCGGCCTGCTTTCGCTCGGTAATATCCACGAGCATGTTGATGGCGCCGATCAGGTTGCCGTCCGCATCGTGCAGAGGGGTCGGGTACGGCGCAAAGGGTACGCGGGTGCCATCCGGCCGCTGCGCGATGGCCTCGACGCCCCGTATGGACCGGTTTTCCTTGAGCGCCACGGCCATCGGGCATTGGTCGTGAGGAAGATAGGTGCCATCGGTGTTGAACAGTTTCCACGTTACGCGCCACTGGTCGCCCAGTTGCGGCGTGCGCCCCGACAACTCGACTGCCGCACGGTTATAGAACGTGATGCGCCCCTCGGCGTCGGTGGTGTAAACGGCCGCCGGCAGCGCCTCCAGCAGATTGCGCATGTGTCGTTCGCTTTCCTGGCGCTCGATTTCGGCGTCATGCACGCGGGTCACATCGATCGTGAAGCACCGCGTGTTGAAGAATTTACCGTCTTCAAATCGTCCATTGGAGGTGATGGCGACGTGTTTGATGCTGCCGTCCCTGGCCCTCAGACGCGCCGGGTAACTGTTGAGGCAATCACCGCTGCCGAGCTTGTTGAGGATGTCGCCGATGACCGGTTCATCCACATGAAATTCGGTGATGTGACGACCAATGTACTCGTCTGCGCAATAGCCCAGCAGCGACACCTCTGCTTTGTTGGCCCGCAGAATAATGCCCTCGCCGCTGACGATGTGGAGGCCCACGGCGCTGTTTTCGAAAAAGTCTTCGAGATCGGTGCTTTTACGTCGCAGTTCTTCGGCGATGGCGTGATGCGCCGAGACGTCCTGAAAGCAGTTGATCGCGCCCCGGATAGCGCCATGCCGGTCTCTCAGCGTGCGGATATTCATCAGCGCTACGAACCGCGACCCGTCCGGGCGCTCAATCAAGACTTCCTGGTTACGCGCATGCAGGCCTGCATTGAGCGTCGAGGCCATCGGGCATTCGTCGACGGCTAACGGCGCGCCGCCTGTGGTGTAAAGCCGATACGAGCCGCAAAAACGGTCCCCATGCTCACCCAGGGCAGGTGTTCTTCCCCACAGGTTGACCGCTTCGCTGTTGAACCTGACCAGCCATCCGTCGCGATCACAGAGGTAAATAGCCCCCGGAATGGCATTGAGCGAGTGAGTGCCCATTGCGAGCAGGCTCTCGTATTCACTGGGTTCCCCTGTTTTTGTGGGGAACTCGTCGACTTGCAACATACCTGCTCCTCAATGCACGGGTGTTGAAACGCGCCTGTTCTCGACGTCTTTGGCTCTTCCCTGAGTGTATAAGCTCAAACGCATTCCACTGCGATAAAAATGTTGAAAACGGCTGCTCAGCCTCTCTCCCCCGCCACCGCCCGCTCATAAAAATACGGCAGACGCTCCAACGCGTGAACCGCCGCATACAGCTGCACCTGCTCGCGCGAGCCGATAAATCGCTCCTTCCTGCTGAACAGGCACAGGCCCTGCGGGCCGCGGTACGCCCAGGCAAAGCAGACTGTGCCGGCGGGTATGCCGTCCATGTCATCCGGGCCGAGGATGCCCGTGGTAGCCACAGCGACGTCGGCCTCACTGTCACGCAATGCGCCCTGGGCCATTTCCCTGGCGACTTCGCAGCTGGTCAGGTTGAACGTTTCGATCGTGTAGGCGCGCACGTTCAACAACCGCTGCTTCGCCTCTGGCGAGTAGACAACGTAGCCGCTGTCGATGAACGCGCCGCCCCCGGGAACTTCCGAGAGCAACGTGACTATCTTGCCGGCGGTGCAGGATTCAGCGGTGGTGATCACCAGGTCGTTGGATTTGAGGAACTCGATAGTTGCCGCGGCTGTGTTCATACCAATATCTCCCTGAGTAGCGATCAGCAGGTGCCCAGGTACTCGCACAGCGACGCCGAGCACGCCTGGATGGCCCCGTCCAAAATCAATTCATAACCATGCGTGTTTTCTGTCGGTATCGAGATGCACCCGGCCCGGGCCGATGAACCATTGCTCAACACTGCGCTGGCATCCGACGCGAAATCAACCAGCAATGCATATTGGGGCGTGTAACCACAGCGCTCTGCGGCAGCGGCCAGGGACGCTACGACCGTGCGGGTGTAGTAGCCTTTTTCGTCGCCGGTATTGATGATCGGATTGATGCTCAGCTGTGTTCCGTACTCGGCCATCACCGGGCCGACCTCGACCGCGATGGTGGTATCGCCGGGCAGCGTCGCCGAGGCGTACATCGCCCCGGCGTTGCACTCTTCTTCCAGAGTCGTAAACACAAAGTAGGCGTCGCAGGCCAAGTCATCGCGACGTTGGCTCAATTGGTGCGCGGCTTCGATCACAGCGGCTATCGGTGCGCGGTCATCCAGAAAATGCGCCGCGATGGCATCACCGACGCGAAACGGTTCACGCCAGTGGCGACTCAACACCACCCGTGTTCCCGGCCGCACGCCATGGGCACGCAACGTGTCTTTGCAAGCGCGGGTCACCACATGCACGTCGTTCCAGTGCACGTTTCCGGACATCACATCAGCACCTTGAGGTGCATTTTGGGTCGCATGCATCGAACCGAAAGACAAAACCCCAGGCATGATGTCTTGATCGCCCAGGATGTCGACCGGACACATGCCGAAATTCACCGGATTGGCGCCGCCGAGGGCCGTGACTCTCAAGGTGCCGTCGTCATCGATGCATTTCACAACCATGGCGATTTCATCCATATGCGCCATGACCCTGATCGCACGCTTGGGTTCGCTGCGCTCTCGCCGGCCCCTGATCAAACCCACGACGTTGCCGGCGGGATCAACCCAGGTTTCGTCGCAAAGCGGTGACATGGCATGCAGGCAGATTTCGCGGACTTCGTCCTCTTGCCCGCCTGGCCCACGGGCCATCAGGAGCTGCTTCAATAATTGACCATGTTGGGTGGCGTCGCCGCTGGCTTCGCTTCGTATATCAGACATTCTTGGCTCTCGATCACGGGCGGGTGAATGACAAATGGCGCCATCGCCTCGGCGCCTTACACATCAAAAATGACTGGATGCGTTGTACGCTTGTTCAGATTATTTTCGCCGCTCGCGATGCCGTCGCCCCGTCACCCCAACGCAGTGTCCAGGAACATCATCACCGCGAAGCCGAGCATCAAGCCAAGAGTGGCCGGGGTTTCGTGACCGTTGCGGTGGGTTTCGGGAATCACTTCGTGCGAGACCACAAAGATCATGGCGCCGGCTGCAAGCCCCAAGGCAATCGGGTAGCCGAGGGCGAACCCGCTGGAAACGCCCAGCCCCACTATCGCGCCCAAGGGCTCCATCAGCCCCGAGCCGATTGCAATCAGCGCGGCGCGAACGGCTGAGACCCCGGTGACGCGCAGCGCAAGGGCCACCGCCAAACCTTCCGGGATATCCTGGATCGCAATGGCGGTGGTCAGGGGCATGCCGACGCGAAGGTCGCCATTGGCAAAGCTCACACCGATGGCCATGCCTTCCGGGAGGTTATGCAAAGTAATGGCGAGTACAAAAAGCCAAACGCGATTGAAGCGTTCGGTCTGGGGGCCTCTGCGGCCGGACTTTGAATGTTCATGGGGCACGAAGCGATCCAGGCCGATCATCAGCGCGACGCCGAGCCCCAGCCCCAGGACGACCACGCACGCGGCCCACATCGGGTTGGCCGTAATGCCCTGTGCCGCCTCGATACCCGGCAGGATCAGGGAAAACGAACTGGCCGCCAGCATCATGCCGGCGGCAAAACCGAGCAGGGTGTCCTGGGTGCGTGAACTGATGTCACGCAGCACCATCGCTGCCGTCGCACCGAGGGCCGTCGCCGCGAAACCGCTGAGGCCTCCCAGTAACGCATAACGCAGGTTGGACTCATCGGCCCCGACGATGGCGCTGTACCCGCTGACCAACAGCAACAGCGTCACGGCAACCGTGGTGGTCCAGAACAACGCGCCGGCCCATCCTTGACTGGACACATGGCTCAGCCAACTGCGCGGAGTTGCCTCATCGGGTGTCGACAGGTCAGGCATCATTTCCTCCTTCTCAGAAATAGGGACCTGGCATGCAGCACCTCCAAGTCTTGGCGTACGTTAGGGTGTCGGCTCGTCCAAGAGGTTCCTTATTTAACGGCCCCTTCTATCTCTATAAGCCAAGCGGCGAGCGATGCTATTAACTTAATATCATCTCCTCCCTTGTCAGCGTGCAAAACTTATACGAAGCGGCAATTAAATCCTCCACTTGTATAAGTTTTTAGCGACTAACTACCGTTCATCGCCCTTTTTAAAAACTCTCAAAACATTTCGAAGGCTGGCCTTATCGGAACATATGTCCGTTGCAGTAAACGGGCGTCAGCGAAACCTCAATTACAGTTGGAGTACTACTATGACGACCAGTAATAAAAACCCAGGCAATTTCGCCAACGATCCCCAGAAAGCATCAGAGGCGGGAAAGAAAGGTGGCCAGGCGTCTGGCGGCAACTTTGCCAACGACCGTGAGAAAGCCTCGGAAGCTGGCCGTAAAGGTGGCCAGAACAGTCACGGCGGCGGCCGCAAGTCGTAACGATATAAAGAGGCAACTTACCATGCGTACGTCAGTGGAACATCAGCGAAGCGAATTGCATCATCGGCCCAGTATGCAAGTGCGCATTGACGCAAGGGTCATCGAACGGCCCAACGCGTCCCCGTGTTACGAGCATCGGCGAGTCGTTGAACTGGCTGAATCAACTATCGGCGGATCGCAAACGCGCCCGCTGTGTGAAAGGCAGTTATAACCTGCGCCATGAACTGCGCCAGGTAAGTACCCGCTAAATCGAAATGAAAGTTGTATAACCGACATAACGACGAGGTAACTGAACATGAGCACTAAAGACAATGATGGCAAAATGAGCGTCAGCGAAGCCGGTAAAAAAGGTGGCGAAGCCACTTCGGCTTCCCATGACAAAGAGTTCTACCAGGAGATCGGCAGCAAGGGTGGCCAAAACAGCGGCGGCAACTTCAAGAACGACCCCGAGCGCGCCGCCGAAGCGGGTAGCAAAGGTGGCCAGAACAGCGGCGGGAACTTCAAGAATGATCCCGAGCGCGCGGCCGAAGCGGGTAGCAAAGGCGGTCAGAACAGTGGCGGCAACTTTGCCAACGACCGCGAGAAAGCCTCCGAAGCTGGCCGTAAAGGCGGGCAGAACAGCCATGGTGGCGGACGCAACAGTTAATGTGCTTGATGCAGGGGAGCCATGCTCCCCTGCCTTGATTGATGAGGGACACCATGCCTTTACACATTATTAACTTTACCGGACCGGTCACCGCCTCAACCTGCAGCCAACTCATCGAAAAAGCCTCCCTGGCCGTGCAGCAGGACGCTTCGGGCCTGGTAGTGAATATCGCCACCATGGGCGGCGAATGCAGCTACGGCTTCACCATGTACAACTTCCTGCTGTCGCTGCCGATCCCGGTACATACCCACAACCTGGGCACCGTGGAGTCGATGGGCAATATCATCTTCCTGGCCGGTGAACGCAGGACGGCCTGCAGTCACAGCAAATTCCTGTTCCATCCGTTCCATTGGCATGTCCAAGGTGCCGTGGACCACTCGCGCATGTCCGAATATGCCATGAGCCTCGACTACGACCTGCAGCTGTATGCACGCATCGTCGCCGAGCGCACGCAAGACGCCAGGGAAAAACTCGAAACGGAAAAGTACCTGATCGCGGCGCCGCGCATTCTTGACCCGCAACAAGCCATGTCCGCCGGCCTGATCCATGCAATCGAACTGCCGGTCGTCAAAGCCGATTTTGTAAGCAGCTTCATTCACTCCTAGCGCCTTTAAACCAGAACGGGAGCAACCTCAATGGACGAAGAAACGATTCGACTCACCGCCTACCGCATTTGGGAACAGCAAGGTAAGCCTGACGGCCAGGATTTTGTGCACTGGTTGCAAGCCAGGGACGAACTGGTGCCCGCACAGACCGATGGTTTGTCGGGCTCGATCGAAAGCAGTGTCACGCCCCCCACGCCGGACCGCTCGAAACGTCAGACGGCGCCCTCGTCCGCCGCGCAAAAAACTCGCAGCAAAAAACTCAAGACCTGAACCTGCCAGACCAAGCGTTCGGCAGCTGTCCGAACGCTCCCCCTTTGAAACTCCAATACTGGCGTTTAAATATCAACTAAGCGCTCGTTTGAAAATCTTCCCTTTTTTTGTTGAAAACAATCACGTCATAATTGATTGTGGGTGACCGTTTCAATTCAAGGAGGAATCGATGTGTCTGATCTACAAGCGAACCGCGGATGCGCTCAATGCAAACAACCTTTTGAGCCTACGACTGACGAACCCGCCTACCTGGTGTCCACGGCCTCCGACATGCTCTGCCCGACATGCAGGCAACAGTATCTGGCCGACGTGATGAAGGACGCACTTCAACGCAGCGTCCTCAAGTTATGTATGTTGCAGGAACGTCGAAGAAAACAGTAAGACTTACGTTCAACTAACGCTAAACCCAAACGAATGTACTCTATTAACGTTACACTCAATCGGGTGGCGGCGGTACATAGGGCTGCGCAATAAACGGAACGCTGCCGGAAGGACGCCACCTGACATTCTCCAGGCCGTAGCGTTCCGCAAGAGGTTTGCTGACCCGCTTGATCTTTTCATGGCGCGACCGTGGAATTATACCGATTCCCGCATCGCAGGATGCCCAATGCCACGCCTCGGCATTGTTCATGGCCTCAGCTCTTATAATGAAAGACTTCGGCTCATGATGGTATTCATATTCGATGATGTATAAAGAATTTTTCATATGCGCTCCTGATAATTTTTTTGTTATTTGCGCAGTACGAAGGTTCAGATTTTTTTCCCCTTATAAGTCTTTTTAGTTGCACCAGATTGCGGCGCCCTTGCAATACGACCATTCGTCGGCAGTTCATGAAAAAAACAAAACCGTTTCCACTTTTCTTGTTTCTCACTACTGAGTCTGTTCACTCCAGGCTCTGGTAAAAACTCCTGTCTTGCCCGTACTCCGTACGGGCTTTTTTTCGCCGTTTATAAGGCCACCCTTCTTCAGCGAGACCGTGACCAGTGCAGGCACCCCTATATACGCAAGGGTTGTTTATTCCAAAGTGTAAGCATGCATTACAGCGGACAGCGTGAACTTGAAGAGCGCGACACCTTTCATCCCCAATTCTGAAATGCGGCGGAACCTCAAACGGCGCGCGATTTTCTATCGCAGACACACCCATCGGAGGATCGAACCATGACTGACCAGCCCCTGATATCGACCCACACCCCGCCTGACGCGCACCGAAGCGGCACGATGACCAAGGCTGAGCGCACGCTGTCGCTGACGGCCGGCGCTGCCCTTTTACTGCGCGGCTGGCGCAAGGGCGGGTTGAGCGGCGTACTGCAGATCGCGGCGGGCGCCTACGGCGTGTTTCGCGGTGCAGCCGGGCACTGCGCGCTGAAGCAGGCGTTGACGCCCACCCCCTACGAAGCGCAATTCAGCAGCGAACACCAATGGCCGATCAGCGAGGCGATCACGCGCAGCATTACGATCATGCGTCCATTGGAGGAAGTGTCTGCCTTCATCGCCAGGCCCGAGAACATCGGCCCTTTGCTGCGTTGGGTCGACAGCGTTGAACAACTGACCCCGGACACCGCGCGCTGGAACCTCCGCGCGCCGGCCGGGCGGCGCCTGCAATGCACGTTGGTGCAGAGCGACCCCCAGGATCCCAATGTGCTGCATTGGAAAACCCCGGGCGACGCGCGCTGGGCGCACGACATCAGCGTCTCCGTGACACCGGCCCCGGCCGGCCGTGGAACCCAGGTCAAGGCCGTGGTGGTGTGCAAGCCGGCAATGGGCACATTGGGTTATGGCCTGGCCCGTGCGATCAGCCTGTTCAGCGACAAAGCCTTGCTCAACGCCCTGCAGGCGGTGAAGCAGCAACTGGAGACCGGCGAGGTCAGCAACAATCGCCTCAGGCCGGACCAGGACGACGACTTTTTTTACGTACACGCCGGCACTGACCAGGTCACGACCGATCAGCCGTCAGCCAAGACCGGCGTGGTTATTGAAGGAGGACATCACTGATGCGCGCACTCACCTGGCAAGCCCCCAACCTGCTGCAAGTCGACAATGTCGCCGACCCTGCGATCCTCAACCCACGGGACGCGATCATCCGCGTAACGCTCTCCTCGGTCTGTGGTTCGGACCTGCACTTGCTCGGCGGCTACGTACCCGCCATGAAGCCCGGCGATATCATTGGCCACGAATTCATGGGCGAAGTGGTCGAGGTCGGCAAAGGCGTCACGCAGCTGCGCAAGGGTGACAAAGTGGTCACCATCTCGATCATCGGCTGCGGCAACTGCGAGCCGTGCCAGCGCAGCGATTTTTCCTGTTGCGACAACTCCAACCCAAACCCGTCGGCGACGGACCTGATGTACGGCCAGCCGTGCTGCGGCATCATCGGCTACAGCCACGCCTTTGGCGGTTACCCCGGCAGCCACGCGACCTATGTGCGGGTGCCGTTTGCCGACGTCAACCTGTTCAAGGTGCCCGAAGGCGTGACCGATGAACAGGCGCTGTTTGTCTCGGACGCGGCGCCCACCGGTTACTTTGCCGCGGACAACGCCGATATCCAGCCCGGCGACACCGTGGCAGTATGGGGCTGCGGTGGCGTTGGCCAGATGGCGATCTGCAGCGCCTACCTGTTGGGCGCCGAGCGGGTGATTGCGATTGACCGCTACCCCGACCGGCTGCGCCTGGCCGAAGAGCGCGGCAAGGCCATCCCTATCAACTACGAGAAAACCAATGTGCACGACGCCTTGCTGGAGCTGACCGGCGGCCGTGGGCCGGACCGCTGCATCGACTGCGTGGGCATGGAGGCGCATAGCACCGAGATCGACTACGCCTATGACAAGGCCAAGCAACTGCTCAGGCTGCACACCGAACGCGGCAGCGTGCTCAGGCAGGCCATACGCGCCTGCCGCAAAGGCGGCACGGTGTCGGTGGTCGGCGTGTACGGCGGGTTGCTCGACAAGTTCCCCATGGGCGCGATCGTCAACAAGGCATTGACCCTCAAGTCCGGGCAGCAACCGGGGCAGCGTTACGCACCGACATTGTTTGAGCACATCCAGAAAGGCGAGCTCGACCCTGCCTATCTGCTGACCCATCCCATGAGCCTGGAAGACGGGGCGCAAGGCTACAAGCTGTTCAAGGAAAAAACCGATAATTGCCTGCGGGCGGTGTTCAAGCCCTGAGGGTCGTGCGTGTGGTTTCAGGCTGATGCTCGTCGGAAGAAAGATACGGTTATCTTCTTCCGATGAGCCCAACTCGCGATCCCCTGTGGGAGTTGTCGAGCTTTAGCGAGGCTGCGAAAGCGGAGTGTCAGGCAACAAAAATGCCAGCAGTGCCGCCGCCTTCGCAGCCTCGCTGGGGCTCGACAGCTCCCACAGTTGATCTTCGTCGCGACTGAGATTGGGCCAGTCGCTGCACCGCAAATCTAACCCGCCCCCCCGATCCCCTGTGGGAGCTGTCGAGCTTCAGCCAAGACGCCCAGGCTCGGCAACCGGTGTCGCCAAGCGGTTGCACGCGTACAGTGCAATGCCCAGCAGCATCAGCGCACCACCGCGCAACCAGGTGTCCAGGCTTTGCTGACTGAGCAGGATCAGGCACGAAACAATCGCCAGCACCGGCACCCAGGTCGGCACGCGAAAATGCTGTTCGGTGATGGTGTCGCGGCGCAATACCAGCACCGCCAGGTTGGTGCTGAGGAACACAAAGAGCAGCAACAGCACGACCGTCTCGGCCAGCGCCGCGAGGGTGCCGGTCAAGGTCAAGGCAATGGCCACCAGGGTGCTGGCGATGATCGCGACCCAAGGCGTGCGCCGCTTGGGCAGCACGCGCGAAAGCGGCTCCGGCAACAAGCCCATGCGAGCCATGCCATAGGCCAGGCGGCTGGCCATGACCATGGTCAGCAGCGCACCGTTGGCGACCGCCACCAGTGCAATGAAGGCGAAGAGCTGGGGCGGGATGCTCAAGCCCGAGGCGCGCACCACTTCGAGCAACGGCGCGGAGGTGGCCGTCAGCTTGTCCATCGGCAGCACCACCGACGCGGCGACACCGACCGCCATATACACGATGCCCGCCGTTACCAACGCGGCAAACAGCGCACGTGGATAGACCTTGCGCACGCCGCGTATTTCTTCGGCCAGATTGGCCGACGTTTCAAAACCGACGAACGAATAGAACGCCAACAACGCGGCGCCCAGTACGGCAAGCATCGGGTTGACCCCGGCCTTGAACTCCAGCGCGCGGCCGAGGTTTGCTTCGCCGGACTGTATGCACCAGGCCGCGGCCACCACCACCAACAGCAGCCCGGACAGTTCGACGCAGGTCATGACCATGTTGGCGCCCAACGACTCCTTGATGCCGCGTGCATTGAGCAGTGCGATCACCACCAGAAATATCAGCGCGGCAAGGTGCGGTGATACGTCGACGAACGCCGCTAGGTAGTCGCCGGCAAACGCCAGGGACAGCCCCGCCGCGCTGGTGACGGCGGCGGCGAGCATGCTGAAGCCGACCAGGAACGAAATCAGCGGTGACTTGAATGCCTTCTCGGCGAACACCGAAGCGGCGCCGGCATGGGGGTACTTGGTCACCAGTTCCGCATAGGAGCCTGCCGTGAGCATGGCAAAGAACAACGCCACCAGCAGCGGCACCCAGATCGCCCCGCCCACCTCGCCCGCGATGGTGCCGGCCAGCGCATACACGCCGGCACCGAGCACATCGCCGAGAATGAACAGGAACAACATCGGGCCCGTTACGGCGCGGCGCAAGGACGGTTTGGAGGGTGCGGCTTGGCTCAAGCTGGATTCGGACATGGGCGGCTCTGGCGTGGGTTGCAAAGAGCGATCATCCGGCACGGGCCGGCTGACGCGGGGCTATCTACAATGGAAAATGCCCGCGCCGCCAAAGTTCCGTTTTCTGCTGGAAATCCAGCGATGCGCCCCCGTCAATCGTCGTCGTGCAGGTGCGCGTCGGCGCAGGGCAGCCGTCCCGATTCCCCGCCGGCAATCCGTTCCGCCTGATCGATGCCGCGTTTGAGCGCGTCGTGTACGGACCATTGCGCGCCAGGCAACTGCTGGGTGCGTTCGACCACACATTGCCCCGTGGCGGTATAGACGCTGATCAGCACTTCAATATCGGCGTCTTCACGCTCCCGGGCCCTGACTTCGATATGGCAACCGTTTTCCACTTCCTGGGTAAAGCACTCTTCCTCGAGAGCCTTTTCGGCCCAAGCCTTATAGGTATTACCACGAATAAACATAACTGTTCTCCCAGACCGTTAGTGGGTTGGCCTTCACGTAAGACCTGAATGCTTTAGCAGGGATTCCGTCTTTTTTCCAAGGCCAAGTGCATCATGCGCCTATAAAAAGCTATTGCCGCTTCGCTTGTTAAACCGTTCGTCAGGCGAAGTAACAAATTGTTAAACCAACCCCCGGACGTCTATTCAAAATGTTCGGGAGCGCGGTGAAACACGCCCCGCAGAGCGGCCGAGAAAGCCAACAGATCCGGGCAGTGGATGCAGTTTTTCCACTGGCGGCGCCGTATTGCCTGGCGTTAAGCACTTGACTGCGCCACGCACTAACAAGCGCAGCGCCTGCGTTTCGCTTACTTAACTTGCGAACACCGGCGCCACCGTTTCGGCACCGTAACAACGGAAGTTTTCAATACAGGAGCAAGGCATGAAACGAGCGATTGGTTATTGCCTGGTATATATCGCCAGCATTTTCTTATTAACCGGCTGCAACCTGATTGTGTTCAACCCCAAGGGGCAGGTTGCAACCGATGAACGCGACCTGATTATCCTCGCCACCGGCTTGATGCTGCTGGTAGTGGTTCCAGTGATCGTGCTGACGTTTGTGTTTGCCTACCGCTACCGCGCCACCAATAAAAAGGCCCGTTACTCACCGCGCTGGGCCAGCTCGCACAAAATCGAAGCGGTGGTATGGGGCGTTCCGTTGCTGATCATCATTGCCCTGGGATGGGTGACGTGGAAAACCACCCACGCACTCGATCCCTATCGTCCGCTCGACTCAGAGACGCCACCGATCAATGTGCAGGTGGTGGCGACTGACTGGAAATGGTTGTTCATCTACCCCGACCTGGGCATCGCCAGTGTCAATGAGCTGGCCCTGCCGGTGCATACGCCGGTGAGTTTCACCGTCACCTCCGACGCGGCCATGACGTCGTTCTTCATCCCGGCCCTGGGCGGGCAGATCTACGCCATGGCCGGCATGCAGACCAAGTTGCACCTGATCGCCAACGAGACCGGCGAGTTCAGAGGCATTGCCGCCAACTACAACGGCCCCGGTTTTTCCGACATGCATTTTGCCACGCTGTCCCTGAGCCCCACCGACTTCCAGGCGTGGGTGGCCAAGGTCAAGGGCGCCGCCGCCCCACTCGACCACGCGCGTTACGCGCAGTTGGCCAAGCCCACCACCCGGCACCCGGTGACCTATTTCTCGTCGGTCCAGGAGCGGCTGTTCCTGGACATCGTCGACAAATACGAAGGCATGAACAAAGCCAGGAAACCCGAGCGCAACCAGACCCAATCCAATGGTGCTGAATCGAACGGCACCGGCACGCGCACCGATCAACACCCCAGTCTGCTGGCCGAGGAGCAATAACAATGTTCGGAAAACTGTCATGGGACGCGATTCCAACCACTGAACCCATTGTGATGTACACGCTGGCCTTCGTCGGCCTCATAGGCGTGGCGATGGTCGGCTCCATTACCTGGAAACGCAAATGGGGCTATTTGTGGCGCGAGTGGTTCACTTCGGTGGACCACAAGAAGATCGGCTGCATGTACATCATCGTCGCGCTGGTGATGCTGCTGCGCGGTTTTTCCGACGCGATCATGATGCGTACCCAGCAAGCCATGGCCGCCAGCGGCGGGCCGGGTTATCTGCCGCCGGAACACTACGATCAGATTTTCACCGCCCACGGCGTGATCATGATTTTTTTCGTGGCCATGCCCTTCGTGGTCGGCCTGATGAACGTTGTGGTGCCGTTGCAGATCGGCGCACGCGACGTGGCCTATCCGTTTCTCAACGCGCTGAGCTTCTGGCTGTTCGTGGCCGGTGCCCTGCTGGTCAACGTATCACTGGGAATCGGTGAGTTTGCGCGAACCGGTTGGGTCGCCTATCCGCCGTTATCCGGGTTGGCCTACAGTCCCGGGGTCGGGGTGGATTACTACATCTGGTCACTGCAGATATCCGGTATAGGCACGCTACTGACGGGGCTGAATTTCTTCGTCACGATCCTGAAGATGCGCACCGAAGGCATGACCTTGTTCAAGATGCCGGTGTTCACCTGGAATGCGCTGTGCACTTCGGTGCTGATCCTGGCGTCGTTTCCGATCCTGACCGCCACCCTGCTGATGCTGTCCCTGGACCGCTACCTGGGCATGCATTTCTTTACCAACGAAGCCGGCGGCAACCCGATGATGTACGTCAACCTCATCTGGGCCTGGGGGCATCCGGAGGTGTACATCCTGATTCTGCCGGCGTTCGGGGTGTTTTCCGAGATTGCCGCGACCTTCAGCAGTAAGCGGCTGTTCGGTTACGTGTCGCTGGTATGGGCGACGATCGCGATTACCGTGTTGTCGTTCATCGTGTGGCTGCACCACTTCTTCACCATGGGCGCGGGAGGCAACGTCAACGCGTTCTTCGGCATCATGACCATGATCATCGCGGTGCCGACCGGGGTGAAGATCTTCACCTGGCTGTTCACCATGTACCGTGGCCGGGTGCGCTTCGAAACCCCGATGCTGTGGACCCTGGGCTTTATCGTGACCTTCAGTATCGGCGGGATGACCGGGGTCCTGCTCGCAGTGCCGGGCGCCGACTTCATGCTGCACAACAGCCTGTTCCTGATCGCGCATTTTCACAACGTGATCATCGGCGGCGCCGTGTTCGGCTACATGGCCGGCCTGACCTACTGGTTCCCCAAGGCCTTTGGCTTCCGCTTGAACGACAAGCTGGGCCGCATCGCCTTCTGGTGCTGGTTGATCGGCTTCTATTTCGCCTTCATGCCGTCCTACGTGCTGGGCTTCATGGGCATGACCCGGCGCCTCAACCATTTCGACAATCCGGAATGGCGGCCGTGGCTGCTGCTGGAAGTGCTGGGCGTGCTCATCATCCTCTGCGGCGTAATCTCCCAGGCTCTGCAGCTGTACGTCAGCATCCGCAACCGTCACCAATACCGCGACCTCACCGGCGACCCGTGGGACGGACGCACCCTGGAATGGGCCACCTCCTCCCCGCCGCCGCTGTACAACTTCGCCGAGCAGCCCAAGGTCAGCGACCTGGACGCCTATTGGGGCATGAAAGAGCGCGGCGTAAGTACCCTCAGCCACACCGACTACCGCGCCATCCACATGCCGCGCAACACCGCCTCGGGCCTGGTGATCAGCCTGTTCGCGCTGATCTGCAGCTTCGCCCTGGTCTGGCATATATGGTGGCTGGCGGCGTTCGGACTGGTGGCTTCGGTGGTCGCGTTCGTGGTGCGCAGCTACGACGAAGACACTGATTACTTCGTGCCCGCCGAAGAAGTCGCGCGCATCGAAACGGCACGTCTCAAAGACTTGGCAGAGGCTTGATCCATGTCCAATACCGTGATTGAAAAAGACGTCGCTCATACCCAGGAACACGGGCATGAGGACGCGGGTTCCCTGAGCGTTTTCGGGTTCTGGATCTACCTGATGACCGACTGCATCCTGTTCGCGACCCTGTTCGCGGGCTATGCGGTGTTGCGCGACAGCGTGGCGGGTGGTCCGTCGACCATGGATATTTTCGAACTGCCCTATGTGCTTGCCGAAACCATGCTGCTGTTGCTCAGCAGCATCACCTATGGCTACGCGATGCTGGCGATGAACCGTGGCCAGCAAAGCCAGGTGCTGCGCTGGCTGGGGCTCACGTTCGTGCTCGGCGCCGGCTTCATCGCCATGGAAATCAACGAATTCCACCACTTGATCGCAGAAGGCTACGGACCGGACCGCAGTGCGTTCCTCACCGCCTTCTTTACCCTGGTCGGCACCCACGGCGCCCACGTGCTGACGGGGCTGATCTGGATGGCGGTGCTGATGGTGCAGATCCGCCAGAAAGGCCTGACCAACACCAACGCCACCCGGCTCAGTTGCCTGAGCCTGTTCTGGCACTTCCTGGACGTGGTGTGGATCTGCGTCTTTACCGTGGTCTATCTGTTGGGGGTGGTGTGACATGTACAAGCAAAGTTCGATTCACAGCAGCGCCGGTAGCAGCCATGGCAGCAGCCGCTCCTACCTGGTTGGGTTCCTGGTGTCGGTGCTGCTGACCCTGATCCCTTTCGCCCTGGTGATGTTCCCTTCGCTGCCACGCACCGTCACCGCCTGGCTGGTGGTGGCGCTGGGGATTATCCAAATCGTGGTCCACCTCAAGTTCTTCCTGCATCTGGATACGGCCGAGGAACAACGCTGGAACCTGGTTGCGCTGATTTTCTCGGCGGTCATCATTCTTTTGCTGGTAGGGCTCTCGCTATGGATCATGGGCAGTATTCACCACAACATGCTGGCGCACTGAGGTACTGGCTGGGGCTGCTCAATGCCGGAGTTCAACTGACCAAGCCGGGGATTATTTTCGGTAATCTCGCGTCGGTGCTGGGGGGTTACTTCCTCGCCGGCGGCGGGCGCCTGGCAGACCCCGTGCATCTGTTGGCCACCCTGCTCGGCACCGCACTGGTGATCGGTTGCGGTTGCGTCATCAACAATTGCGCCGATCGGGACATCGATCGGCGCATGGTGCGCACCTGCCATCGCGCGCTGGCGCTGCGGACCATCGCGGTGCCCACCGCCGCCAGCTATGCCATCGCCCTGGGCATCAGCGGTTTCGGCCTGCTCTGGGCAGGCAGCAACCTGCTGGCCTGCTTGCTGGCGTTGGTCGGGCTGGTGATCTATGCGGGGGTCTATACGTTCTGGCTCAAGCGTCGTTCCCACTGGGGCACCTTGGTCGGCAGCCTCTCCGGGGCAATGCCGCCGGTGATCGGTTATTGCGCGGTCAGCGCCAGGTTCGACGCCACGGCGATGATGTTGGTGCTGGTGTTCTGTTGCTGGCAGATGCCCCATTCACACGCCATCACCGTGATGCGCCGCGAGGACTTCCGCGCGGCGCGCCTGCCGCTGCTGACCCTGGCCCAAGCCCACCGGCAAATACAGGCGTACACCCTGGCCTTCTGCGCCAGCACCCTGGTGCTGGGCGTGGTGGCCCAGATGGACATCCTGTATTTCGCCGTGGTCAGCGCCCTCGGCGGTTACTGGCTGGCGCTGGCCAACAGCAGCGTGCGCCGGGTCGATCCAGCGCGCTGGGCGCGCTCGATCTTCGGCTTCTCGATTCTGCTGGTGATGGCCCTCAACCTGATGCTGGCGCTGTCCACGCTGTGTCGAGCAACGTGCGAATCTTCCTGGGCAAATCAGCCGGCTGATAGGGTTTTGCAATCAGCTCGAAGTCATGCACCTGTAGATCGGCACGCTCCAGCGAGTCTTTCGCATAGCCCGTCGTGAGCAGCACCCTGGTATGCGGATACAAGCGCGCTATCTCGCGCGCGAGTACCGCGCCATTCATCTCGCCGGGCATGATCAAGTCACTGAACACCAGGTCGTAGGTCGCGCCGGCGAGCCGGTCCAATGCCTCGGCGGCCGTGTGCGCAATGTCGGTGCGATAACCGTAGTCGGCCAGAATTTCCTGGGCCAGCTCCGCCACCTCGGGCCGGTCCTCCACAATCAGGATGCGCTCGTCGCCTTGCAGCGAAGTGGCCGCGGGCGTCTGCTCGACCCAGAGCTGGCTGTCGTCCGCCGGAAAATACAGGCGCACCGTCGTGCCCACGCCTGGGTAGGAATAGATGCGCGCAGTGCCGCCCGATTGCTTGACGAAGCCATACACCATTGACAACCCCAGCCCCGAGCCCTTGCCCTCCTCCTTGGTGGTGAAGAACGGCTGCATGACTTTCTCCTGAACGCTCTCGTCGATGCCGTTGCCGTTATCGCTGATCGAGATGCCCACGTAGCGGCCCTCGGCCAGCCCGTCGCGTTGCGCATTGGCGTCGCCGGGAACCTGAACATTGCACGTCTTCACCGTCACGGTCGGCTCGGTACGTCCTTCGAGTGCATCCTGGGCGTTGGATAACAAGTGCCGCACCGCCAGCTCTGCCTGCGCGGGATCGAGACGGCAGTTCCACAGATCCTCGGCGAGCTCTACATGCAACTGGACATCCTGCAGCGTCTGCGCCATGAAGTCGCTGCGGCTCAGCAAGGAGTTCAGGTTGATCACGCGACTGTCCAGGCGTTGCTTGCGCGAGAACGCGAGCAACTGTTGGGTCAAGGATTGGGCTTTTTCGGCGGCGGCCCTGGCGCGGCTGGCGCCGTTGAAGATGCGCTGCGGATCGGCGCCGGGGCGCTGGGCGCTCTGCTGGATCAGTTCGAGATAACCGACCATCACCTGCAGCAGGTTATTGAAGTCATGGGCAATGCCGCCGGTCAGTTGCCCGAGGGCCTCCAGGTCCTGGGCGCGGCGCACGCGCAGTTCCGCGTCGTGACGCCGACTCACGTCCAACTGGGAGGCGAAAAAGTAGACCAGTTGCCCGCGCTCATTGAACAACGGTGAAATGAACAGCTCATTCCAGAACGTCGAGCCATCCTTGCGGTAGTTGAGTACTTCCACACACACCTCATGGTGGTGGATCATCGCGCTCTGCACTTGCTGCAGGGCACGCTTATCGGTCTGTGGCCCTTGCAGGAGCCTGCAGTTACGTCCGATGACTTCATCCTGCTCATACCCCGTCAGCCTCAGGAACGCCTGATTGGCAAAAATGATCGGGGTGTCAGGTTGGGCGGGGTCGCAAACGATCATCGCGCTTTGGCTGGTTTCCATGGCCGCGAAAAACAAGTCTTTGCGGTTGGAAGAAAGCCGCGCTGAATCGATACGTTCGACCACGGGCTTTTTCTTGCTTGCCAAGGTTCACCTCCAGGTACGTGGTGCGTGTTCCATGGACCGTGAAAACGTCGCGCAGTGCCGCTGCTGCGCTAAACAGGCGCCCGCCCGTTAAGATCGGGCGCCGTGGGTTGCGTCAGCGCTTGGCTTCTTTGTCGGGGTTGGCCGAGCGTCGCAGGAACGCTTGCGTCAATTCGGGCAAGTGCTCAAGCAACCATTCAGCCATGGCAATTTCCTGCGGCAGGATCTTTTCGCAGGCCGCTTGGGTCTGCGAATCACCCGCCTCTTTCGCAGCCGCGATAAGCGCCGTGTAGCTGGCAATTTCCATGTTTTCGAACACGTACCCGGCCATTGCGCCCTTGATGACTTCGTCACTCATCAGCGAGCCACCGACCGCCTGGCCGAACGCCATCAGCTTGCCACCCATGTCTTTCAGGGTCGACGAACTGCCGCCCAGGCGCGCCAGGCACTGATCAATCAGCTGCTGCTGGCCGAGGGTTTCCTCAATGTGCTGGTCGATCCGCGCCTTGAGCTGCGGGTAGTGTTCAAGGCGCTCGGATTGCGCCTTGAGCATTTTTTCGGCCTGCTGCTCCATCGCATGGGCATCACGCAGCCAATCGAGCAGGTTTTCCTGTGGAGTCGCCATGTCGTTAGTCCTCTTGATGAAAAAATGGCATGCGCCGCACGCCCGAAAGCGTACGGCTGTGCCGCGTCAAATCTCGGGTTTGGGTTGCATTCCCGAGCCCAGGTCTGCGCCAGTCACGGGGTCGCTTGTCGGGTCCGAGGCCGTGCGGATCTTCATCGCGCTCAACGTCGCTTCGTCATCGGCATCCAGCTGCACGGTGGCCAAACCATCGCCACCATCGACCGCCGGTTGCGGGCTTTCCACGAACTCCCACTCTTCGCCCTGGTTCCATGGGCCACGCATGCTCTGCGCGCCCTGGGACATATTGAAGTAAACGTTGGTGAATTCCGGCATGCCGGGCAGCTTGCCTTGGGGGAAGTTCGGCTGAATCGAATGCAGCGCCTTTTCAAAGGACAACTGATGCGCAATTTCCCGCGTCATCAAAAAGCCCAGCGCCTCTTTCACGCCCGGGTCATCCGTGACATTCATCAGCCGCTCGTAGACGATTTTGGCGCGGGCTTCGGCCGCGATATTGGAGCGCATGTCCGCGGTGGGCTCACCGATGGTGTCGATATAGGCCGCTGTCCAGGGCACACCGGCGGAGTTGATCAACGGCGCACCGGCACCGTACAACAGGCTAGTGACGTGGGAGTCATTGCCGGCACCGTTGAGCGAGCGATACAACTCGCCCTCTTCTTCCACGCCTTCGGCCATGCGCCCCTTGGCGCCCTTGTTGAGCATCACGATAATGGAGCCGACAACCTCAAGATGGCTGAGCTCTTCGGTGGCGATGTCCATCAACAGATCCTTGCGCCCAGGATCGTCTTCAGCCAGGGCCTGGGTGAAGTAGCGGGACGCCGCCGCCAGTTCCCCTTGAGGGCCGCCAAATTGTTCCAGCAGCAGGTTGGCCAGGCCTGGATTAGGCTCGGCGACACGGACGGTGTATTGAAGTCGCTTGTTATGTAGAAACATGAACAAATCTCCTCGGGCTTATCGAAAAGAGACGGCACTTTGCAAATGCGCGCCTACTGTCATGTGAAATAACCGGCGCTGGAAATTTCAAAAAAATTACGCATATCTCGACCAGCGGTTACGCCTGAATGGCCAAGCGAAACGGCCATACGCGATGCCAGGCATTCAATCGGCACGCTCGTTGTCAGAGGGAACGATGTCTATTTCAGGCGTCCCGTTGGGCGGCAAGACATCCGCTTCGCCGGACTTTTCAAGGGTGCCGGGATGGTCCCAGTCGGTGGCCGCATTGGGGTCCTCGTCACGTCCGGCAGTACCGATCACATTGCCGTCGTCATTGGGTTGGCCCAGATCTTCAACGGGGCGGTTCCGGGTGTTGGAGGGGTCATGTTTCATGGAAAAATTCTCCAGGTCACAGGATGGAAGCCTCACTTGCTCTCGTCTGCCTTGCCTTCTTGCATCTGCACCGAAGCCTTGCCGTCGGTATTCTCTTTGGTGGCGTTATCGGCGCTGTCAAAGCAGCCGTGGAGCATGAACACGCTGCACAGCCCAAGGCACATGGTTAGTTTTTTCATGTTTGTTCACCTGCTGTAAGTCGAGTGATTCAACCTGGCGAGACGAAGCCGAACTTCGTCAGCACACGTTTTATCTGGCCGGGGCAACACCCGCTGTGTTCAATCAAATCGACCCGAGGCTGACGAGTGGTCCCAGGCAAAAACCGATTGAACGCCTTTTGGCGGCCTCCTTCTAAACAGTGGCAAACCTTAACTTGGCAAGGCCTCCCCTCTGGCCTTGCGCATCACCACGGAAGGACTGAGCCATGAAAAAAGCCAACCGCACGAACACGCTCCCATCGCTCTGCCTGGCAGTGTCCATCGGTGTGCTGACGGCCTGCGCCGGTAACGATTCGGCATCGAATGTGGTGGCACCCGGTGCCGAGAAATCGCCGACCACCCGAACGCTGGATGCGGGCGCCGCGATGCTCCAGTCGCGCCCGCCCATCGATGCGTTGAACGCCTACCTGGACGGTTTTCACTTCTACAACGGCCACCCCGATGTGCAAATGGAAGCCCATCACTATTGCTCGATCCTCAACGAAGAGGTGATCCAGTGCGTGATTTACGACGGCAATCGCCAGGACGCCAAGCTGATGGGCGTGGAGTACATCATCAGCAAGCAGTTGTTCAACACGCTGCCTGCCGCTGAAAAGGCGCTGTGGCACAGCCATGTGCATGAAGTGAAGTCCGGGCAACTGGTTGCGCCGGGCATCCCCGACGTCGCCGAGCATGCCTTGATGAACAAGCTGGTCAATACCTATGGCAAGACCTGGCACACCTGGCACACCGACCTCAACAAACAGCTGCCACTGGGCGTGCCGCAATTGATGATGGGTTTTACCGCTGACGGCCAGGCTGACCCGGCCATGGTTGCCGAGCGCGACCAGCGGCTGGGAATCAACAGCAGCGAGAAGAAAAAGGCCCGTGCAGACATCATCGCAGCGCCCATCGCGCCGGGTGCGGATGCATGGCGCCAGGGTAACGTCATTCAGATCGTCGACCCGACCGAAACACCTCATCGCCACTGAATACGCCACTCGGGCATTTGGATTGAACGATCATTTGCTGGCCCGCCTCTATCCCAAGACCAGTGAATGGAGGATGTCAGCATGATTGATCCAGCAACCGGAATGAGACCTGGCGAACGCTACACAGTGGACAGCCTGGAACGAACGAAGCACTTCAGCGGCTTTTTTTTGGACGGCAAGTACTACCTGGGACCCGAACTGCTCACCGCAGTCGGCTGGCTCGAGGGCCAGACGTTTATCTATGACGAGCTCGACGCCACCGGCGAGCCGGTCTTCCCCGACCGCGTCGCCGGCACGATCGAAGACCTCACGCTGATACTCAGCGATGGCGCCCGGCTGAAACTGCATGAGACGCCTGTGCACGCAACCGAGGGTGCGCCTGAGCCCGCGCCTGCCGCCGCTGGGCGCAACGGCCAACTGCACGGCAAGACGGTAGTGATCACCGGCGCTTCCAGCGGCATCGGTCGCGCCGCGGCCCATGCCTTTGCCAAACAGAGCACCCGCCTGGTACTGGCCGCCCGCGACGAAGCGGCGTTGGCCGATGTGGTCGAGGAATGCGCGGCCCTCGGTGCCCAGGCGCTGGCGGTGCAAACCGACGTGACCCAGGGTGAGCAGATGCGCGCCTTGGCCGAACAGGCCGCCGCCTTTGGCAATGGCCGGATCGATATCTGGATCAACAACGCCGGGGTCGGTGCGGTCGGCGATTTCGAGAAAACCCCGCTGGAAGCCCATGAGCAGGTGCTGCAAACGGACCTGCTTGGTTACCTGCGTGGTGCCTACGTCGCGTGGCCCTATTTCAAGGCGCAGAACAGCGGGATTCTGATCAATACCTTGTCATTGGGCAGCTGGGTTGCACAGCCTTACGCGGCCGCCTACTCAGCCAGCAAGTACGGCTTGCGTGGGTTATCTGAAGCGCTGCGCGGCGAATTGGTTGGCTACCCCAATATCCACGTGTGCGACATCTACCCGGCGGTGATGGACACGCCGGGTTTTCGCGACGGCGGCAATTTCACCGGCCACGCGCTGAAGCCGCCGCCACCGGTCTACGATCCACAGCGGGTTGCACAGGCGATGGTGGCTTGTGCGCTGCAGCCGAAGAACAGCATCACCGTCGGCGCCGCCGCCACCGTTGCGCGCGTTGCGCATTTCTTGCTGCCTGCTTTCCCCCAATTATCCGGTTGGCTGACCCGCCGGGGGTTGGAGCGCAGCTCCCGCGCCGCCACGTCGTCGGGCAACCTGTTCACACCGGCAAGCGGCGAGCGACGCGTCGAAGGCGGCCAGCGAAAACCCCGCCACACGTCTTACTGGCTGGCCGCAGCGGGCGCCGTTCTGTTACTGGGCGGCGTTGCTGTAGCGCGCAACCTGCGTTCGAACAACACGCGACATAAATGAGCTCCTGGGGGCGACCGCCCCCCTTTTTTGCAAGAGGTAATCCAGCATGTCTTATAACTTTGAAGGTACCGCCAGCGTCATCACGGCCTCGCGCCATCTGGGAACGGAATCGGATGAGCGCCTGAATGACTCGGTCGCTATCCGGATGTCCAGCAATGGCAAACCCACTATCGTGCGCCTGGATTTCGACTCGCCATTGGAGTGGCCTGGCAACCCCACCTTTGTGACCGTCAACTTGCCGGATGGCACCTCTGTGAGCGGCGTGATTGCCGAGATAGAGCGCCCTGCCGAAGGGCCAGGCTGGGTAACTTTTACAGTGGATGACTGATTGTATAAGTCACGCTCTCGGCCATCGAATTGTCTGACAGTTTTTTGAATTTTCCCTGACGTCAAATATCTGTACTTCATGAGCATAAGGAGTCCTCATGAAACACAACGATTTATTCACTATCCGGTATCGGCTGCACGGTGAACCCAGGTCTTTCATCGTGCGTGCCGCGCAGATGAACAATGCCGAGGCATGGCATTGGGCCAGTTGCGACGCCGGTGTGGCAGTCATACCCAGATTTGGTCAACACACCCTCAAGCGCGTGTCCAAACCGATGGCCGAGAAATACGGCATCACCGACGTGCGCTGGAGCGGCGCCGAAGCGATCCAGTGGGCGGAGGGCCTCACACAATGAACAGCCAGACTCTTGGTTACACAACAGGGCAAACGTGGGACGACGAGATCGCGCACAACACCGAGATGTTTTTCGAGGCCGATCGACTGGATGCGCAAGCGTACAAGATCATCGAGAACTACAGCGGCGAGGCGCAAACCTGGACGCGTTTTCTGGAAGCCAAGAAAGCTGCGGATGAGCAACGCACCGCGGCTTATCGGGACTGGATGCGCATCCGCCGGGCCATGCGTAAATCGTAGTCACCGCGCGATTGTAGTGAGCGGGCTTGCCCCGCGCTGGGGGGCGAAGCCGCCCCAAAAACCACACCTCGGTTTTCAGATAAAACCGAATTGTCTGGATTAGGGCGGCTTCGCCCCCCAGCGCGGGGCAAGCCCGCTCACTACGGCAACTACACCACTCGTCAGTTTGAATAAACCTTTGCAACACGCTCGTCTCAACCGAGAGTAAAGGTTCCAAGGGGTAGTCGAGTCGCACGCAGGCATTCTGTTACGAGCAGGTTTTCAGCTATATTTCACCTCCCGCTCACTCATCACCCTCGCTGGAATTCGTGCCCCCTACACGCTCTTCTCGTGCGCAGTTAACCAAGGTTGGTATTTATGAAGTCTGCCCCTCTGCGGTCCCCCAACGTTCCGCAACGCAAGGATCTGACCCCCAGCACCCTGACCTTTCCAGTGGTCGGCATTGGCGCGTCGGCGGGCGGGCTGCAAGCGGTGAAAGCATTTTTCGAGCACATGCCCAAAGACTGTGGCATGGCGTTCGTGGTGGTACTGCACCTGTCCCCCGATCATCAGAGCGTGGCGGACAAGATCATCCAGGAGTCGACGGGCTTGCCGGTCGTGCAGATCAATGACACCACGCCCATTGAAAAGAACCACGTGTATGTCATCTCGCCTGCACAGCGGTTGATGATGAATGATGGTTATCTGGGCGTATCGCCTTCGTCACGTGAAGGCGGCACGCACATTGCCATCGACCTGTTTTTTCGCGACTTGGCCGACACCCACAAAGAGCGCGCGTTTTGCCTGATCCTCTCAGGCACCGGTTCCGACGGCGCGGTGGGGCTTTCGCGCATCAAGGAACAAGGCGGCATCACCCTGGTGCAAGCACCGGAAGACGCTGAGTACGACGGCATGCCACTGGCGGCGATCGAGACGCAAATGGTCGATCTGGTGTTGCCGGTGGTGGAGATGCCGCAAAAGTTGCTGGAGCTATGGCACAACGCCCAGTCGATCATCCTGCCCAACGCCAATGACCCGGAGATCCACACCACCCCGCCCGTAACTGAACGCGACGCGGCGGTGGCCGAACAGTTGCTGCTCGACATCCTGATCCAACTGCGCGCCAGCACCGGGCATGATTTCAAGCACTACAAACGCGCCACCGTATTGCGCCGCATCGAGCGGCGCCTGCAAGTCACCGCCCAGCCCGACCTGGCCGCCTATTACACCTATCTCCAGGGGCATCCGGAAGAAACCAAGGCGTTGCTGGGCGACATGCTGATTGGCGTGACCAATTTCTTCCGCGACCGCGAAGCCTTCGAAGCCCTTGAGCGCGATGTGATTCCCAACCTGGTCAAGTCCCTCGAAGACAGCGTGCCGCACCGCGAGGAAGTGCGCATCTGGTCGGCCGGTTGTTCAACCGGGGAAGAGGCCTACAGCCTGGCGATGCTGGTGGCCGAACAACTGGCGCTGGATGCCAGCAGCGCGAAAATGCAGGTGTTCGCCACCGACATTGACGAGCGTGCCATCAGCCATGGCCGCAGCGGTGTGTATTCCGAAGCGATCATCACTGACGTACCGCCGTCGCGTTTGCGCCATTACTTTTCCAAGGAAAAAAACCAGCACTACCGGGTGCGCAAGGAAATCCGCGAGCGGGTGTTGTTCGCCAAGCACAGCCTGCTGGCGGACCCGCCGTTCTCGCAGATCGACCTGATCGTATGCCGCAACCTATTGATCTACCTTGACCGTGAAGTGCAGCGCGAGATCCTGCAACTGTTCCACTTTGCGCTGCGCCCCGGTGGCTATCTGTTCCTGGGTTCCTCGGAGTCGGCCGACGGCTGCCAGGACCTGTTCGTGCCGGTGGACAAGCGCAACCGCATCTTTCGCGTGCGCGCCGGCTCCTCCGCGGTTCGCCGCGCGCCCAGCATGCCACGAGGCGGCTATGTGCGTGCCAACGCCCCGGTGGCTGCGGCGGAAATCAAGGCGCCCACCAAGCGTTCGTTCGCCGATATGCACCTGCGCGCATTGGAGAGGGCATCGCCGCCCAGCGTCATTGTCGACCTGCAGGCCGATATCCTGCACATGAGCGAAGGCGCGGGGCGCTACCTGCGCTATGTGGCCGGGGAAATCACTCACAATCTATTGGCCCTGGTCCATCCCGATTTGCGCCTGGATATCCGTACGACACTGTTCCAGGTCCAGCAATCGAATATCCCGGTGACCTCACGCAAGGTGCGCATCCAACGCGATCAGTGCACCTACCTGGTGGACATCACCGCACGCCCCTACCGCGATGAAGCCACCGAAAGCGACTACGTGCTGGTGATGTTCCAGGAAACCGTAGTCGACCCCGAGCAGTCCGACGCCGCCAGCGTCAGCCATGCGGAAAACGCGATCATGAGCAACCTGGAACGCGAGCTGCAACGCACCAAGCTGCACCTGCAGGACACCATCGAGCAGGCGGAAGTCTCCAGCGAAGAGCTCAAGGCCTCCAACGAAGAGATGCAGGCGGTCAACGAAGAACTGCGTTCGGCCACTGAAGAGTTGGAAACCAGCAAGGAAGAGCTGCAGTCGATCAATGAGGAGCTGCTGACGGTCAACTATGAGCTCAAGACCAAGGTTGAAGAGACCGACAAGGTCAACGACTACCTGACCAACCTGATCGCCTCCACCGACATCGCCACGGTGTTCGTCGACCGCAACATGCGCATCCGCTGGTTCACCCCGCGCGCCACGGATATTTTCAGCATGCTGCCGGTGGACACGGGGCGCTCGTTGATGGACATCACACACCGCCTCGACTACCCGGAAATGACCGATGACGCCACCACCGTCTTTGAGTCGCTGAGCATGATCGAGCGCGAGATCAGCAGCAAGGACAGCCGCTGGTATATCGCGCGGTTGCTGCCCTACCGCTCCAGCGAAGACCACATTGACGGCACCGTGCTTACCTTCATCGATATCACCAAACGGCGCCTGGCCGAAGAAGAACTGCGCCTGGGCGAAGAACGCATGCGCCTGGTGGCCGAGAGCACCCATGATTTTGCCATCATCATCCTGGACGACCATGGCGCCATCACCGATTGGAACACCGGGGCCGAGCTGATCTTCGGCTATACCAAGGACGAAGTGCTGGGCGCTTACTACGACCTGATTTTCTCCCCGGAAGACCGCGCCGCCGGCATCCCAGAGAGCGAGCTGCGCGCGGCCCGCGAACATGGGCGCGGCGAAGACGAACGCTGGCATGTGCACAAGAATGGCAGCCGCTTCTATTGCAGCGGTGAGGTCACCCTGCTCAAGAGCGACAGCTTGCAAGGCTACGTCAAGATTGCCCGTGACCTGACCGGCCACAAGCGTACCCAGGAAGAACAGAGCCAGCGGCTGATGGAAACCCAGACCAACAGCCACCTCAAGGATGAATTCTTCGCGGTCATGTCCCATGAACTCAAGCACCCGTTGAACCTGATCCAGCTCAACGCCGAATTGCTGCGGCGCTTGCCGGTTACCAAGGCGGCGGGCCCGGCGGTCAGGGCGGTGGATACCATCTGCGAGGCAGTCTCCAGCCAGGCGCGCATCATTGACGACCTGCTGGATGTCGCCCGGGTGCGCACCGGCAAGCTCAAGCTGAAGAAACAACCGGTCGACCTGATTCGCACGCTGCAGGACATCCATAGCGTGGTGCTCGCTGACGGGCGTCACCGCCAAGTGACCCTGCAAACGCCTTCGGTGCCTGGCTCACTGATCGTGGACGTGGACCCTACCCGTATCGAGCAAGTGATCTGGAACCTGGTCAACAATGCTCTCAAATTCACCCCGGAAGACGGGCAAGTGCAATTGGTGCTCAGCCGCTCGGAAGGTCACGCGCAACTGGATGTCATCGACAGTGGCGCCGGGCTTGCCGAAGACAGCCTGGAAAAGATCTTCGATTTGTTCGGCCAGGCGGAGAACCAGCATCAGACCCATCAGCGTGAAGGCCTGGGAATTGGCCTGTCGCTCGTCCGCCAATTGGTCGAGGCGCACGGTGGGTCGGTGAGTGTCTACTCCAAGGGCCTGGGTTTTGGCTGTACCTTCTCGATCAAGTTGCCCCTCAGCGAGCAGAGCCACTTGCCCGACACCTGCGACGCAAAGGCCGAGAATGAACGGCTGAACGGCGTCAAGGTGCTGCTGGTGGACGACTCCGCCGAAGTGCTGGAAGTGCTGAATATGCTGCTGGAGATGGAAGGCGCCCAGGTCAGCGCGTTCAGCGACCCCCTGAGCGCGCTGGAAACGGCCGGCGAGGCCCACTACGACCTGATTATCTCGGACATCGGCATGCCGAAGATGAACGGCCACGAACTGATGCAGAACCTGCGCAAGATCGGCCACCTGCGCCAGGTTCCGGCCATCGCGTTGACCGGCTACGGTGCCAGCAGTGACCAGAAGAAGACTGCTGACTCAGGCTTCAACAGCCATGTCAGCAAACCTGTGACCCATGAGTCGCTGATCAGCCTGATCGAAAAGCTGCGTCAGTCGAGCCGTTAGGCTGGGCTTATTGATAAGGGATCACGGAGATTTTCCCGTTGCGCTCAAGAATCGCGAACTGGATCTGATCGATCTGGACGATGCCTTGAGCGGAGCGGGCCGCCTCGAGAATATCGCTTTCATCCATCCGCGCGCGCTTAAGGCGCTCATGAAGCACCTTGCCATGTTCGACCACTATGGTCGGCCCGCCATCCAGCATGCGGGAAAACCAGCGTGAGCGTAGTTTGACCAGTGAGAAGCCGATGTCGATGGCGATCAGCGTGATGATCACCAGGACAGCATTGGTCAGCGAAAAATCATCGCCCAGCAGCGCTTGCTGCGTGGCTTCGCCGATCACCATCAGTAACACCAGGTCGAAGGTGGTGAGTTCCGCCAGGGAGCGCCTGCCGGCGATCTTGAACAGCACCAGCAGCACCAGGTAAATGGCTGCCGCCCGCAATACTGAGTCCATGCTGGCTGACCCCTAGGGATAAATGAATTGTGATAGCCCCACGGACGCGCCCGTGGCGAGTGCGACCTGGGTGTCGAAACTGCCGACGCCGTCGCTGCGCAAGGTCAGGTGCAACACCGCTTTGCCGTCATTGTCGCTGAGCAACCAAAGCCTCATGCCCTCGCCCGCGGTACTGGCCTTGAGCGGTTGCGGCTGCAGCATTTCAATATTGAAGCCCTGCAACAGCTCACCGCTGATTGCCACCTCAAGCGGCTCGCGGGCCTTGCCCTGCAGATGAATCACCAATACGTCCGAGGACCCGTTGCGCAGGAAGCGTTGGTACTCGACACGCACCGCCCCATCGGCGCTGCGCACCTGGGTGGTGCTCAACGGCCCTTTGGAGCACAGCCCGGCCAAGGTGAGCGCCATGATGAGCACCATGGCGTACCAACCAAACCGTTCGAAGCGCCAGACCTTGCGTTGCAGGGTCATGTCCTCATTGATCGGGTAGCGGCGGCTGTGCAGGTCTTCGTGCGCAGGCGGCTTCATCGGCTTCAGCCTTTGCTGTGTTCCGCTGAGGACGGGCCTTTGGTCACGCCGCGCGGACCGGCAATACCCCAGGCAGCCGCTCCCACAAACGGCAACAGCACCACCAGGGCAGTCCAACCTGCCTTGCTGCCCGATGAGTTTTCGCTTCGCCACAGACTATTGAGCACCCACAGATCGAGCAACACCGCGATGACTGCCAGGAAAATCCAGAGATAAGTGAATTGCATGGTGCACCTCCTGTTTGTGTTTATTTAGGTGCGGAGAGTACGGCCGGGGTTCATTCTTTTTCCGTTGCCAGGAACACATGCCCATTAAGCGAAGCGGCTGCACTGCTATCAATTCACTATTAAATAATTATACGAAGCGGCGGTAGTTACTGCGCTTTGTACAAGTTTATTGGGCATATCGACCGTTCATCGACTGTTTAAAAATCTCTCAAAGCAATTTCAAACGCGCCGCTATCGGAATACATACGTGTTGCATAAATGGGTAACGAGCGACACGACAACCAACTACTGAAAAATTGTGGAGAAAGACCATGACAACCAGTAATAAAAACCCAGGTAACTTCGCCAACGATCGCGAAAAAGCCTCCGAGGCCGGCAAAAAAGGCGGCCAATCGTCCGGCGGCAACTTTGCCAATGATCGGGAAAAAGCCTCGGAAGCGGGACGCAAAGGCGGCCAGAACAGCCATGGCGGCGGGCGTAAGTCGTAAGTGATCCAAACGGGGGCAGCTTGCCTGCCCCTTCTGCCCGCCCCACGGGGCGCTCACTACAAAATTTGAATCATTGCTCGCTGTGGACCTCTCTTCTTTAAACCAAAAGTCATTAAAGGAGGCGTCTTGGGCTACGTGGATTGGGTTCAATGGCCGGCCATGGTGGTCACAGTGATCGCGGCATGGCTTATCGGCTCGCAACGCCCGGCAAGAAGAATGGCCGGGTTCTTCTGTTTCATATTGAGCAATATCCTGTGGGTTATCTGGGGTGCCTACGCTGAAGCCTACGCGCTGATCGTGCTGCAGATCTGTCTGTGCACAATGAACCTGCGGGGGTTTAAAAAGAATTTCAGCAATCAATAACCGCGACTTACTCGCAAGTCTGCTGATTGCGCTGGTTCTTCCTGAAGCCTCTGGCGTTCATGCCCAGCAGAATGCACTCCAGCGCAATCAGGCCAAACGCATTGGCGTGCCATCCCCATACAACCCATAACAGGTTGCTCAGGATAAAACCCCAAAACGCAATCATGCGCCGGCGAGGCCGTTGAGAGCCGATAAACCACGCCGAGATAACGGTCACGACCATGGCCGGCCATTGCACCCAATCAATAAGCGCCAAGCGTCACCCGGTTTGGCATGCCGTTGTAGTCATGGGCAAGTACGGCAACCCCTGTCATTGATGTTCCCTCTAGCTAGCAAAGTATCTGCAGCAATCGACAGTGCGCCTGGGCAGAAGGTTTAAAGTATCTGGATGAGCCTGGTCCTTCTACAAGCGCAGCGGCAAACAAATAGAACTCGCTGCGGTGCCTGGTACTCCGATAAGTAGGTTGCGAGTAAAGCAAAGGATCGAGCCCATGCAGAACCTCAAGATCGCTACATTCAACGTCAATGGCATAGGGGCGCGACTGCCGAACCTGCTGCGATGGCTTGAAAAAGAGCGCCCGGACATCGTCTGCCTGCAGGAATTGAAGGCCCAGGACAAGGCGTTTCCTGCCAAGGATATCGAAGCAGCCGGTTATGGTTGCCTGCACCATGGCCAGGCGTCGTGGAACGGCGTGGCCATTCTGGCACGGGACGCCGAACCCCTGCTGATTCACAAGGGCCTGCCCGGCGCGCAAGACGATTCGCAGTCTCGCTACCTGGAAGCGGCGGCCCACGGTGTGGTGGTCGGCTGCCTGTACCTGCCCAATGGCAACCCGCAACCGGGGCCCAAGTTCGATTACAAGCTCAAGTGGTTCGAGCACCTGATCGCCCATGCCCAGACGCTGCAAGCCAGCGAACACCCGGTGGTGCTGGCGGGCGACTACAACGTGGTGCCGACCGACTTCGACATCTACAACACCCGCTCATGGCTCAAGGACGCCCTGCTCCAGCCGCAAAGCCGAGAATGCTTTCAACGGCTGCTGGACCAGGGTTGGATCGACTCGGTGAGGCACCTGTATCCGGACGAACGCGTGTACACCTTCTGGGATTATTTCCGTCAGCACTGGCAGAAGAATTCCGGTTTGCGCATCGACCATCTGCTGCTGAACCCGGTGCTTGCCCCTCATCTGAAAAACGCCGGTGTGGATGCATGGGTACGCGGCGAGGAGCACGCCAGCGATCACGCGCCGACCTGGATCGAAATCTCATCGCGCAAATCCAGCGCCAAAAAAGCCCCGAAGCGCAGCCCAGCCGACACGCAAGCCACCGATTCCCTTGATGAATACAACCGCAAGCGTGATTTCGATGCGACCTCGGAACCCTCGGGCGCCGCGAAGCCACGCAAGCCAACCAGGAAAAAAGCCGACGAGCCCGCTGCGCTGCAGTTTTGCATCCAGAAGCACGACGCGACGCGCCTGCATTACGACTTTCGCCTGGAGCTCAACGGCACGCTGAAAAGCTGGGCGGTGCCCAAGGGGCCGTCGCTGGACCCCAAGTCCAAACGCCTGGCCGTGCACGTTGAAGACCACCCGCTGGACTACGCAACGTTTGAAGGCACGATACCGCAGGGGCATTACGGCGCCGGTGACGTCATCGTCTGGGATCGCGGCATCTGGAAGCCCTTGTCCGATCCCGCCGAGGCCTACGCCAAAGGCCGGATGAAATTCGAATTGCAGGGCGAAAAACTCGGCGGCGTGTGGAACCTGGTCAAGACGCACATGCCCGGCAAGCAGGAGCAATGGTTTCTGATCAAACACCAGGACGAATTCGCACGCCCGGAAAGCGATTACGACATCGTCAAGGCTGAACCCCACAGCGTGCTGAGTGACCGCACCCTCGTGCAGAAGAAGCGCCCGGGCAAAGCCGCCGAACCCAAGCCCGTCAAGAAGACGGCCGCCGCGCGCGCAAAGCCGGCACACACTCAGTTGGTCAATGCCCAGCCGGCCGAGCTTCCCGAGCTTCTCAAGCCTGAACTGGCTACCCTGGTGGACTCCGCACCCGACGGTGACTGGCGTTACGAGGTCAAGTTCGATGGCTACCGCATCATGGCCCGTGTGGATCAAGGCAAGGTGCAGCTGTTCACCCGCAATGGCCATGATTGGACACACAAGCTTCCACGCCAGGCCGAGGCGATTGCCAGCCTCGCCCTGGAGTCCGCGTGGCTCGATGGCGAAGTGGTCGTGGCCAATGAGCGAGGCGTGCCGGACTTCCAGGCCCTGCAGAACGCTTTCGAGCTTGGCCGCAGCGGCAACATCGTCTACTACCTGTTCGACATGCCTTTTCTCAACGGCATGGACCTGCGCGAAGTGCCCGTCGAGCAGCGTCGCGAAGCCTTGGCCAAGGTGCTGGAGCGCAGTGAGGATGAAGTACTGCGCTATTCGGACGACTTCGCCGAAACACCGGATGCGCTGCTCAACAGCGCATGCCAGATGCAAATGGAGGGCCTGATCGGCAAGCGCGTGGGCAGCCCCTATGTTTCCCGGCGCAGCGGCGACTGGATCAAACTCAAATGTAAACGCCGGCAGGAGTTCGTCATTGTCGGCTACACCGAGCCAAAGGGCGCGCGCAGTAAATTCGGCGCGCTGCTGCTGGGCCTGCACGATGCCGACAGCAACGCGCTCAAATACGCGGGTAAGGTTGGCACCGGGTTCAACCAGGTCACCCTGAGCACGATCTACGAACAGCTCACCCCGCTGGAAACCAAGAAGCCTGCGGTGGTTAACCCGCCGACGGGGTTTGAGGCCAAGGATGTGCATTGGCTCAAGCCGTCGCTTCTGGCCGAAGTCGCCTTTGCCGAGATCACCCAGGACGGCTCGGTAAGACATGCCGTGTTCCAAGGCCTGCGTAACGACAAACCGGCCAAGGCCATCATCGAAGAGCGTCCTGCCCCGGCCCCCAAGGGCGAGAAAAAATCGCCCAGCAAACAACCGGCTGCGACCAAAGCCAAGCGCAAAGCGGGCGACGACGGCTCAACCAAAATCCGGCTCACCCATCCCCAACGGGTGATTGACCCGAGCAGCAGCTCGACCAAGCGTGACTTGGCGGATTACTACATCGGCGTCTCCGAATGGCTGCTGCCGCAGCTGCTCAATCGCCCGGTCGCCCTGGTGCGCGCCCCGGACGGTATTGGCGGTGAACTGTTCTTCCAGAAAAACGCCGAGCGCCTGGCGATCCCCGGCATCGAGATCATCGGCAAGGAAGCCACGGGCCATCCGGTGATGTTGATCAACAACATCGAGGCGCTGCTGGGCGCGGTGCAGATGAGCACCATCGAACTGCATACCTGGAACGCCGTGTCCAAGGACCTGCAGCGTCCCGATCGCTTCATTCTCGACCTCGACCCGGACCCTGCGCTGCCGTGGAAAAGCATGGTGGAGGCCACCGAATTGACCCTGACGGTGCTGGACGAACTGGGCCTCAAGTCGTTCTTGAAAACCAGCGGCGGCAAAGGCATCCACATCGTCGTACCGCTGACCCCGAAAGCCGACTGGGACGCGGTGAAAAGCTTCAGCCACGCGATTGTCAAACATATCGCCACGCTACTGCCAGACCGGTTCTCGGCGGTTTCGGGGCCGAAGAATCGAGTCGGCCGGATCTTTATCGATTACTTACGCAACGGCCTGGGCGCGACCACGATCTGCGCCTATGCCGCGCGCAGCCGCGAGGGGCTGCCGGTGTCGGTGCCGATCTTTCGCGACGAACTCAAGGACATCAAGGGCGCCAACGTCTGGAACATCCGCAACTTGCATGAGCGGCTGGGCGAACTGGACGTGGATCCGTGGGCGGATCTGCCTGGAACCAAGCAAACCATCACGGCCCAAATGCGTAAACGCATCGGCCTCAAGTAGCACCACTGCGGGAGAAATGAAATGGATGACTTCCACATCACGCCGACTGAAAACGGATGGGCATTGAAGAAGCAAGGCGCGGAACGCGCGTCGAAGACGGCGGCCACCAAGGCCGAAATCGTAAAATTGGCCAGTGAGTTTCTCGAGGGCAAGACCGCCTCGTTGAAGATCCACAAGGAAGATGGCTCGATCCAGGAAGAGCGCACCTACCCTCGCAGCGCCGATCCCCGAAAAACCAAAGGCTAGGGTCGAACGCATTACTCATAGTGATGAAGATCAAATGTGGGAGCGGGCTTGCTCGCGAATGCGGTGGATCAGTCAATTAATTCGGCGACTGACACAACGCATTCGCGAGCAAGTCGAATCGTCGCACCGCCGCTCCCACAGTTTGATCTCCATACATCAGGTACACCTCAGAGTAGTGGGCTACAGCGCGCACCCTCACTGCTTCGCGTGTTTGGCCTGCACCTCAGGCATCGCCGAGGAGTGATGGTTGAGGATCTTCCACTGCCCACCCACCTGCTCGTAGACGAAGGTATAGCGGGCCTGCACATGGCGCACCTGGCCGTTGGCCTCGGTCAGGGTGAAGGTGTAGACGCCGCTGTCCATGGCCACGTTGCTGCCCAGTTGGCGGATCTCGCGGTAGTTGATCTGCCCCACCGGCTTGAGCGCCAGGAAGTGGTCGAAGTAGTCGCCGATCTGCTCGGGCGTGGTGCGCACCTGGTTGGACACGGTAGGCTGCAGCACCGCGCCGGGCGCATACAGGTCCACCACCGACTTGACGTTACCGGTCTGCAAGGCGCTGTTCCAACGGTCGAACAGGCCGGCAATCTCACGGTCTTTCACATTCGCCGGGGCCTGGGCCACTTCACGGTAGACATAGGGGCCCGTGTCGGCGGCCTGGACAAAGGGTACGCTCAAGGCAAACATCAGAGCGATTGCAGCGGGTTTGAATTGCATGGCGAAACTCCAGGGGTGGTTGGTGAGCCCACTTTGCCAAGCTGCCCCTCCCGTGCCATCGGCCAACTGGAGGCATTTGCCTATGCCATATGGCAGATAGCGCCCAGGGTGCCTGGCAGGGTCTAATAAGGGTCCTTGCGACCGGAACGTTCACCATGCACAACACGCCTCCAGATCCCGGCAGCGCCTTGGCCATGCGCGCGCATTTTCGTCAATCGCAAAGCCGCACGGCACGCCTGCGGCTCTTGGTGGATACGGGGCAGGAACTGGCCCAATTGCCGCCCCAGGCCATGCGCGAACGCGTGCTTGCCAGGGCTTGCGCGTTCCTCGCCATGGACCACGGCCTGCTGCAGGAATGGGATGCCGAGGGCTGCGCGAGTGTCACCGCGCGCCACGGCAGCCCCGCGCACATCGCCCGCCTGGCCGCCCTCGCCGACCGCGACCTGCGTACGCCACACTGGCACGCGCCGCCGCACAGCGTGCTGCAAGTGCCATTGCGCGGCAGTGATGGCCAGGCCTTTGGCGTGCTGGTGCTGGGCAATAGCGTCAGCCTGCGCGCGCCGGAGCATGAAGACAGCGAATCCCTGCAATTGCTCGCCACGCTGCTGGCCGCGCACCTGCAAAACCAGCGGCTGCTGACCACGCTCAAGGCCCGCGACCGCGCGCTGTCCGACCTGGTCAACCGCTTGCTTCGCGCCCAGGAAGATGAACGCAAACGCGTGGCTTACGACTTGCACGACGGCCTGGCGCAGACCCTCGCCGGCTTGCATCAACGGCTGCAAGGGTTCGCCGGCCGCTGCCCCACGCTGCCGGATGCCCTGGCCGCGGACCTGCAGGCGATTCTCAGCCTGGCCCAACACTCTGTGGGTGAAGGCCGGCAACTGATCGCGGGCCTGCGCCCCACGGTGCTCGACGATTTCGGCCTGTTCAAGGCCCTCGACAAAGAAGCTGATCGCCTGCGCGATGCCGGTATCCAGGTGCTGTGGCGCTCGCACTGTGCGGCACGGCTGCCCAGTTCGGTGGAGATCGCCGTGTTCAGGATCGGCCAGGAAGCGATCAATAACGTGCTCAAACATGCGCAGGCAAGCCAGGTAGAGCTGACCCTGGAACTGCGCGACGAGACGGCCATCCTGCAAGTCGATGACAACGGCAAGGGCTTCGCCCATGACCCGCACCGGGACGGGGCGGATCATGTGGGCCTTGCCACCATGCAGGAGCGCGCCAGCCTGCTGGGCGGGAATTTCAGTTGTACCAGCCTGGTCGGCGGCGGTACCCAGGTGCAGGCCAGCGTACCGGCCATTGTGAAGGCAGCCGAGCAATGAGCCCCGTGTTGCGCCTGGTCCTGGCCGACGACCATGAAGTCACGCGTACTGGTTTCGTCGCGCTGCTCGCCGGTCATCCGCAGTTCGAGGTGGTCGGGCAGGCACGTGACGGCCAGCACGCGGTGGACCTGTGCGAACAGCTGCTGCCGGATATCGTCATCCTTGATATCCGCATGCCGGTGCTCAATGGCCTGGGCGCCGCACGCCTGCTGCAGCAACGCCTGCCGGCGGTGAAAGTGGTGATGTTCACCATGGACGACAGCCCCGATCACCTGGAAGCGGCGATGAGCGCCGGGGCGGTCGGCTATTTGCTCAAGGACGCCAGCCGTGACGAGGTGATCCAGGCCCTGCAAACCGTGGCCGCCGGTGGCGAAGCGCTGGACACAGCGGTCAGTGCGCGCCTGTTGCGGCGCATGACCGAACGCCAGGCCAGCGGCGCGGCCCCCAGCGAACACCTCACCCCACGGGAGCGCCAGGTGCTTGGCCTGGTCGCCAACGGCATGAGCAACCGCGCCATCGGTGAACACCTGGGGATTACCACCGGCACGGCCAAAGCCCATGTGGAGCGGGTGATCGGCAAGCTCGGCGCGGCCGACCGCACCCAGGCCGCCGTGCGCGGCATCGCCCTGGGCCTGGTGGCGCAACCATGAAGCGGCGTTGGGCCGACCTGCCGCTGCGCGGCAAGGCGCTGGTGGTCATTTCATTGCCATTGGTGGTGCTGTTGCTGTCCCTGGTACTGATCTACACCACCGAACGCCAGACCGCGCGCGCCGAAGAAGATGTGCGCCGTGTGCTGCGCGTGCAAGGCGATATCCAGGCCGTGCACACCTTGCTCGCGGAAGCGGCGGCCAGTGTGCGCGGCTACTTGCTGACCCGCCGCGAAGACTTCCTGCCCAGTTACCGCAACGCCAGGCCGCAGATCGACGCCGCGCTGTTGCGGCTCGACCGCAACGTGCGCGATCAGCGGGTGCGTGAACAGCTCAACGCGATAAAGCCGCTGATCGACGCAAAGGCCGACGGGCTTGAAGAGATGCTCAACGACAGCCACGCCAGCGCGCAATCGATCAGCGCCATTCTGATCAGCAACAAACACATCCTCGATGCCTTGCGCCAACACATCAGCACCATGCTGACCCTGGAGGCTTCGTTGCTGGCCGAGCGCAGTACCGCAGCGTACGAGACCCGCCAACGCTTGTTGCTGTCCACCTGGCTGGCGGCGATCTGCGGGCTGTTCGGCGCCATTGTCGCGGTGCTGTTCCTGTCCAAGGGCATTGTCGCGCGGGTGCAGAATGTACAGCGCAATGCGCAACGCTTGGCGCTGGGCCAGCCCTTGCTTGCGCAGCCACCGGAACAGGATGAGATCGGCCAATTGGGCACCCGCCTGGTGGAGGCCGGGCTGCTGCTGGCCGAACGTGAGCGCGCGCTGCGTGACAACGAGGAACGCTTGCGGCTGATCATCGACGGAGTCAAGGACTACGGGATCTTCGCCCTCGACACCGCAGGCCATGTCACCAGTTGGAACAACGGTGCCGAACGCATCAAGGGCTACACCGAGCAGGAGATCATCGGCCAGCATTTCTCGCTGTTCTACCTGCCCGATGAATGCCCGCAGCACCCGGACATGGCCCTGCGCGAAGCCACCCGCAATGGCGACTACACCGAAGAGGGCTGGCGCTGCCGCAAGGACGGCACGCGCTTCTGGGCCAGCGTGGTGATCACCGCCCAGTACGACGGCACCGGGGCGCTGCGCGGTTTCTCAAAGATCACCCGCGACATTACCGACCGGCGCGCCGCCGAGATCGCCTTGCGCACCGCCCGCGAAGAAGCCGAGCGCGCCAGCCGCGCCAAAAGCGAGTTCCTGTCGCGCATGAGTCACGAGCTGCGTACACCGCTCAATTCGATCCTGGGCTTTGCGCAACTGTTGGAGATGGATGCGCTATTGGGGCAAAAGGCCCACGTCGGGCATATCCTGCGCGCCGGCCAGCATCTGCTGACGTTGATCAACGAAGTGCTGGACATCGCCAAGATCGAAGCGGGAAGCCTCGCGCTGAATATTGCGCCGATCCCGCTGGCGGGCGTGTTGCAAGAGGCGCTGACGCTGGTGTCGCCCATGGCCGCCGACGCGGGTATCCGTGTGCAGCCATTGCCGGTATTGGCGGCGGACACGGGTATCGTTGCCGACCGCCAACGCCTGACCCAGGTGCTGTTGAACCTGCTGTCCAATGCGATCAAATACAACCGGCGCGAAGGCCAGGTGAGCATCGAGGTCAGTATCAACGGGCCACGCATCGACGTGTCGGTGTGCGACACCGGCCACGGCATTGCGGCCGATCGCCTGGGGCAACTGTTCACGCCGTTCGAGCGCCTGGGCGCCGACCCGAATGTGGAAGGCAGCGGCCTTGGCTTGGCGCTGAGCAAAAGCCTGCTGGAAAACATGCACGGCCGCTTGACCGTGCACAGCCAGGCCGGTGTCGGCTCGCGCTTTACGCTGGAGCTGCCGTTCGTGCGCCTGCCGGGCTCCACGGCTCTCGCCGCGCCCGTCATCGACACCGCGTTGGCGCGCCCTGCTCCCGCCGTTCGCGCCTTCCTGGGCAAGGTACTGTGCATCGAAGACAACCTTTCCAGCCTGGCGCTGCTCGAAACCCTGCTGCAACGTCGGCCGGGCATAAAGCTGCTGTCGAGCATGCAAGGCCAACTGGGCCTGGACCTGGCCGCCCAGCATGGGCCGCAGTTGATCCTGCTGGATGTTTCGCTGCCGGACATCGACGGCGTGAAGGTGCTGCAACGCTTGCGCGACTCGCCGATCACCCGCCAAACCCCGGTGCTGATGATCACTGCTGACGCCAGCGACATTACTCGTCAAGCCTTGCAGGAAGCAGGCGCGACGGCGGTCCTGAGCAAACCCATCAATATCCCGGCGTTTCTTGCCCACCTCGACCAGTATTTCCCGGAGCCTGTGTGAACCTCGACCTGCGCATTCTGATCATCGACGACCAACGCCCGAACCTCGACCTGGTGGAGCAACTGCTGGCGCGCGAGGGGCTGACCAACGTGCTGAGCAGCACCGAGCCGCTGCGCACCCTGGAGCTGTTCAACAGTTTCGAACCGGACCTGGTGATTCTGGACTTGCACATGCCCGAGCTTGACGGCTTCGCGGTGCTGGAACAGCTCAACCGACGCATCCCCAACGGCGAATACCTGCCGATCCTGGTACTCACCGCCGACGCCACCCGCGAGACCCGCCTGCGCGCCCTGGCCCTCGGCGCGCGGGATTTCATCAGCAAGCCTTTGGATGCGCTGGAAACCATGTTGCGGGTCTGGAACCTGCTGGAAACCCGAGCGCTGTACACCACCTTGCGCCGGTTGGTGCCTGCGCAGCACATCCAACTGCTGCAACGGCGCGAAACGGCCGGCTGAAAGTAACCTGTCGGTCACAAACCGGATGAAAGGCCTAAAGTTGCGGGCGCTGGTGCGGATAACCCCTATGTTGTTTATATCCGCAACATCGTTCAGGGACCGAACTCATGACGCCGAGTCAATCCAGCCGTACCGCCCTTTCCGCCCCTCCGCGCTTTCTCTGGTTCGCTTTACTCCCGGTCGTCCCCGCCGTGGCGTGGATACTCGTGCAATCCGCCAGCCCCGCCAATCTCGCCGTCTGCGTGCTGCTGGTGCTGGTCGGCCTCGGGGCATGCGCCTTGAATACGCGGGCCCAACGTCAGGCGGTGCTGCACGCCCTGGTGCTGGAAGACCCTTCGATTGCCCAGGCCAGGCAAACCAGCCTGGATTCACGGGCACAGCTCGATGAAGTATTGCTCGGTGCCATGCCGATCTGGGCCAAGCACGTGGAAAGCTCGCGCCAGCTGACCGAAGACGCCATTGTGAGCTTGGCCAACCGCTTCACCGGGATTTCCGCGCGGCTGCAAGACACCGTACACGCCTCGCAGCAAGCCGCCGGCGAGCTGGATGGCCAGGCGGCCGACGGGGCGCTCAAGGTGTTGGCCCGCAGCGACAGCGAGTTGAGCCAGGTGATCGACTCCCTCAAGGCCACTCAATCGAGCCGTGACCAGACCCTGTCCCAAGTGCGCGGCCTTACCGCCTACACCGGTGAGCTGCGTACCATGGCGGCCGATGTGGCGGCCATCGCGGCGCAAACCAACTTGCTCGCCCTCAATGCGGCCATCGAGGCGGCGCGGGCCGGAGAAGCCGGTCGCGGGTTCGCGGTAGTGGCCGATGCGGTGCGCAGCCTGTCGAGCAAGTCCAGCGAGACCGGCCAGCAGATGTCCGCCAAGGTCGACATCATCAATAACGCGATTACCCAACTGGTGCAAGCGGCTTCCAGCAGCGCCGACCAGGACAGCCACTCGGTGGCCGCCTCCGAGCAAAGCATCCAGTCGGTGCTCGAGCGTTTTCAGAACATTACCGGTCACCTGGCCGAGTCCGCCGACCTGCTCAAGCAGGAAAGCTACGGGATTCGCGACGAGATGACCGAGGTGCTGGTCAACCTGCAGTTCCAGGACCGCGTCAGCCAGATCCTCAGTCACGTGCGCGACAACATGCACGCCCTGCATGAACACCTGCAGCAGGCCAGCCAGTCACCGGATGCACCGGTGGCCATCGATGCCCGGCAGTGGCTGGCACGCATGGAGTCCACCTACGCCACCGACGAGCAGCGCCGCACCCACCATGGCGAAGCGGCAGCGCAACAGAATTCTCAAGACATCACTTTCTTTTAGGGAGCCCCTCATGGCGAAGAATGTATTAGTGGTCGACGACTCCAGCAGCGTTCGGCAAGTAGTGGGTATTGCCTTGAAAAGCGCCGGTTACGACGTGATCGAGGCCAGCGATGGCAGGGACGCCCTGAACAAGCTCACCGGGCAGAAGGTGCACCTGATCATCAGCGACGTGAACATGCCGAACATGGACGGCATCACCTTCGTCAAGGAGGTCAAGAAGCTGGCCAACTACAAGTTCACCCCGATCATCATGCTGACCACCGAGTCCCAGGAATCGAAGAAAGCCGAAGGCCAGGCCGCCGGTGCCAAGGCCTGGGTGGTCAAGCCGTTCCAGCCAGCGCAGATGCTGGCGGCGGTGTCCAAGCTGATCCTGCCCTGATTGCGGCCGAGGAGTTTTCCATGCCGGTCACCCGCGAAACACTCGACGACACCGCCCACGTCGGCATCGACGGCGAACTGACCATCTATACGGTGGCCGAGCTGGCCGCCGCGCTGCTGCCACACATCGGCGCGGCGCCGCGCCTGCAGCTGGACCTGTCCCAGGTCACGGAAATGGACGGTGCCGGCCTGCAACTGCTGGCGGTCATCCAGCGCGAAGCGGGCAATACCGGCACGGCCTTGAGCCTGGCCGGCCAGAGCCAGGCGGTCGCGCAAGCTTTGCAATTGTGTCGCAACGGTGCCTTTTAGCCCGCGTCACAGCCCGTTCAACGATCGACAAGGAAGGTCCAGGTGAGCATCAATCTCGATCAGGCACAACAGACATTTATCGTCGAGGCGCGCGAACTGCTGCAGGCCATGGAGCAATCCCTGCTGCAACTGGAGAGCGAACCCGGCGATGAAGATGCCATCGGCGCGATATTTCGCGCCGCGCACACCATCAAGGGCTCCGCCGGGCTGTTCGGCCTGGCGCCGATCGTGGGCTTCACCCATATCGTCGAAGACGTGCTCGACCGTCTGCGCGACGGCAGTGTGGCGGTGGACGCCGCCTTGATCGCGCTGCTGCTCAAGTGCGGCGACCACATGCTCGAACTGGTCGATGTAGTCGCCAGCCGCGGTGAGGCCCTGACACCCGCCGCGCTGGAACGCGGTGAAGCGTTGCGCGAGGCGCTGAGTGCCTACCAACCGATGCACACCGCCACCGCCAATGTCGAAATTGCCGTGGTGGATGACGACACGCCGGGCGAAGTGCTCTGGCATATTTCCCTGCGCTTCGGCGTGGACGTCTTTCGCAACGGCATGGACCCGCTGTCCTTCCTGCGTTACCTCGACACCCTGGGCACGCTGTTGCAGGTCACCACCTTGACCGACGGCATTCCCGCCGTGGACAGCTGGGACCCGGAAAGCTGCTACCTGGGGTTCGAGATCGACCTGCGCTCGTCGGCCAGCCACGCCACCCTCAACGAAGTGTTCGACTTTGTGCGTGACGACTGTGAAGTGCTCATCAGCGCCGTCGACGAAGCCTGCGACAGCACTGCCGGCCCCGCGACCGAGCTGGTCGCCCACCCCGAATACGCCCCGCCCGCGCCGCAACGCGTGGCCGCGACCAGTGAGAAGCCTCGGGACGGCAACTACGTGAGGGTCAATGCCGACAAGCTCGACGAGCTGATCAACCTGGTCGGTGAGCTGGTCATCGCCAGCGCCGGTGCGAGCCTGCTGGCGCGGTCGTGCAACAACGACCCGCTGCAGGAAGCCACCTCCACCGTATCGGGGCTGGTGGAAGAGATCCTCGATGGCGCGCTGCACCTGCGCATGATCCCCATCGGCGACACGTTCAACCGCTTTCGCCGCGTGGTGCGTGATGTCAGCCAGGAACTGGGCAAGGACATCGACCTGATCATCAGCGGCGCCGAGACCGAACTGGACAAGACCGTGGTGGAGAAAATCGGCGACCCGCTGATGCACCTGCTGCGCAACGCCATGGACCACGGCATCGAAAACGCCGAGGCACGGCTGGCCGCCGGCAAGTCGGCCAAGGGGCACCTGAGCCTGAATGCCTACCACGACTCAGGCAGCATCGTCATCGAGATCGCCGATGACGGCGCCGGGCTCAACCGCGAACGTATCCTGGAAAAAGCCCAGGAACGCGGGCTGGTCGCCAGCGGCGCGGTGCTCACCGACCAGGAAATCTACAACCTGATTTTCGAAGCCGGTTTCTCCACGGCCGAGACGGTGACTAACCTCTCCGGGCGCGGCGTCGGCATGGATGTGGTCAAGCGCAATATCACCCTGTTGCGCGGCACCGTCGACCTCGACAGCCGCCCAGGCCAGGGCACCGTGGTGCGCATTCGCCTGCCGCTGACCCTGGCGATCATCAATGGCTTCCTGGTAGGCGTCGACCAGTCCACCTACGTTATTCCACTGGACATGGTCCAGGAATGCATCGAGCTGGATGAGCGCCAGCGCCAGTCAAGCCGTAACCAGGGCTACCTGGACCTGCGCGGCGAAGTGCTGCCACTGGTGCACCTGCGTGACCACTTCAGCCACGAAGGCCTGGCGGCCCGCCGCCAGAATGTGGTGGTGGTGCGCTACGCCGAGCACAAGGCCGGGCTGGTGGTGGATGACCTGCTCGGCGAGTTCCAGACCGTGATCAAACCCTTGGGCAAGCTGTTCGGCGCGCTGCGCGGCATCAGCGGCTCGACCATCCTGGGCAGCGGCGCGGTGGCGTTGATTCTAGATGTCCCCGCCCTGCTCAACCAAATCGTACAACTGGAAGCCCGTACGCCCCAGGCGCCTCAGGTGCCCTCGGTCGTCGTTCGCTGATGTATTTGCAATTCCACGGAGGTTGCCCCCAATGAAATGGTTCTACGATTTAAAGATTTCCACCAAGTTGATCAGCTCGTTCCTGGTGGTCCTGGCCCTTACGGCGGGCATGGGCGTCTTCGCCATCCTGCAGCTTGGCGCCGTCAACCACGCAGCCCAGGACATCAGGGGCAACTGGATGCCGTCGATGCGCGCGGCGGCCGGCATGCGTTTTTTTGCCGCCAACTATCGTTTGAAGGAAAACCGCAACATCAGCACCGAGGTCGCCGAGGAAAAAGCCCAGGCCGAGCGCGAAGCCGTCGAGGCCCGCCAGCAGTTCGAAACCCGGCTGACCACCTACGAGCAGCTGCTGACGAACGACGAAGACCGTCAACTCCTGGCCAGCGTGAAGAGCACCTGGAGCGCTTATCTGGCGTCCAGCCAGCAACTGTTCGAGCTGTCCCGCCAAAATCAGGAAGCCCAGGCGCGCGGCGTGCTGCGCGGCGACTCCAAGGTGCATTTCGATGAGCTGACCAGCCGCCTGCAAAAAATGGTCGAACTCAACGACGCCGGCGCCACCGTGGCCGGTGACAAGGGTTCGGCGCTGTATGAAAGCTCTCGTCTGTTGATCATCGTGGTGCTGGGCGCGGCGCTGCTGATCGGCCTGGGCCTGGCACTGTTCATTGCGCGGATCATTTCCCGCCCGCTGCGACTGGCCGCGACCGCCGCCGAGCAATTGGCCGAAGGCAACCTCAACACCCCTATCGCGCCAGGCTCGAAGGACGAAACCGGCATGGTGCTCAATGCCATGCGCAATATGGTCGGCAAACTGGCGCTGATCATCGGCGAAGTACGCAACGCCGCCGACAACCTGGCCAGCGCCTCGGAGCAAGTCAGCGCCACCGCGCAGTCGATGAGCCAGGCCACCAGTGAGCAGGCCGCCAGCGTCGAGGAAACCAGCGCGTCGGTGGAGCAGATGAGCGCCAGCATCAACCAGAACACCGAGAACGCCAAGGTCACCGATGGCATGGCCAGCAAGGCCGCCAAGGAAGCCACCGACGGCGGCGAGTCGGTGCAGCAGACCGTGGTGGCGATGAAGAAAATCGCCCAGCGCATCAGCATCATCGATGACATTGCCTACCAGACCAACCTGCTCGCGCTCAACGCCGCGATCGAGGCGGCACGGGCCGGCGAGCACGGCAAAGGCTTCGCCGTGGTGGCCGCCGAAGTGCGCAAACTGGCGGAGCGCAGCCAGGTCGCCGCGCAGGAAATCGGCGAGTTGTCGTCCAGCAGCGTGGACATGGCCGAGAAAGCCGGCAAGTTGCTCGACGAAATGGTGCCGTCCATCAACAAGACCTCCGACCTGGTGCAGGAAATCAGCGCCGCGTCCGAGGAACAGGCCGCCGGTGTCGCGCAGATCAACACAGCCATGACCCAGCTCAACCAAGTGACCCAGCAGAACGCCTCCAGCAGCGAGGAGCTGGCCGCCACCGCCGAAGAAATGAGCAGCCAGGCCGAGCAACTGCAACAAGCGATGAGCTTCTTCGTACTCGATTCCGCTCCCAGGGCCGCGGTTAACAGCAGCAACCTGGAGAACCCGGGCAGCAAGCCAAACCGCCAACCACCGCGCCCGGCACCGCAGCCGGCGCGCAAGGCGTTCGCCTACAACATGGCCAGCGCGCCGGACGAATCGGAATTCACCCGTTTCTGATGTTGAACATCAATGCGGGCTTACAGGGAGAATGACATGGGTGCACTGATGACTACCCGGCATACCGCGGTGGCGGCCGATGAGGATGCGCAATACCTGACCTTCATGCTCGGGGGCGAGATGTTCGCCATCGGCATCCTGGGCATCAAGGAAATTATCGAATACGGCAGCCTGACCGTGGTGCCGATGATGCCTGCGTTCGTGCGCGGCGTGATCAACCTGCGCGGCGCCGTGGTACCGGTGGTGGACCTCTCGGCGCGTTTCGGCCGGGCGAACTCGCCGATTACCCGGCGCTCCTGCGTGATCATCATCGAAGCGAGCAGCGAAGACAGCCGGCCCCAGGACATCGGGCTGTTGGTGGACACGGTTTCGGCCGTGCAGGAGATCCCGGCGACACAGATCGAGCCCCCGCCCAACTTCGGCGCGCGGATTCGCGCCGACTTCATCGGTGGGATGGCCAAGGTCGACGGCAAGTTCGTGATCGTGCTGGAGGTGGCCAAAGTGCTGTCCATCGATGAAATGTCCAGCCTGGCCGACAGCGCCCAGGCGCCGACACTCGACCTCGACCCACGTTGAGGCCCGACCATGTCAGACGCCGCTGCACTCGATGACCGTGAGTTCGGTCAATTCCAATCCTGGCTGTACCGCGCGGCCGGCATCAACCTGTCGCCGGCCAAGAAAGCCCTGGTGGCCGGGCGCCTGTCCAAGCGCCTCAAGCACTATGAGCTGGACAGCTATGGGGACTATTTCAAGCTGATCATGAGCGACCAGCGCCAGGGCGAGCTACAGGTCGCGCTGGACCTGCTGACCACCAACGAAACCTACTTTTTCCGCGAGCCCAAGCACTTCGACTTCCTGCGCCAGCAGGTATTGCCCAAGGCCGCACCGGGCAAAGTGTTTCGCGTGTGGAGCGCGGCCAGCTCCTCGGGCGAAGAACCCTACAGCCTGGCGATGACCCTGGCCGAGAGCCTGGGCACCACGCCCTGGGAAGTGGTCGGCTCGGACATCAGCACCCAGGTGCTGGCCAAGGCGCGCAACGGGCATTACTCCATGGAGCGCACTGGCACCCTGCCCCAGCCGCTGCTGACCAAGTACTGCCTCAAGGGCATCGGGCGCCAGGAAGGCACGTTCCTGATCGACAAGACCTTGCGCAACCGCGTCAGCTTCGTGCAGGTCAACCTGAACGAGCCGTTGCCCGCGCTCGGAGAGTTCGATGTGATCTTCCTGCGCAACGTGATGATCTATTTCGACCAGCAGACCAAGCGCCAGGTGGTCGCCCGTTTGTTGCCGCTGCTCAAACCCGGCGGCTATTTCATCATCAGTCACTCGGAAAGCCTCAACGGGGTGAATGACACCTTGAAGCTGGTGGCGCCGTCGATCTACCACAAGCCATGAAAAAGCCTCTCGGTGCGGCCGAAGTGGTGTTGGCGCCTGGCCAGGTCAGTTTCGCCACGCGGCCGACGCGCCTGCGTACCCTGCTCGGCTCCTGCGTGGCGTTCACCTTCTGGCACCCGCAACGGCTGATCGGCGGCATGTGCCACTTCATGCTGCCGGCGCGCTTGCGCAGCAATCAACCGCTGGATGGCAAATACGGCGACGAAGCGCTGGAGCTGTTGCTGCGGCATACGCGCGTGCATGGCACGCGACCGCAGGATTACCAGGTGAAGGCGTTCGGCGGCGGCCAGATGTTCCCCGCTGAGCAGCACCAGAATGTAGCCAGCTTGAATATCCGCGCAGCGCTGGCCCTGGCCGAGCAGCACCATTTGCACCTGGCGGCCCAGGACATGGGCAGCACCGGCTATCGCACTATTGTGTTCGACCTGTGGAACGGCAACGTCTGGGTCCGGCATCAACCAATGGGAATACTTGAAAACAATGCCTTCGAAAAAAATCAGTGTATTGCTGGTCGATGACTCGGCCGTGGTGCGCCAGGTGCTGCTGGCGATCTTCAACGATACGCCGGACATCCACGTCATGGGCGCGGCTTCCGACCCGATTTTCGCCATGGACAAACTCGCCCGCGAGTGGCCGGACGTGATCGTGCTGGACGTGGAAATGCCACGCATGGACGGCATCACCTTTCTGCGCAAAATCATGAGTGAGCGGCCGACACCGGTGGTGATCTGCTCCTCTCTGACCCAGAAAGGCGCGGAGACCTCGCTGCAGGCGCTGTCGGCCGGCGCGGTGGAGATCATCACCAAGCCCACCACCGGGTTGAAGAACTTCCTGATCGAGTCGGCGGCCGAGCTGGTCGCGGCGATCCGTGCCGCCGCCCATTCCAACGTGAAAAACCTGGGCAAGCGCACTGCGCGACCGACACCCGCGCCTGCGCCGGCGGGCAAGCTCAGCGCCGATGCGATCCTGCCCGCCGCCAACGGCCAGGCCATGGCCCAGACCACCGAACGCATCGTCGCCATCGGTACGTCCACCGGCGGCACCCAGGCGCTGGAAGCGGTACTGACGGCGCTGCCAAGGGTGTGCCCGGGCATGGTGATCGTGCAGCACATGCCGGAGAAATTCACCGCGTCCTTTGCCGAACGCCTCAACAGCGTGTGCCAGATCGAGGTGCGCGAGGCCCGCAACAACGACCGCATACTCCCCGGCCTGGCCCTGATCGCCCCCGGCGGCAAACACTTGATGGTGACGCGAAGCGGCGCCTTTTATCACGCGCAGGTCATCGACGGGCCGCTGGTCAACCGCCACCGCCCCTCGGTGGATGTGCTGTTTCGCTCGGTCGCCAAGTTTGCCGGCAAGAACGCCACCGGCATCATCATGACCGGCATGGGCGACGACGGCGCCCGGGGCCTCAAGGAAATGCTCGATGCCGGTGCGGCCACCGTGGCCCAGGACGAGGCCAGTTGCGTGGTGTTCGGCATGCCCAAGGAAGCCATCAAGCTCAATGCCGCGCAGCGCATCATGGCGCTGCAGGATATTCACCAGGCGATACTGCATAAGTGAGAAACGCACCACTGTTGCGCAACCGATAACAGTCCTTTGTTATCACGCCCATTGATAGCCCCCTAACGAAACCCCCATGCTAGAGGGCTAATCTCGCGCTTATATCATTCCGAATGATAGTTACCTTTGCTTCATTCGATTCGTGACATAGCACATCGCCGCGCATGATCCGCCCATCTCAAATACATTGGCGGATGCACCTCATGGAACAGTCATTCAACTATTTGCGCTTACCCCTGGCGATTCTGGCCGTGGCGGTGATGAGCGCATGCGGCAAGGCCCCGGACCAGGCGGCCGCCATGCCGGCGCCCAAGGTCAGCGTGGCCAAGGTGCTGGAACAACCGGTCAACGAGTGGGATGAATTCACCGGTCGCCTGGAAGCCCCAGAGACCGTGCAAATCCGTCCACGGGTTTCCGGCCAGATTGACCAAGTCGCTTTTACCGAAGGCGCTTTGGTCAAGAAAGGCGACCTGCTGTTCCAGATCGACCCACGTCCTTTCCAGGCCGAAGTGCGCCGCCTTGAAGCCCAGCTTGCCCAAACCAAGGCCGCCGCCAGCCGCAGCGATAACGAAGCGCAACGTGGCGAACGCCTGCGCCAGAGCAATGCGATTTCCGCCGAACTGGCCGACTCGCGCACCACCGCCGCCCAGGAAGCCCGCGCCGCCGTCGCCGGGATCCAGGCGCAGTTGGACCTGGCCAAGCTCAACCTGAGCTTCACCCGCGTGACCTCGCCGATCAGCGGCCGCGTCAGCCGTGCCGAAATCACCGCCGGCAACCTGGTGACCGCCGATGTCACCGCCCTGACCAGCGTGGTCTCCACCGACAAGGTCTACGCCTACTTCGATGCCGATGAGCGCGTGTTCCTCAAGTACACCGAACTGGCCCGCCAAGGCCGTCGCGGTGCAACCACACCGGTGTACCTGGGCCTGTCCAACGAAAGCGGCAACCCGCACCTGGGCCAGATGAACTTCATCGATAACCAGGTCAACCCGGCCACCGGCACCATCCGTGGTCGCGCCGTGTTCGACAACAGCAAGGGCGAATACACCCCGGGCCTGTACGCACGCCTGAAGCTGGTCGGCAGCGGCACCTACTCCGCCGTGCTGATCAACGATGAAGCCGTCGGCACCGACCTGGGCAAGAAGTTCGTGCTGGTGATGGACGGCGACAAGCCAGCCTATCGCTCGGTGGAACTGGGGCCGAAGATCGAAGGCTTGCGCATCGTGCGCAGCGGCCTGACCAAGGACGACACCGTGATCGTCAAGGGCCTGCAGCGTGCGCGTCCAGGCTCGCCGGTCGCTCCGGAAACCATCCCGATGGCCAGCAAGGAAACCCTCGCCGCCTTGGCCCAACAACGACAAGCGCTTGAAGCGAGCAACCTGGAACAGGTGGCGCCGGAAAAAGCCGCGCCCAAACTGGCCAGCGCGACTCCACGCGGTTAAGGGATACGACTCAAGATGAATTTTTCCAAGTTCTTCATTTCGCGGCCGATCTTCGCAGCGGTGCTTTCGCTGTTGATCCTGATCGCCGGCGCGATTTCGCTGTTCCAGTTGCCGATCAGCGAATACCCGGAAGTGGTGCCGCCGACCGTCGTGGTCCGCGCCAACTTCCCGGGCGCCAACCCCAAGGTCATCGGCGAAACCGTGGCCGCACCGCTGGAGCAGGCGATCACCGGCGTCGAGAACATGCTGTACATGTCCTCGCAGTCGACCGCCGACGGCAAGCTGACCCTGACCATCACCTTCGCCCTGGGCACCGACCTGGACAACGCGCAGGTACAGGTACAGAACCGTGTCACCCGCACGCAGCCAAAACTGCCCGAGGAAGTGACGCGCATCGGTATCACCGTGGACAAGGCCTCCCCCGACCTGACCATGGTGGTGCACTTGACCTCGCCGGATCAGCGCTACGACATGCTGTACCTGTCCAACTACGCGATCCTTAACATCAAGGATGAGTTGGCGCGGCTCGGCGGCGTGGGCGATGTGCAGCTGTTCGGCATGGGCGATTACTCCCTGCGCGTCTGGCTGGACCCGAACAAGACCGCTTCGCGCAACCTGACCGCGACCGATGTGGTCACGGCGATCCGTGAGCAGAACCGCCAGGTGGCGGCCGGTGCCCTGGGTGCGCAGCCCGCACCGAGCGACACCAGCTTCCAGTTGTCGGTCAATACCCAGGGGCGCCTGGTCACCGAGGAAGAGTTCGAGAATATTGTGATTCGCGCCGGCGCCAACGGTGAAATCACCCGCCTCAAGGACATCGCCCGCGTCGAGCTGGGCTCCAGCCAATATGCGCTGCGCTCGCTGATCGACAACCAGCCGGCCGTTGCGATTCCGATTTTCCAACGTCCCGGCTCCAACGCCATCGACATCTCCAACGATGTACGCAGCAAGATGGCCGAGCTGAAAAAGGGCTTTCCGGCGGGCATGGATTACCGCATCGCCTATGACCCGACGATCTTTGTGCGCGGCTCCATCGAAGCGGTGGTGCACACCCTGTTCGAAGCGCTGATCCTCGTGGTGCTGGTGGTGATCCTGTTCCTGCAGACCTGGCGTGCTTCGATCATCCCGTTGGTGGCGGTGCCGGTGTCGTTGATCGGTACGTTCGCGGTGATGCACCTGTTCGGGTTCTCGCTCAACGCCCTGTCATTGTTCGGCTTGGTACTGGCCATCGGCATCGTGGTGGACGACGCCATCGTGGTGGTGGAGAACGTCGAGCGTAATATCGAGCTGGGCCTGGAGCCGTTCCCCGCGACTGAAAAAGCCATGAGCGAAGTGACCGGTCCGATCATCGCCACGGCGCTGGTGCTGTGCGCGGTGTTCATTCCAGCCGCCTTTATCAGTGGCTTGACCGGACAGTTCTACAAACAGTTCGCCTTGACCATTGCGATCTCGACGGTGATCTCGGCCTTCAACTCGCTGACCCTGTCTCCTGCCCTGGCTGCCGTGTTGCTGCGGGCTCATGACGCACCGAAGGATCGCTTCTCGCGGTTTCTCGACAAAATCTTCGGCGGCTGGTTGTTCCGCCCCTTCAACCGCTTTTTCGAAAAAGCCAGCCATGGCTACGTGGGTACCGTGCGCCGAGTGATTCGCGGCAGTGGCATTGCCCTGTTCGTGTACGCCGGCTTGATGGTGCTGACCTTCTTCGGGTTTGCCCACACCCCGACCGGTTTCGTACCGGCCCAGGACAAGCAATACCTGGTGGCCTTCGCGCAATTGCCCGATGCCGCGAGCCTGGACCGCACCGAAAACGTGATGAAGCGCATGTCCGACATCGCGCTGAAACAGCCCGGCGTGGAAAGCGCGATTGCCTTCCCTGGCCTGTCGATCAACGGTTTCACCAACAGCCCCAACAGCGGCATCGTGTTCGTGACCTTGAAGCCCTTCGATGAGCGCAAAGACGCGAGCATGTCCGCCGGTGCGATTGCCGGTGCGCTGAACGGCCAGTACAGCAACATCGAAGAAGCCTACATGGCGATCTTCCCACCGCCGCCGGTACAGGGCCTGGGCACCATTGGTGGCTTCCGCCTGCAGATCGAAGACCGTGGCAACCTCGGCTATGACGAGTTGTACAAAGAAGTGCAGAACGTCATCACCAAGAGCCGCGGCGTGCCGGAGCTGTTTGGGCTGTTCACCAGCTACACGGTCAACGTGCCCCAGGTCGATGCCGCCATCGACCGTGAAAAGGCCAAGACCCACGGCGTGGCGATCAGCGACATCTTCGATACCCTGCAGGTCTACCTGGGTTCGTTGTATGCCAACGACTTCAACCGCTTCGGGCGCACCTACCAGGTCAACGTGCAGGCCGAGCAGCAGTTCCGCCAGGACTCCGACCAGATCGGCCAACTGAAGGTGCGCAACAACAAAGGCGAGATGATCCCGTTGGCGACCTTCATCAAGGTCAGCGACACCTCGGGTCCCGACCGCGTGATGCACTACAACGGCTTTATCACCGCTGAGATCAACGGCAACGCCGCACCGGGCTACAGCTCCGGCCAGGCCCAAGTCGCGATCGAAAAACTGTTGAAGGATGAACTGCCCAACGGCATGACCTACGAGTGGACCGACCTGACCTATCAGCAAATCCTCTCGGGCAACACCGCGCTGTTCGTGTTCCCGCTCTGTGTGCTGCTGGCGTTCCTCGTACTGGCCGCCCAATACGAAAGCTGGAGCCTGCCGTTGGCGGTGATCCTGATCGTACCGATGACGCTGCTGTCGGCGATTACCGGGGTGATCATCTCGGGCGGCGACAACAACATCTTCACCCAGATCGGCCTGATCGTACTGGTGGGCCTGGCGTGCAAGAACGCGATTCTGATTGTCGAGTTCGCCAAGGACAAACAGGAGGAAGGCCTCGATCCGCTGGCGGCGGTACTGGAAGCTTGCCGTCTGCGTCTGCGGCCAATCCTGATGACCTCGTTCGCCTTCATCATGGGTGTGGTGCCACTGGTGTTGTCCAGCGGTGCCGGTGCCGAGATGCGCCATGCCATGGGCGTGGCGGTGTTCTCCGGGATGATCGGTGTGACCTTCTTCGGCCTGTTGCTGACACCCGTGTTCTACGTATTGATCCGTCGCTATGTGGAGCGCCAGGAAGCGCGCAAAGCGGCCAGGGCCTTGAAGCTGGAGACACAGCAATGAGTGTGAAAGTGTTTATGCCGAGCTTGCTGGTCCTGGCGCTGAGCGCCTGTGCCGTGGGCCCGGACTACAAGACCCAGACTCCGGAGGCGGCGAATATCACCGCCGCCGCGGATGCCAAGCAATACGATCACGCCAGGTTCGAAGGCATCTGGTGGCAGCAGTTCGAGGACCCTACCCTCAACCAGTTGGTGACTCAGTCGCTGCAGGGCAACCGTGATCTGCGCATAGCCTTTGCCCGTCTGCGGGCGGCGCGTGCGATCCGCGATGACGCCAGCAACGACGCCATGCCGACCATCACCAGCCGTGTCAGCAGTGACCAGGGCAAGGGCCAGATCCCCGGCCAGACCACCCGCCGCGTCAAGACCGAGCGTTACGACCTCGGCCTGGACATGGCGTGGGAACTGGACCTGTTCGGCCGCATCCAGCGCAACCTGGAAGCGAGCGACGCCGACCAGCAGGCTGCCGAAGCGGATCTGTACCAGTTGCAAGTGACCATGATCGCGGAGCTGGTGGACGCCTACGGTCAACTGCGCGGCGCGCAACTGCGTGAACGCATTGCCCTGGACAACCTGAAGAACCAGCAGGACTCACGCACCATTACCGAAAGCCTGCGCGATGCCGGCGTGGGCGACCAACTCGACGTGGAGCGCGCCAACGCACGCCTCGCCGCGGTGGAAGCCAGCGTGCCGCAACTGCAAGCCGAACAAGTGCGCGAGCGCAACCGCATCGCCACCCTCCTCGGCCAGCGTCCCGACAAGCTCAGCGTAGACCTGAGCCCCAAGGACCTGCCGGCCATCGCCAAGGCCTTGCCGATCGGTGATCCGGGACAACTGCTGCAACGTCGCCCGGACATCCTCAGCGCCGAACGCAAACTGGCGGCGGCCACCGCGCGCATCGGCGTGGCCAAGGCTGACTTGTTCCCTCGGGTCAGCCTCAGCGGCTTCCTCGGCTTTACCGCCGGGCGTGGCTCGCAGATCGGCTCGTCCGCCGCCAACGCCTGGGCCCTTGGCCCGAGCATCACCTGGGCAGCCTTCGACCTGGGCAGCGTGCGCGCGCGTTTGCGCGGCGCGGACGCCGAGGCGGATGGCGCCCTGGCAACCTACGAGCAGCAAGTGCTGCTGGCGCTGGAAGAATCGGAAAATGCCTTCAGTGATTACGGCAAACGCCAGCAGCGTCTGGTCTCGTTGATTCGTCAGAGTGAGTCCAGCCGCGCCGCCGCCGACCTGGCCGCGATCCGCTACCGCGAAGGCACCGTGGACTTCCTGGTGCTGCTGGACGCCCAGCGCGAGCGTCTGGCCGCCGAGGATTCCCAGGCCCAGGCCGAAGTGGATCTGTATCGCGGGATTGTCGCGATCTACAAAGCGTTGGGAGGCGGCTGGCAGCCGGACACGGTTGTGGCAACCGCCAAGTGAAGTAAAGAGCTCCTTTGGTTGGTCGCATCCAGCCAATTTTTAGCCCCGTGAGCCATTCGGTCATGGGGCTTTTTTTTGGCTTGATGCTTTATAAGGATAATTATTAGGAAGTTTCCTGCGAGTTATTCAGCCTCATCTGTCAGAGGGATCTGAAACTGTTTTCGAGCGCTAATGTTGGATTGTAGAGTGTCGATAACGGGGGTGTAGTTCTTACTCTAGGCAGGAGACAGATATGCAAGTTACAACCACCCCGACCGCGTTATCGAAGCAAACCGATGCTCGCGTGATCAGAAATCCAACGATGGTGACGAATGCGTTTACGCTGACAGAAGAGTCCGAGGCGGCGGAGACGCTGAAGCTTAAGGACCCAGAAAAAATTAACGACCTGAAAATTTTCTTAAAACGTTATGACTTCACTTCGATCAGCACCAACGAACTTAAAGAAGTGGGCAGCATGCTCTACGATAACAAACTCATAGATGACAATACGTTCATGATGTTCATAGCGGGAGACGGCGCATCAGATGCCAATGGCCGCCAAACGAAAATGGACGTTAAATTCAATGCAATCGCTTTGTTCAACGAGAAGCTGGAGGATAACATGGCGTATTTCAAGACTGATCGATATTCGAAACCTGAGCACGTCGCCTACATCACTCACCGAATGGTCAGTGCCAATCAGGCGCTTAACGCGATGGTTTACTTCGCAAATTTCCCAGTCAGCGCCCTTTCTATAGATGAACACGCATGATCAACAAACACTAAAAAGCAGCGCGTTGAAGGTATCCATCAACGCGCTGCTTACAGGGTATTAACGCCCGTATCTGACGCTACCTGAATAAGACTTTGAAATTGCATCAGGATTGTCCAACCTCACTCGATACGTGCCGAAACCACCAACATGGGAGACGCTACTCCCTATGCTAGTGGCGACGGACTGCCAGCCCCCTCCCAACTCTCGCTCAATGGAAATTCGAGGTGCACTTCCCGCACCGCCTGGAGACACATTGGCATCAATGCTAGCTCCGGAACAGCCGTTAACGGGTGTGATCGTAAATGGCCCATGCGCCGTCAGCTCCGTTTTACCTTCTATGATACCGCTGTAACTTTCAGACACGTACAAGCACAACGCCGACACCTGAAACGACAATCCCAGCAATAAAGCAAATGGAAACACTATAAGACGTCTCATAAATTCACCTTCATAAATAAATGATCAAATCCTCAGCATGCGACGCATGCAACAAAGCAACCACAGGCTTTCATTTCCCATAGGCGTTCCTCACAGACGGACGATGATTGGTCATACTGATTATTCACTGCTGCACCTTAACTAGAACCCAGTGAACATCGGCGAGAACCACGCCATTACTATGCATGACCTTTCACACACGAGTAGCCGCTCGCTTCCTAAAAAGTTGCGGGAAAGCTCTTCAGACTTTTATGAAGGACGACGGTGTCTATATCTCTGATCTTCAAACTTAGGACTAAACGCGCGCAACCTCATTCAAAATCAAACTCCGATAATGCCCTGGGTTCGACCCGCTCCACTTACGAAATGCCTTATAAAACGAACTCGTATCGGCAAACCCCAGCCGCTCGGCAATCTCGGCAAAGCTGATCTGCGCTTCCGCCAGCCAGACAATTGCCAGCTCCTTGCGCACGCTGTCCTTGAGGCCCTGATAGGTCTGGCCCTCTTCCGCCAGGCGGCGGCGCAGGGTCGAGGCGGAGATGCACAGGCTGGCGGCGAGGCCTTCGGTTTCCGGCCAAGTGTCGGGGGGCATGTGGCGCAGGTCGTATTTGATGCGGTTGGCCAGGCTGTCGGGGTCGCGGTATTTGACCAGGATGTTGGCCGGCGCGTGGGCCAGGAAGCGTTTGAGTTCTTCGGCGCTGCGCTTGATCGGCAAGTCCAGGCAGTCGGCGGAAAAGATCATGCGGGTGCGCGGGCGGTCGAAGCGCAGGTTGTCGGAGAACATCACCTTGTAGTCGTCGCAGAAGTCCGGTCTCGGGCAGCGCAGTTCGATGGCCAGGATCGGAATGCGCCGCCCGGCCAGCCAACAGGCCACACCGTGGACAATCATCCAGTAGGTAAAGTAGGTGAAGGCGCGACGGGGATCGGACTCGGGCTCGAGCAACACGATTTCGGCCAGGCTTTGTTGGCGCACCAGTTGCGCGGGCAGTTGCTCGAGCATCAGCGACAGGAACCCCAGGCCGGTTTCCAGGCTGGTGGCGAGGGTGGGTTGCGCCATGGCCGCGCGGCAAAGGAACGCCAGGCTGCCGGACTTGAGCTTGCGCGGGTCCATGCCGAAGAATTCGTCATCCGTGCGTCGTGCCAGCAGGCGCCACAGGCGTGCGTAGGTCGTGGCCGGCACACGCGCGGTGGGCTCGGTCAACCGTTGGGGATCGATACCGGCCTTGTGCAACACTTCGGCACTGGCTGCACCGGACGCGCAGCTTTGCAACAAGGCTTCGCGCACGAGGTGGATGGAGATGGTGTCTTTGTCCGGCATGGGTGCGGTGCGTGCCCTGTGGGGGGGGAAATGCCGCCATCTTAGGCAGTCGCGCGGTAAAAGAGTAGGCGCCGCGCGGTCGACGCCCCAAGTCTGGCGCAACGGGCATCACGCCGCCATCGCTGAGAAAGCCTCCACACCGTTCAGCCTATGTTCAGCTAAAGTCAATATTTCTCGTTTAGCAATGAGTATCATTATGTTACAACTTAGCACCCTACCTGGTTCTGCTGCGGTGCCGAATGCTCGTTCCTTTTCTCATCATGCTGCGCGAAGGCATTGAAGCCGCATTGATCGTCGGCATTATCGCCAGTTACCTGCAGCAGACCGGCCGCGGCCAGTGGATGCCGGCCGTGTGGGTCGGTGTGTTTCTCGCGGCCGCGCTGGCTTTGCTGGTGGGTGGTGGCCTTGAGTTGGTCAGCGCCGAATTTCCGCAAAAACAGCAGGAGTTGTTCGAGGGCATCGTCGGCCTGGTCGCGGTGGGCATCCTCAGTTCGATGGTGTTCTGGATGCGCAAAGTAGCGCGGTCGATCAAGCATTCGCTGCACCAATCCCTGGACCACGCCCTGGCCGGTTCCCGGCACCAGGTCACCGCGCTGATCCTGATGGTGTTCTTCGCCGTGGCCCGCGAGGGCCTGGAGACCGTGTTTTTCCTGCTGGCGGTGTTCCAGCAGAGCGAAGGCCCGGGCGCACCGATGGGCGCCCTGCTCGGCCTGGTCCTGGCAATCATCGTCGGCTGGCTGATTTACACCGGCAGCATGCGGTTGAACCTGGGTGCGTTTTTCCGCTGGACCGGCCTGTTCATCCTTGTGGTGGCCGCCGGCATTCTGGCCAATTCGGTGCAGGCGCTGCACGAAGCCGGGGTGTGGAACCACTGGCAAACCGTGCTCTTCGACTTCAGCGCCGCGTTACCCATGGACAGCCCGCTGGGCTCGGTGCTGGCCGGCATGTTCGGCTATCAGGAAGCCCCCACCCTCAGCACGCTCGGCGCCTACCTGATTTACCTGGTGGTGGCCCTGGTGATGTTCTTCCTGCCCGCCGCGCCGCCCAAGCCTGGCGCCACGCCCTCTTCCGTTTCCACTCAGTAAGGACCGCACCTTGTCCAACCCAACTCCTCAACCGGCGCCACCGCCCCGCGCCCTGCGCTGGGCCGTGGCGGGCTCGGTGGTCGTGATGATCGCCGCCGGCGGCCTGTTCTATTACGCCTCGCAACGGGCGGCTAGCAAACGCCAGGCCAACCACGATGAAATCGCCGTGACCATCCATGGCCACGCCTGCGAGCCGAATGAGCTGAGCGTGCCCGCCGGGCGCGCCAGCTTCCGTATCATCAACCGCTCCGATCGTGCGGTGGAATGGGAAATTCTCGACGGCGTGCTGGTGGTCGAAGAACGCGAAAACATTGCCCCGGGCCTGAGCCAGGTGATCAACGCCAACCTGCTGCCGGGCGACTATGCGATCACCTGCGGCCTGTTGAGCAACCCACGCGGCACCTTGCACGTGACGCCGACTGCCGCATCCGACGCCCAGGCCAAGGCCAAGCCGTCGATGGTGGCGTTTATCGGTCCCTTGTCTGAGTTCCGCGTGTACTTGAGCAGCCAGGGCAGCGCCTTGATCAAGGCCGCGACCGCCCTGCAGCACGCCATCGACGCGGGTGATCTGGCCCAGGCACAAACGCTCTACATACCGGCACGTGAGGCTTACCAGCGACTCGCCCCCGCCTCGCAACGCCTGGCGCAGCTGGACAATGCGATCAACGCGCGCGCCGACTACTTCGAGAAGCGCGAACAGGACCCAGCCTTCAGCGGTTTCCACCGCCTGGAATACAGCCTGTTCCAACAACGCAGCCTCGACGGCCTGGCCCCGATTGCGCAGCAGTTGGTGACCGACGTCACTGCCCTCAAAGGGCAACTGTTGGCCCAGCCCCTGCCTCCCGAGCAACTGGTGAGCATCGTCGTGCGCAACCTCAACAGCCTGGCCGAGGTACGCGCCATCAGTGGTGAAGAGGAACGCTACAGCCACGTCGACCTGAATGGTTTCGCCGGCAACCTGCAAGCCGCCCACAAGGTGGTCGACCTGATGCGCCCATTGCTGACCAAGTCCGCCGCCGAGCTGTTAACGAACATCGACAGCGCGCTCGCGGCACTCGACGCCGAACTCAATGCTTTGAAAGTCGACGGCCAGTACAGCCGCTACGACAGCGTGACCGCCGATCAGCGCAAGCAGATCGCCGACAAGGCCAAGGCTCTGGCCGTTGCACTCGATGGAATCGACCCCGCCCTTGGCCTTTCCGGCCTGCAGTGAAGACGACCGCACCCATGAGCGATTCAAAACAGTTTGATCTCCAGCGCCGCCGCGTCCTGCTGGGCATGGCCGCCACCGGTGCCGCGATTGCCGGCGGCAGCCTGGCCTGCCCGGCCATGGCGACCGCAGCCGAGCAAGTGACTACCGCTCCGCGCAGCGACAAAACCCAGGACCACCACGACTTTTTCGGCCGCCACCAAAGCGGCATCGTGACCCCGCGTCCGGCCTGCGGCATGCTCGTGGCATTCGATGTGCTGGCCAGCGACCGTGCAGATCTGGAGCGCCTGTTCCGCACGCTGAACGAACGCATTGCGTTCCTGATGACCGGCGGCACCGTGCCGCAAGTGGACCCGAAACTGCCACCTACCGACTCCGGGATTCTGGGCCCGGTGGTCACGCCGGACAACCTGACCATCACCGTGTCCGTCGGTGAGTCGCTGTTCGATGAGCGCTTTGGCCTTGCCACCGCCAAGCCCAAGCGCCTGATCCGCATGGTCGGCTTTCCCAACGATGCGCTGGAGCCGGCGCAGTGCCACGGCGACCTGAGCCTGCAGTTCAGTTCCAACACCCCCGACACCAATATCCACGCCCTGCGCGACATCGTCAAAAACCTGCCGGACCTGCTCCTGGTGCGCTGGAAGCAGGAAGGCAGCGTGCCGCCCCAGGCGCCGGCCAAGCCTGGAGAGCCTGCGCAGAGCGCGCGTAACTTCCTGGGCTTTCGCGACGGTTCGGCCAACCCGAACTCCAACGACGACAAAGCGATGAACCAGATTGTGTGGGTGCAGCCTGGCAGCGACGAGCCGGCCTGGGCCGCCAACGGCAGCTACCAGGCCGTGCGCATCATCCGCAACTTCGTCGAACGCTGGGACCGTACCCCGCTGCAAGAGCAAGAGAGCATCATCGGTCGCATCAAGCCCAGCGGCGCGCCCATGGACGGCGACAAAGAAACCCAGGTGCCCGACTACAGCAAGGACCCGCAAGGCAAGTTGACCAAGCTCGATGCCCATATCCGCCTGGCCAACCCACGCACCCCACAGACCCAGGCCAACCTGATCCTGCGTCGGCCGTTCAACTACTCCAACGGCGTCAACAAAAACGGTCAGCTGGACATGGGGCTGTTGTTCATCTGCTACCAGGCTGATCTGGAGAAAGGTTTTATCAGCGTGCAAACCCGGCTGAACGGCGAGCCCCTGGAGGAATACCTCAAGCCGGTTGGCGGCGGGTACTTCTTCAGTTTGCCGGGGGTCGCGGGCCCGGATGATTTCATCGGGCGGACATTGCTGGCCGCAACGCACCTTCACACCCCTGCCAATACCTAAAACAACCCTCAGAGCGGATACCGTCCCATGAAGAAGTCGACTATTGCGTTGTCGTTGTTAATCACCCTGTCCCCGCTGGCGGCCTTCGCCGCGACCGCGCCGCTGGACCTGGTAGGCCCGGTGTCGGACTACAAGATCTACGTCACCGAAGAAATTGGTGAGCTGGTCACCCAGACCCAGGCCTTCACCGATGCCATCAACCGAGGCGACCTGGCCACCGCCAAAAAGCTCTACGCGCCGACCCGCGTGCACTACGAGTCCATCGAGCCGATCGCCGAGCTGTTCAGCGACCTCGACGCGTCCATCGATTCGCGCGTGGATGACCACGAGAAAGGCGTGACCGCCGAAGATTTCACCGGCTTCCACCGCATCGAATACGCACTGTTCTCGCAGAACAGCACCCAGGGCCTGGAAACGCTGACCGCCAAGCTCAACACCGACGTCAACGACCTCAAGACCCGCGTCGACGGCCTGGCCTTCCCGCCGGAAAAAGTCGTCGGCGGCGCCGCGGCCCTGCTCGAGGAAGTCGCCGCCACCAAGATCTCCGGCGAAGAAGACCGCTACAGCCACACAGACCTGTATGACTTCCAGGGCAACATCGACGGCGCGAAGAAAATCGTCGACCTGTTCCGTGGCCAGATCGAGAAGCAAGATAAAGCCTTCCTGGCCAAGGTCGACAAGAACTTCGCGAGCGTGGACAAGGTCCTGGCCAAGTACAAGACCAAGGACGGCGGCTTCGAGACCTACGACAAGGTCAAGGAAAACGACCGCAAGGCCCTGGTCGGCCCCGTCAATACACTGGCTGAAGATTTGTCGATGTTGCGCGGCAAGTTGGGCTTGAACTAAACGCTTTGAGGACGCAGTAAGAACTTGTAGTGAGCGGGCTTGCCCCGCGCTGGGGGGGGCGAAGCCGCCCTAATACAGTCACCGCCGAGTTACAGATAAAACCGTGTCGCCTGGTTTGGGGCGGCTTCGCCCCCCAGCGCGGGGCAAGCCCGCTCACTACAAGGATTTGTCAGGCGTTGAAAGGGGTAATTACAGGATGCGGTACAGCAACCGTTCGATCCGCACCCGGCTGACCCTGCGCAGGAACTTGCCGACCGCCTCCGGGTAATCCGGCAACGTTTGCAAGTCCAGGTACCGCTCGATGCGCGTGGTGTGCTGGAAAATCTGCGCCAGCTCGGTGCGCCGCGGTTCGAGCCACTGGCCTTGGGGGTCGTCGATCAGCAAGGCGTTTTCCAGATCGAGGCGGAACGCCCGTGGGTTGAGGTTGTTGCCGGTGAGCAAGGTGTAACGCTGGTCGACCCACATGCCCTTGAGATGGTAAGTGTTGTCGCCGTCGTGCCACAGGTGCAGGTTCAACTGGCCGCTGTCGATCATCGGCTGATGGCGCTTGGCGAAGCGGCGCAGGCTGATTTCGTACAGGTAGGGCAGTGCCGCAATCACCTTGAATGGCTCGCTCGGCGGGATATAGAAGTCGTTGGCGGTCTTGTCGCCAACGATGATGTCTATCTTCACCCCGCGCGCCAGGGCCCGGTTGATTTCACGGGTCACCGGCAGCGGCAGGTTGAAATACGGTGTGCAAATGGTCAGTTGATCCCGGGCGCTGGCGATCAGTTCAAGGATCACCCGGCTCAACGGATTGTTCTTGCCTACCCCAAGCAACGGGCTGACCGACAGATGCCCATTGGGCAATTGCCCGGCCGTGGTGTCGTAGGCCGCGTGCTTGAGACGGCTACGCAGGTCGCCGATGTCGTTGCGCAGGCTGCGGGTGGTCGGCGGATTCGGCAGGTCCAGGCGATGCACGGCCTTGGACGCAACCAGGCCGTGCTCCACCAGGTGCTGCATGGAGTCGGCGAGCGGTTTGTTGTGGATCAGGTGGTAACGGTCGAAGCGGTATTTGTCGAACTTGTGCAGGTACACGTTGTTCAGGCTGGCGCCGCTGTAAAGCACCGTGTCGTCGATCACAAAGCCCTTGAGGTGCAGTACGCCAAACAGCTCGCGGGTTTGCACGGGCACGCCGTACACCGGCACTTCGGTGCTGTGTTGCTCGGTCATGGCCTGATACCAGGCGCTGTTGCCCGGCTGCTTGCCAGCCCCGATCAAGCCGCGCTGGGCCCGCAGCCAATCGACCACCACCACGATGTCCAATTGCGGCCGCGCAGCCTTGGCGGCGTGCAGCGCGTCATAGATTTCCTGCCCCGCCTCATCCTGCTGCAGGTACAGCGCGACGATATAGATGCGTTGGGTGGCCTGGGCGATTTTTTCCAGCAGGCAGCGCCGATACGCGTCGGCGCCGGACAGCACCTGGAGCGCCTCGGGCGTGAGGGGGAAACCGCGCAGTTTGGGCAACAGAGAGCGTTTGAAGAACGACGGCATAAGGCTCGCAATGGGTCGAATCCGAGGAAGTCCCGAGCTTACACCATGGGGGTGCCCAGGTCTCGCTGCGCGGTCGGCAAAAGAGGGCTTGACCAAGAAGAACGATCGTTCTACTGTGCGCAACATGAACGAGCAGACCGGCAATGAAACCCGCGAAATCATCCTCGACGTCACCGAAAAGTTGATCTATCGCCATGGCATCGCCGCCACCGGCATGGATTTGCTGGTGAAAACCGCCGGCGTCTCGAGAAAGAGTATTTACCGTTATTTCGCCAACAAAGATGAATTGGTGATCGCCGCGCTGCAACGCCGCGACCAGCGTTGGCTGCAGTGGCTGCGCGATGAGGTGGAACGCAGCGAAGGCACGGGTGAGCGCCTGTTGGCGCTGTTCAGCGCCCTCAAGGCCTGGTTCGGCACCGCCGATTTCCGGGGCTGCGCCTTTATCAATACCAGCGGCGAGACCGGCGACCCACAGCACCCGGTACGTCTGCTGGCCAAGGCCCATAAACAGAAACTGTTCGAGTACGCACTTGAACTCTGTCAAGCACATGGCAGCCCCGACCCCGAACGGCAGGCCGCGCAGCTGCTGATCCTGATCGATGGCGCCATTACCGTCGCCCTGGTGATGGGCGACTCGACCGCTGCCGATAACGCGCAATGCATGGCCCGAACCTTATTTGCACTTTGAGCCCGCAGCCCAACACAACGCTCGATAAAACTTTTAGTCTGGAGGAATTGCCCCATGTCATCGACCGCAGAAAAACGCCCCCCTTTGCCGCCGTTTACCCGCGCGTCGGCCATCGAAAAAGTGCGCCTGGCCGAAGACGGCTGGAACTCCCGCGACCCGGAACGCGTGTCCCTGGCCTACACCCTCGACACGCAGTGGCGCAACCGTGCGGAATTCGCGCATAACCGCGAAGAGGCCAAAGGCTTTCTGACCCGTAAATGGGCCAAGGAGCTCGACTACCGGTTGATCAAGGAGTTGTGGGCGTTCACCGATAACCGCATCGCGGTGCGTTATGCCTATGAGTGGCACGACGACTCAGGCAACTGGTTCCGCTCCTACGGCAATGAAAACTGGGAATTCGACGCCAATGGATTGATGGCCAACCGTTTCGCCTGCATCAATGACATGCCGATCAAGGAAAGCGAGCGCAAGTTCCACTGGCCGCTGGGCCGACGCCCGGATGAGCATCCGGGGCTTTCAGAACTCGGCCTGTAGACCTTTGAAGCTGTCTCATAAATATCCCTGTAGTGAGCGGGCTCGCCCCGCGCTGGGTGGCGGAGCCGCCCCAAACCAGGCGACTCGGCTTTATCTGTAAATCGGCGGTGACTGTATTAGGGCGGCTTCGCCCCCCAGCGCGGGGCAAGCCCGCTCACTACAAATAGGGTAAATACCGCTTAGTCCTGGTTCAAACCGACGCGATACAACACACCGTTATCCTCATCCGTCAGCACATACAAAAAGCCATCCGGCCCCTGCCGTACGTCGCGGATTCGCGCTTTCAAGCCGCCCAGCAATCGCTCTTCGTGGACCACCTTGTCGCCATCAAACTGCAGCCGAATCAACTCCTGGCTGACCAGTGCGCCGATAAACACGTTGTGCTGCCAGGGCTTGAAGCGATCCGCATCGTAGAACGCCATGCCGCTGATACCCGGCGACTTTTCCCAGACATGATGAGGCGCCACCGTGCCTTCCACTGTCTTGCCCTGTGCTTCGGGAATCGGCGTCAGGGAATAGTTGATGCCGTGGGTTGCCAATGGCCAGCCGTAGTTCTTGCCGCGCTCGATGATGTTGACCTCATCGCCGCCGCGCGGGCCGTGCTCGTTCTCCCAGATCGTGCCGCTCCAGGGGTTCAGCGCCAGCCCCTGCGGATTGCGCTGGCCGTAGGACCAGATTTCCGGGCGCACGCCGGGTTGGCCGACGAAGGGGTTGTCATCCGGCACGCGGCCGTCCGGGTAGATGCGCACGACCTTGCCTTGCAACTTGTCCAGGTCCTGGGCTGTGGGGCGGTCGTTGTTTTCTCCCAGGGTCACGAACAGGTAGCCATCGCGGTCAAAGGCCAGGCGCGAGCCGAAGTGATTGCCGGTAGACAGCTTCGGCTCCTGGCGCAGGATCACTTGGAAATCGCTCAAGCCACTCAGGTCGGCCGCCAGGCGCCCACGGCCTACGGCAGTGCCGGCCGTACCGCCCTTGCCGCCACCTTCAGCGTAGGACAGGTAGACCATGCGGTCCTGCTTGAAGTCCGGCGACAGCACCACGTCCAGCAAACCGCCCTGCCCTTTGGCCCATACCTCGGGCACGCCTGTCAGCGGGGCGGAGAGCTTGCCGTCCGGGCTGACGAAGCGCAGGTGGCCGGGACGCTCGGTGACCAGAAAGCCCTGCTTGTCCGGCAGAAAGGCGACCGCCCACGGGTGGTCGAGGCCTTTGGCGATCGGGGTGGCGGTGATGCTGCCTTGTTCGCTGGGGAACTGCTGGGCGTCAACGGCGAAGGCGACCGTCATCGGCAGCAGCGTGGTTGCGCACAGCGCGGCTAGCAGGGTTTTGCGTAAAAACATAAGGCTGGGTCCTTACCGGCGATTGCCGCTGGCGTCATAGGTGGGGGTTCTGGGTTGGGTGGCCGGACGGCTGGGCGCGGCATCGCGCCGGGGGTAACCGTTGCCGATGCCGCGGTTCTCCAGGGTCGGCCTGGGCGTGGTCGGCCCGGTCTGGATACCGCGGATGGCCGGTGCGTTGGGCTGGGTGCCCTGCATGCTGTTGGGGTTGGCCCGGTGAATCGGGCCGTTGTTGGCATTGTTGTTGGTGCTTCCGGGCAGGTTCTGTGCCCATGCCGCCGGCACCAGGGCCAGGCCCAACAACAGCGCTGCAATGTGACGCCTGCAACTGTTCATGACAAAGTCTCTCTGGGGCGACGAGTACGTGCTTTCGATAACACGCTACGCCCTGGGTTCGGCTTTCGACACTAAATAGTTTCTCATCAGGTGTAACACGATCTGTCCGCGCATCTGCCCGGGGAAACTTTTCCCGCAGCGTCCGAGTCACCAGAACACAGCCCCTACTCAAGGAATCGCACATATGCCTCGAGCAATCTGGAAAGGCGCCATCAGTTTTGGCCTGGTGCATATCCCGGTGTCGCTGGTTTCGGCCACCTCCTCCCAAGGTGTCGACTTTGACTGGCTGGACAAGCGCAGCATGGACCCGGTGGGCTACAAGCGCATCAACAAGACCACCGGCAAGGAGATCACCAAGGAAAACATCGTCAAAGGCGTGGCCTTCGAGAAAGGCCGCTATGTGGTGATCAGCGAGGAAGAAATCCGCGCGGCTCACCCCAAATCGACCCAGACCATCGAAATCATCGGGTTCGTCGCCAGCGATCAGATCCCCTTGCAGAACATCGATACGCCTTACTTTCTTGCACCGGATAAACGCGGCGGCAAGGTCTACGCGCTGCTAAGGGAAACCCTTAAAAAAACCGACAAAGTCGCCCTGGCCAATGTCGTGCTGCACACCAAGCAGCACCTGGCGGCATTGATGCCCCTGGAATCGGCGCTGGTATTGGTGATGCTGCGATGGCCGGCCGAAGTGCGCAGCCTGGACGAACTGGAACTGGGCAGCGACGTGACCAAACCCAGCCTGGCCAAAGGTGAGTTAGACATGGCCAAGCGCCTGGTGGAAGACATGAGCGCCGAGTGGCAGCCCGACGAATACCGCGACAGCTTCCAGGAAAAAATCATGGCGCTGGTGGCCAAGAAGGCCAAGGCCGGCAAGATCGAGGACGTTGAAACCGGCAATGACACCGAGGAGCGCAAGTCGGCCGATGTGATCGACCTGACGGAACTGCTCAAGCGCAGCCTGGCAGGCAAACCGACCAAGAAGCCCGCCGCGAAGAAATCCAACAAGGCCTCCTAAGCCATGCCAAAGCCCGATGACCAGACTGCCCAGGCCAGCAAGCCCAGGCCCCGAGCCAGAGCCCGGAAAGACACGGCGGCCCTGCCCGAGCAATTCACCCCGCAATTGGCCACGCTGGTTGACCGCGCACCGGAAGGCGCCTGGCAATATGAGGTCAAGTACGACGGTTACCGCATGCTCGCGCGCATTCGCGACGGCGAGGTGCGCCTGTTCACGCGCAACGGTGACGATTGGACCGAACGCCTGCCGCGCCAAACCAAGGCCTTGCAGGCCCTCAAACTCAAGGACAGCTGGCTCGACGGCGAGGTAGTGAGCCTGAACGGCGATGGCCTGCCGGACTTCCAGGCGCTGCAAAACGCCTTTGATATCGGGCGCAGCCTGGACATCGTCTACTACCTGTTCGATGCCCCGTTCCTCAATGGCCAGGACCAACGCCAGGCGCCTGTCGAGAAACGGCGCGCCGAGCTCAAGGCGGCCTTGGGCGCCAACAAAAGCAAATTGCTGCGTTTCTCCGAAGCCTTTACCGCTCACCACCGGGACATTATCGAAAGCGCCTTCGACCTGGCCCTGGAGGGCGTGATCGGCAAGCGCCTGGGCAGTCCGTACGTGTCCAGCCGCAGTGCCGATTGGGTCAAGCTCAAGTGCCGCTTGCGCCAGGACTTCGTGATCGTCGGCTACACCCGGCCAAAGGGTTCGCGCAGTGGTTTCGGCGCGCTGTTGCTGGCCGTGAATGACGATTCCGGGCTGGTGTACGCCGGGCGCGTGGGCACCGGGTTTGATCAAGCCGCGCTCACCTCGATCTACGCGCAACTCACGCCGCTTGAACGCAAGGCTTCGCCCTTGGAGAAACCGCTGACCAGCGCCCAGACGCGTGGCGTGCATTGGGTGGAACCGACGTTGGTGGGCGAAGTGCAATTCGCCGAGTGGACCCGCGAAGGCGTCATCCGCCAGGCGGCGTTTGTCGCGCTGCGCACCGACAAACCGGCCGCGCAGATCATTCATGAGCAACCGCGAACGGCCAAATCCATGAAAGCAGCCAAGCAACCCGACACCGATGTGAAGATCACTCACCCGGACCGCGTGATCGATCCGCAAAGCGGCACGCAAAAACAGCAACTGGCGCAGTTCTACGACAGCATCAGCCAATCGATTCTGCCCTTCCTGGTGCATCGCCCCGTTGCACTGCTCAGGGCACCGGAAGGCATCGAAGGCGAGCAGTTCTTCCAGAAACACTCGGAACGCCTGGCCATTCCCAACATTAAGCAACTGGACCCGGCGCTTGATCCTGGCCATGCACGCCTGATGGAAATCGACAGCCCCCGCGCGTTGATCGGCGCCGTGCAGATGGGTACCGTGGAATTGCACACCTGGGGCGCCACCACCGACAAAATCGAAACCCCGGACCTGTTTGTGCTCGACCTCGACCCAGACCCGGCACTGCCCTGGGCAGCCATGGTGGAAGCGGCGCAACTGACCCTGTCGGTACTGGACGAACTGGGGCTGCAGACATTCGTCAAGACCAGCGGCGGTAAAGGCCTGCACCTGGTCGTGCCACTGGCACGACGCGATAACTGGGACACCGTCAAAGCCTTCGCCAAGGCTGTCTCGCAGTTCATGGCCGAGCGATTGCCCGAGCGTTTTACCGCCACGTCGGGGCCGAAAAACCGCGTCGGCAAGATATTTATCGACTACCTGCGCAATGCGCGGGGCGCCAGCACGGTAGCGGCGTACTCGGTGCGTGCGCGCCCGGGTTTGCCGGTGTCGGTGCCGGTCAGTCGCGAGGAACTCGAAGGGCTGAGCGGCGCCCAGCAGTGGACAGTCGCCAACCTGCAGGAGCGCTTGAACGGCTTGAAGGCCGATCCTTGGGCCGGGTATGCCAACCGCCAAAAAATCAGCCGGAAAATGTGGGACAAACTGGGCGCTCAACCGCCTGAGTGAATGGCGCCCTGGTCAGGCTCAGATCAGCAGGAAAATCGCGAGCAACGCGGCGAAGAATGCCCACTGCTCCAAGTAATACCGTGCGCGGTTGCGCTTCTTGAGCGCCTTGCCGCGCAACCGAATTTTGTACAGTCGAGCGAACGCGCGGTTGAGCCCGCCGGTCTTGTCGCCGGCATCGTTGGGCGAACCCGCCGCGGCCATCACGGTGCGGCTGAACCAACGATTGAAGGCGGCGGCCCAGCGGTACTTCATTGGGCGTTCGATATCGCAGAACAAGATGATGCGGTTGTGCTGCGTGGTGTTTTCGGCGTAGTGAATGTAGGTCTCGTCGAACATCACGGCCTCACCGTCGCGCCAGTAGTAATGCTCGCCATCCACATTGATGTAGCAGCCTGGATCGTTGGGTGTGTCCAGGCCCAGGTGATAGCGGTACGAGCCTGCATAAGGATCGCGATGGCGCACCAGCCTGGAGCCCGGCGGCAGCTCGGCGAACATCGCGGCCTTGATCGAGCCGATACGCTGCACCAGCTCGGTGGTGCGCGGGCACAGCTTCATCGCCGACGGATGACTGTCGCCGTACCACTTCAGATAAAAGCGCTTCCAACCGGACTTGAAGAACGAGTTGAAACCCACGTCGTTGTATTGCTGCGAACGCTTGATTTCACCTGCACGCATCAGGTTCCGGCCTTCCAGGCGAATGTCCTCCCAATGCTCCTGCAGCGGGCTCAGGTCGGGGAAGTCGTTGGGCGACAAATAAGGTCGGCTGGGCAGCTTGGAGAACAGGTAGAGGAAACAGTTGATCGGCGCCAGGAAAGTCGAATGATCACTGAGCTGCCGGCCCAGCTTGTGCCGTACCCGGCCACGTAGGTGTACATAGGTAATCGAGGCAAGGTAGAGAACAACGATGATGAGCTTCAAGGGATGTCGTCACACGTCAGAAGAAAACCGGCTGCTCCTGCGTGCCCACAACGGCCGAGGTTTGGATAGCAGTACCTGAAATCACAATTCACACAATCGGCACGACCGGCTGAGTGGCAACCCGGCGCGTGCCCTGTGCAGTTATTTAGCCACAAGTTGTAACCAAAAGTTAATCAAGAATTGTGGGGGGCGAGACGATTCAAGCCCGCTCACTACGGACAAAGATTCAGCTGTGCCTATCGGTGTGGCAACCGACGCTCATCCTGTGCGGAAAATGGTCCGGCTTGGCGCCGCGCCTGGACGAAATGCCAAATTAAGGCCATCAATACCCCCAGCATCAGCCCTGCCACCAGGCTCAAGGCGATGATCAAGGTTTTCTTTGGCTTGATCGGGCTCGAAGGCTCCTGGGCCTGCCTGTCGACCGTTACAAGCTTCAAGGCGCTCATGTCGATATTCAGGCTTCGCAGTCGCGCTTGCTCCGCCCAGAGAGGCTCAACGTCTTGCAGGAATATGTCTTCACTCTTGCGACTCTTGAGTACTTCCACCTCGCGGTTGACCTCAAGCATGCGCAACTCCTTGCCGATTTCAGCAACACGGTTGTTGGTGAAGTCATCATTGGTACGCCGCGCCAGCGCGGCCCGCTCGGCTTCCAACGCCTGGGTGCCCAGGAAGTACAACGGGATCGCCTGGTTGGTCACTTCAGTGCGCATCACTTGGCCGGAACCGGTACGCGCCTCGGCCGCCATCGCGGAAGGCGTGGTGGGATATTTAATACCAATAGACTTGGCGATGGAAATGGCTTCGTCCAATTCGGCCAGGCGGCTGGTACGTTGCGCTTGCATCTGCAGGCGCAAGGCGCTGAGTTCGTCTTGCAACTGAGCACGCTTGACGTCATCGGCCTCCAACAACTTGGCGATTCTCGAGGCCTTGCCCGTTTCATAGTTGGCGCGCGCCGCATCGATCTTGCCTTTAAGTTCATTGAGGCGATTATTGACGATGACCTTGAGATCGGCGCCTACTTGGTCGCGTTGCTGCGTGATGGCGTAGGTCACGAACCCATTGAGAATTGCCGCCCCGTCAACGCCACTGGGATATTGCATTTCCAGACGGATGTAATTGTTGAGCGAGTCTGGATTCTTGGGGTCAGGGATCACCAGGTGAACGGCGTTGTTGTTGAATGCCTCAAAACTCTGTTCCAGGCTACGCCCAGGCTGCTGGAACGCGTCGAATAGTCCGGGGTTGTCCCTGAAGAAGCCCAGTCGGGTTTCATATGAATCCAATTGCGCGGCAACTTTGGCCAGCGCATCGGTCGGCGGCAGCTTGTAGACCTCGGAGCGATTAAGGGCGTCCAGTTCATTGATTGCGGCGGGGCGCAGCACGCTGCTGACCTGATAAACCTTGGGTGCCAGATACGCATAGCCAACTCCCAGAAGGCAGGCGAAGAGCGTACAACCCACGACCAGCTTCTTTTGCTTCCAGATGGCACCAAACAGCTCAAAGAGATCGATTTCATCCGAAGGTAAAGCTTGATGTAGCTGAGGAGCGTTACTCAAAGTTCATACCCTGATGAGTTAATATCCATTATTTAAAATCACGCACAAGAAATAATGACTGAATAAACAACGGAAACGTTCGCCCCGCGCGACAATCGGTAGAGGTACTTACCAGCATTACAATTCACTTTAATGACACGGTGTCATTCCAGCCCGATAATCAGCGCGTCTAACAGACCAATGCGAAGCGCTTCCCAAATCCTGCAAAAATAGCTCAATAGCTTGTAATTGAAATAGAACGGCAGAATAAGTAAACAGCAGCAATCCCTATATCTGGTGCCCCTGTGGCCCCGTAGTCACAAGGAACTTATATGTCATCCTTTCAAGACCCGGATTTTCAAGCCCTGCAAGGTACCTGGGAGCAAACCTCACTCGAAGACAGTGGCGTGCTCAACCCGGTCGATGCCCACACTGCCCCTGGCGCCATCACGACTATCACCGGCGACCGCTTCGAAGTGAAGACCGTCGATGGCGAGGTATTGCTGGCCGGCCGGTTTTACCTGGACAGCAGCACCGTGCCCAAGCGCATTACCTGGGTCGACGCCATGGGCGATGACGCTGGCAAGCACTTGCCCGCCAGTTACCGCCTCGATGGCGATGAGTTCGTGTTCATTGCCGCCGATGAAAGCATGCCCAGGCCGCTCGTATTCAGTACTGGCCCAGGTCAAACAATGCGCACCTTCGTGCGTCGCGGTTGATCGGCGCCCCATCCGACTTGCGAGCGTATTTTCCCAACGTCTCCACTTTCCGGTCTATAGGGTGATGCCTGCCTACTTCAGTGGATCCCTTAGCCTGCCGCTCCTGGCGGGATTTTCTTCGCCTGGAAAACAGCCGTCTCAGTCGGGATGCTTGGTGGCGGTCAAGGTGAAACACATCGGCAATTGCGCAGGCTGGTGCTCGTAGCGGTCGTACAGCTCTTCGCGGTTGGAATGGGGATACTCCTGCAGGTGGCCGATCTGCAACTGCGCGCAGATGGCGGCATTTATCACGTCGCCCAGGGTGTGCACGTACCAATAGGAAGTGGGGCCGGCACCTTCGCCTTCGCCTTCGTAGACAATCGATTCCTGCAGCACGAAGGGCTCGCGCTGGAAGTAGGAGCTGGCCGGCCGAAAGGGGTCTGGCGCGCGAGGATCGAACACTTCCAGGAACGGATGGGTTTCGTACATCACCAGCGTACCGCCGGGTTTCAAGGTGCTCGCAACATGATGCATGAACAGCGCCACATCCGGCATCCAACCCAGCACGCCGATGGTCAGCAAGGCGATATCGAAGCGTGCGTGCAACGCCTGCGGCAATTGGTGGATATCGCTTTCGATGAACTGTGCCTCATGGGGTGAAAGCGCGGCCAGTTCACGGGCCTGTTGCAGGAAACCCTGGGATTGGTCGACGCCCACCGCGGTGCGCGCGCCAAGGCCGAACAGCGAGAGGGTTTCACGACCGTTGTTGCAACACAGTTGCACCACGTCCTTGCCGGCCACGCCGATGTCTTGCAGCAGGCCGGTCAGGGTCGGGTCCAGGCATGAAAAGCCGGGGTCGCTCACGCTGTTGCGCAGCGCGTTCCAGGTGTCGGTGGTCGTGTGCAGGTGGGCGGATTGGTCCCAGGCGTCCTTGTTGCTGGCAATCGCCTGTCGGGCTGAGGGCATGTCCATTGCGTCTCCGGATATTCAATAAAGCGGGGCTCAGAAAATAAGCCAAGTGCCCGCAGATTAAAACCCCGAGGCGCGCGCGAAACTTAACCCGGGACTTGTGGGTCATTAACGCACTGAGTGTTCAGCCCCTGAACGCTGCTTTCTGAAGATCACGCCGTGGCCAGACACTCCGACCTGCGTAATGCGTTGTCGTTGGACAGCTTGAATTTCTTCCTGGCGGATGTGCGCGACGGCCTCGGCCCCTACCTCGCCATCTACTTGCTGGCCGTGCACCAATGGGACCCGGCGAGTATCGGCGTGGTCATGACCCTGGCGGGTATCGCCGCGTTGCTCACCCAGGGGCCGGCGGGCGCGCTGATTGACCGCACGCGCAGCAAGCGCGCGGTGATTGCACTGGCCGCCATCGTGGTAACCGGCAGTTGCTTGCTGCTGCCTTTCGTCAGTTCGTTCAGCCTGGTGGCGTTGACCCAGGCCGCCAGCGCCGTTGCCGCCTCTGTGTTCGCGCCGGCGATCAGTGCGATTTCGCTGGGCATTACCGGCCCACGCGCCTTCACCCGCCGTACCGGGCGCAACGAAACCTTCAACCATGCCGGCAATGCCGTGGCGGCACTGTTGGCCGGCGGCCTGGCTTACCTGTTCGGTCCCGTGGTGGTGTTCTACCTGATGGCGTTCATGGCGCTGGCCAGTATCGTCGCGATCAGTTGCGTGTCGGCGCAGGCCATCGACCATGACGTGGCGCGAGGCTTCCACCCGGGCCATCACACCGACCATGAACAACCTTCCGGCATTCGTGTGTTGCTGGCGAACCGCCCGCTGTTGTTGTTTGCCATCTGCTGCGCCCTGTTCCACCTGGCTAATGCCGCGATGTTGCCGCTGGTCAGCCAGAAGCTGTCCCGGATCAACCTGCAGATGGCCACGCCGCTGACGTCCGCCTGCATCGTCGCCGCGCAATTGGTGATGGTGCCGATAGCCTGGCTGGTCGGACTCAAGGCCGACATCTGGGGGCGCAAACCCTTGCTGATGGCGGGTTTCATGATCCTGCCGCTGCGCGGTGTGCTCTATACCTTGTCCAGCGACCCGTACTGGCTGGTGGCCGTGCAACTGCTCGATGGCGTCGGCGCGGGCATCTTCGGCGCGCTGTTCCCGGTGATCGTCAAGGACCTGACCCAAGGCACCGGCCGCTTCAATGTCAGCCTGGGCGCCCTTTCCACCGTCTTTGGCCTGGGCGCGGCGCTGAGCAACAGCCTGGCCGGTTTCGTGGTGCAACAGGCCGGCTACAACGCGGCCTTCCTGACCCTGGCCGGCGTGGCGACGCTGGCCCTGGCGCTGTTGTGGCTGGCGATGCCGGAGACCTTGGCGAAACCTTCCTTCGCTCGACATACAACTGTCGCCTGACATATGCGACAATGCGCGCCAAATTCCAACACACATCCAAAATTTTCTGCTCAGCGACCGGGTTTCGCGCCTTGATGTCGCTGTTGACGCATGCCTGAAGGCTCCTGCCGCCACGCTCGCAACCCATTGATAGGTAAAGTAATTGATCTCCACAGCTAACATCACCATGCAGTTCGGCGCCAAGCCGCTCTTCGAGAACGTCTCGGTCAAGTTCGGCGCCGGCAACCGTTATGGTTTGATCGGTGCCAACGGTTGCGGCAAGTCGACCTTCATGAAAATCCTCGGCGGCGACCTTGATCCGTCCGGTGGACAGGTCATGCTGGAGCCGAACGTACGCCTGGGTAAACTGCGCCAGGACCAGTTCGCCTACGAAGAATTCACCGTGCTCGACACCGTGATCATGGGCCACGAAGAACTGTGGAAGGTCAAGGCCGAGCGCGATCGCATCTATTCGCTGCCGGAAATGAGCGAAGACGACGGCATGGCCGTGGCCGAGCTGGAAACCGAATTCGCCGAAATGGACGGCTACACCGCCGAATCCCGTGCCGGTGAGCTGTTGCTGGGCCTGGGCATTCCCCTGGAGCAACACTTCGGCCCGATGAGTGAAGTCTCCCCAGGCTGGAAACTGCGCGTATTGCTGGCCCAGGCGCTGTTCTCCGATCCTGAAGTGCTGTTGCTCGACGAACCGACCAACCACCTGGACATCAACACCATCCGCTGGCTGGAAAACATCCTGACCCAGCGCTCCAGCCTGATGATCATCATCTCTCACGACCGTCACTTCCTGAACAGCGTGTGCACCCACATGGCTGACCTGGACTACGGCGAGCTGCGCCTGTTCCCGGGCAACTACGACGAGTACATGACCGTGGCGACCCAGTCCCGCGAGCAGTTGCTGTCGGACAACGCCAAGAAAAAAGCGCAGATCTCCGAGCTGCAGTCCTTCGTCAGCCGCTTCTCGGCCAACGCCTCGAAAGCCAAGCAGGCCACTTCCCGTGCCAAGGCGATCGACAAGATCCAACTGGCCGAGGTCAAGCCTTCGAGCCGCGTGAGCCCGTTCATCCGTTTCGAACAGACCAAGAAGCTGCACCGCCAGGCGGTCATCGTCGATCGCATGGCCAAGGGCTTCGACGGCAAGCCGCTGTTCAAGGACTTCAGCTTCCAGGTCGAAGCCGGCGAACGCGTGGCGATCATCGGCCCGAACGGTATCGGCAAGACCACGCTGCTGCGCACCCTGGTCAACGAACTGACCCCGGACGCCGGTAGCATCAAGTGGACCGACGCCGCCGAACTGGGCTACTACGCCCAGGACCACGCCTCCGACTTCGAAGACGACATGAGCCTGTTCGACTGGATGGGCCAGTGGACACAAGGCGAGCAAGTGATCCGTGGCACCTTGGGCCGCATGCTGTTCTCCAACGACGAGATCCTCAAGTCGGTCAAGGTCATCTCCGGCGGCGAGCAAGGCCGCATGCTGTTCGGCAAGCTGATCCTGCAAAAGCCGAACGTGCTGATCATGGACGAACCGACCAACCACTTGGACATGGAATCCATCGAGGCGCTGAACCTGGCGCTGGAGAACTACCCGGGCACGCTGATCTTCGTCAGTCACGACCGTGAGTTCGTTTCGTCCCTGGCCACCCGCATCATCGAGCTGAGCCCAAGTGGCGTGATCGACTTCAGCGGCACTTATGACGATTACCTGCGCAGCCAAGGCGTGGTGTTCTAACACCCGTGTGACGGCATGCCTGTGGCTGGAGAGCTTCTATGTGGCGAGCAGGCTTGCCCTGCGTTGGGCTGCGCAGCGGCCCTAAAACCAGGCACCGCGTTTCTGCCAGGCAGAACGCGGTGTTTTTTTATTGGGGCTGCTGCGCAGCCCAACGCAGGGCAAGCCTGCTCGCCACATACAAGCCCGCTCTCCTGTTTATCTGCCAGGTTAGTTAGCCTGCTTTCATTTCACCCACACCCTTGCCATGATGCCCTCACCGCCCGCCCGCGAACGAATGCCCATGCCTGCCGCCACCCCCAGTTCAATCTCGATCACCCTGCAGATCGTTTCCATCGTCTTCTACACCTTCATCGCGTTCATCTGCATCGGCCTGCCGATTGCGGTGATCCCAGGCTATGTGCATGAGCAACTGGGCTTCAGCGCCGTAGTCGCCGGGGTCACCATCGGCTGCCAATACCTGGCCACCCTGCTCAGCCGGCCGATGGCCGGGAGGATGTCGGATAACGTCGGCACCAAGCGTGCGATTGTGTTGGGGTTGGCCGGGATCCTGGTGAGTGGCGTGCTGACGTTGTTCGCCACGCTGGCGCAAAGCCTGCCGTCGTTGAGCCTGGGCATCCTGATCGTCGCACGGTTGCTGCTGGGTGTGGCCCAGGGCTTGATCGGCGTCGGCACCATCAGTTGGTGCATGGGCCAGGTTGGCGCCGAGCACACCGCACGGTCGATTTCGTGGAATGGCATCGCGTCCTACGGCGCCATCGCCATTGGCGCCCCCTTGGGCGTGGTCATGGTGGCGCAGTACGGCTACAACAGCCTTGGCATTGCGCTCTCGGTGCTGGCGGCGTTGGGCCTGATGCTGATCCGCCACAAACCGTCGGTGCCGGTGGTGCGCGGCGAGCGGTTGCCGTTCCGGGCGGTGTTCGGGCGTATCGCGCCGTTTGGCGCCAGCCTGTGCCTGGCCTCGATTGGCTACGGCACCCTGACCACCTTTATCACGCTGTACTACCTTAATCGCGGCTGGGCCGGCGCGGCGTACTGCCTGACGGTGTTTGGCGTGTGCTTCATTCTGTCGCGACTGGTGTTTATCTCTGCGATCAGCCGTTTCGGTGGTTTCCGCGCGGCGATTGCCTGCATGAGCATCGAGACACTCGGCCTCACCCTGCTCTGGCTGGCGCCGTCGACCGGGGTGGCGTTGATCGGCGCCGGGCTGACCGGCTTTGGCCTGTCGCTGGTGTACCCGGCGCTGGGCGTGGAAGCCATCAGGCAAGTCCCCAACAGCAGCCGTGGCGCGGGGCTGAGTGCGTATGCGGTGTTTTTTGACCTGGCCCTGGCGATTGCCGGACCGTTGATGGGCGCCGTAGCCCTGAACCTCGGCTACAGCTGGATCTTCTTCTGCGCAGCGCTGCTGTCGGTGACCGCCCTGGGCGTGACCCTGCTGCTCAAGCGTCGCGCTTACTGATCGGCCGTTTGCAGACCGGCACGGGTGGATTGCCCGAGGGTCTGGCTGAAAAAACGCCCGGCCTCGGAGATCAGGTCACGATGAATCCCTTCGCGGTCGACCCCATCGGCATCGGTGCAGATCGCCGGCATCGCCGCCAATTGATCGCTGTCGCACGGTGCCATGAACACGAAGTGCCCTGCCCCGGCCAGCAATTTGAAGTCCGGCGGCTCGGGCAGCTTGCGCGCCAGGGCGGCGGCGTTCTTGTCCACGGCCACCAATTTGTCGCCATCCCCGCTGTAGAGCAGCACCGGCACATGCACGTCGGCCAAGGTGTGACGGCCGAACATCAGGCTCAGCGGCGCCATCAGCATCAAGGCATGAATACGCGGGTCGGATTGCGGCTGAAGATCGTCGCGATCCACGACCAGTTCGCCCTTGGTGGTGCAGGCATCGCGATCCTCGGGACGTTCCTGGCAGTAGCGACGCAGGCGGTTGAAATCCGGCTTGGCACCGGCCAGGATCAACGCGGTTTCGCCGCCGGCGGAGTAGCCGATGACGCCCACCTGGTTGACGTTGACGAAGGGTGACAGCATAGGGTCGCCCAGGGTGGCGGTGATCGCTTCGGAAATCTGGATCGGCCGGCCATACAAATTGCTCACCGTGCCCAGGCGGCTGTGGTCCTTGTAGTTGTCGCCAGGGTGCAGCACGGCCACCACCACAAAGCCCTTGCGCGCCAGGGACGTGGCCAGGTCATGCAAGGCCAGGGGCGTACCGGTGTTGCCGTGGGACAGCATCAACATCGGGAAGCGGCCGATGGCGATCTTGGCGTCTTCGCTGGCGGCCACATGGTAGGCACCCAGTTGCGTGGTGTGCTCAAGGCCGGTGGAGGGGTAAAAGGCCACGGCTTTCATCGGCTGCAGGTCCAGCGGATCAAGAAACGTCATGCGATGGAACCCCACGCTCCAATGCGGGTGCGGCGCGGGCGCGGCGTGCACTGAAACCAGGCCGCCGAGCAGGGAAAGAACCATGACTGCACAAAGACGCATCATGAGGATGTCCACCTTTGCTGCGTGATAACCGACCAATCGAAAGAAAAACCCCAGGTGCACACCCATGCTTGCACAACCTGGGCCACATTAAACAAGACCGCGAGCAAACGAAAAAACTCCGTACGCCGCTCGCGTTCAGCGAGCAGGATACAGAGTTTAGGCGCCCGGCTTCAGATTGAAACCGAGGGAGGGCTGAATTTACACAAGCCTTACGCGGCGGCGAACAATTGGTCGTTGATCAGTGCGTTGGCGTCGCTCAAGGATTTGCTGCGCACTTCGTCACCGTAGGCCAGGCCTTCGGCGCGCACGATTTCGATATCGGTGATGCCGAGGAAGCCGAACAGCAGTTTCAGGTAGCCTTCATGGGCGGCACCGGATGCTTGCCCGGCATGCAGGCCGCCGGAAGTGGAGACGATGATGACCTTCTTGTTGCCGCACAGGCCTTCCGGGCCGGCTTCGGTGTAGCGAAAGGTCTGGCCGGCCACGGCGATGCGATCGATCCAGGCTTTGAGCTGGGTCGGGATGGTGAAGTTGTACATCGGCGCACCCACGACGATGGCGTCGGCGGCGAGGAACTCGGCCAGCGACGATGCGCTCAGGTCGGCCTCATGCTGTTGCGCGGCGTCACGCAACTCCGCAGCGGTGCCCAACGCGCCCAGGGTCGCGCCGGAAAAGTGGTTGATGCCTTCGCTGGCGAGGTCACGGTAGGTCACTTCCACGCCCGGCTGCGCCGCTTGCCAGGCCTTGACCACGCCGGCGCTGAGCTGACGGGAAGCCGAGTTGTCGCCGAGGATGCTGGAATCGATGTGCAACAGTTTCATGAGCAGGTCTCCGAGGTGGGATCGCCAGTGGCGATCAGATGGTGGTGATGCTACGCATGAAACCAATGGTCGATAAGCTGGCTGTAATGCGATAGTTTGTCCCACACACAGGACAATAGGCCCAGCATGCAAGACCTCAACGACCTCTACTATTTCGCCAAAGTCGTCGAAGCCGGTGGCTTCGCGGCGGCCGGGCGGCTGCTGGGGATTCCCAAGTCGCGGCTGTCGCGGCGCATCGCCGAGCTGGAAGAACGCCTGGGCGCGCGCCTGCTGCAACGCACCACCCGCCAGTTGACGCTCACCGCCGTGGGCGAGCGCTACCTGCGCCATTGCCAGGCCATGCTGCTGGAGGCGGAAATGGCCGATGAAGCCGTGGCAAGCATGTCCAGCGAGCCTCGTGGAAGACTGCGCGTGAGTTGCCCGGTGGGCATGGCGCAGCACATCCTGCCGGAGCTGGTGGCCGGGTTTCTGGCGGCACACCCGCTGGTGCAGCTGGAAATGACCTTGGTCAATCGCCGCGTGGACCTGGTCGCCGAAGGGATCGACGTAGCGCTGCGGGTGCGTGAGCTGGGCGATGAAGACCCGCTGCTGGTGACCAAACGCCTGCGCCAGGCCCAGACCGCGCTGGTCGCCAGCCCCGAATTCATGCGCGGTCGCCGCATCGACAGCCTCGACGACCTCAAGCAATTGCCGATCCTCGGCGCGCTGGAAGCCGACCGCATGGTCCACGTGCGCCTGCTCGACCCGCAAGGCAACTCCCATGACCTGGCGATGGAGGCCCGCCTGGGCATCGACGATTTCATCGTACGCAAGGCCAGCGCGATCATGGGCCTGGGCTTTACAGTGCTGCCGATGATGTATTGCGAAGAGGAATTGGCCAGCGGCCGTCTGGTGCAACTGCTGCCCGAGTGGTCATTGCCGGGCGGCTGGCTGCAGGCGGTGTACCCGCATCGACGCGGTGTGTTGCCGGCGATTCGCGCCTGGATCGACTACCTGGAAGAAGGCTTCAAAAGCTGCGGAGACCGCCAGTTATGAGCATGAGCGAAGCGCAAGTCGCCACTTTCTGCCTGAGCCTGCCCGGCGCGCGGGAGGACTACAAATGGGGCGGCGTGCGAGTGTTCTCGATTGCCGGCAACAAAATGTTCGCCCTGCAAAACCTGCGGGGTGACTCGCTGGCGTTCAAGGTCGACAAGGACCTGTTCCTCGGCCACGTCGACCGGCCGGGCATCCACCCCGCGCCGTACCTGGCCCGCGCGCAATGGATCATCATGAACACGCCTTACCCGCTGGGCGCCGAGGAACTGCGTGGCTTGTTGCAGCGCTCGCACCAGCTGGTGGTGAGCAAACTGCCCAAGCGCACGCAGATCGGGTTATTGCTAGAGCACGGATAACAAGGTGCCGCCCAGGAACAACTGGTCGAGCCAGAACACCTGGTGCAGCAACACGATCACCCAGAACAGCACTTGGTAAGACACCTTGCGTGTCTTGTGCCGGAACACCTGCTGGGCAATCAACGCCCCAGGCCAGCCGCCCGCCAGTTCCACGGCGTGCAGGATGTTTTCCGGAGTGCGCCAACTGTCGGTGCGGGCCTTGCGCTTGTCGCTCCAGTAAAGGAAGAACGCGACCAGGCTGACCACCCCATAGGCCGCCAGCGGGATCAGCGTTTCGCCGCGTTGCCACACCAACACCGCCCCCACCAACGGCGCCGCGCACAGCAGCACAAAGATCAGCGCTTTGAGGCGCGGGTGCTGGATCGTCATGCCTTGGCGGCCGCCCAGTCGATCCAGCCGAACTGCCACGTCGCCAAAATCAGCAGGCCAAACGCAATGCGGTACCAGGCAAACGCGGCGTAACTGTGGCTGGCGATGAACTTGAGCAAGCCCTTGACTGCAATCATTGCGAAGATGAACGAGGTCACAAAGCCGATGATGAACACCGGCAGGTCCGCCGGCTGGAACAGGTCACGGTACTTGTAGCCCGAATACACCGCCGCGCCGACCATGGTTGGCATCGCCAGGAAAAACGAGAACTCGGTGGCCGTCTTGCGTGACAGCCCGAACAACAGGCCGCCGATAATGGTCGAGCCCGAACGCGAGGTGCCCGGAATCATTGCCAGGCACTGGGCCAGGCCGACCTTGAGCGCGTCTTTCCAGGTGATGTCATCGACGGTTTCGGCGTGTACTTCATGCACGCGCCGCTCGGCCCACAACATGATCACGCCGCCCACGACCAGGGCGGTGGCGACGGTAATCGGGTTGAACAGATAGTGGTGAATCACGTCGGCGAAAATCACCCCCAGCACCACCGCCGGCATAAAGGCGATCAGCAGGTTGGCGGTGAATCGCTGGGCCTTGCGCTGGGTCGGCAGGCCCTTGACCACTTCGAAAATCTTGCCGCGAAACTCCCACACCACCGCCAGGATGGCGCCCAGCTGGATGATGATATTGAACGCGTTGAAGCGGTCGCCGGAAAAGTCGAGCAAATCGGCGACGATGATCTGGTGGCCGGTGCTGGAAATCGGCAGGAACTCGGTAAGCCCCTCCACAATGCCCAGAATCACTGCCTGAATGGCGGTCCAAAAATCCATGCTTCCCCCTAAGGTCTTGCTCCACGGCAAGCCTCGTTGATCTTTTTAATGGTTCACTGACGACAAGACATGGTGTTGGGTAGCAACCCTGACCGGCAAAAATCTTGTGAAAAATCAGACAGTACTCAGGTTTTCCGAATACGGGCCGAAAGCCTATCAGACAAGGCGGAAAAGTCGATGCAGCGCCCACAATTATAAAAAGCACGGAGTGACAGGACGATGAACAGTTTGCGCAATATGTCGATCAGCCGGCGCCTCTGGCTGATCCTGATAGTCGCCGTGCTGATGCTGCTGGCCCTGGGTTTGCTGATGCTCAAGCAGATCCATGAGGACCTGTACCAGGCCAAGCGCCACCAGACCCAGTACGTAGTCGAGACCGCCAGCGGGATCCTGACGTTTTATCACGGCCTGGAAACCACCGGCGTGCTGACCCGCGACGCCGCGCAGAAACAAGCCCTGAGCGCGGTGCGTGGCTTGCGCTACGATCATGACGATTATTTCTGGATCAACGACCTCACGCCCGTGATGATCATGCATCCGGCCAACCCCAAGCTCGACGGCCAGAACCTTTCGGCGATCCGCGACCCCGACGGCTTTGCGGTGTTCAACGAGTTCGTGAACCTGGCCAAGGCCAAGGGCGCCGGCATCGTCAACTACCGCTGGCCGAAACCGGGTGCCGACGCGCCAGTGGCGAAAACCTCGTATATCCACTTGTTCGAGCCGTGGGGCTGGATCATCGGTTCCGGCGTGTACGTGGACGATGTGCAGGCCGAGTTCAGCGCGCAGGTGTGGAAAGCCTCGTTTATCGGCCTGGGTATCGCACTGGCGATGGGCTTGCTGGTGTCGCTGATCGCCCGCAGTATCGTGCGGCCGTTGCAGGCTGCGGTGAACGCCATGGGCAATATCGCCAGCGGCGAAAGCGACCTGACCCGCAGCCTCGACACCCACGGCCAGGACGAAGTCACCCAACTGTCGCAACACTTCAACAGCTTCACCGCCAAGCTGCGCCAGGTGGTCGGCCAGTTGCAGGTCTGCGCCAACGCCCTGGGCCAGTCGTCACAGGAGCTGGGCAACAACGCGACCCAGGCCCACGACCGCAGCCAGCAGCAGTCCCAGCAGATGGAACTGGTGGCGACCGCGATCAACGAAGTTACCTACGGCGTGCAGGACGTGGCCAAGAACGCCGAACACGCCGCCAGCGAAATGCGTGATGCCCAGGCCCAGGCGCAACAGGGCCAGGTCAATATCGACGGCAGCCTGCAGCAGATCGACCAGCTTTCCGGCACCATCAGCAATGCGGTGGACGTGATCCGTACCCTGTCCGCTGAAAGTACCCAGATAGGCAGTGTGCTTGAAGTCATTCGCTCCATTGCCGACCAGACCAACCTGCTGGCCCTCAATGCGGCGATTGAAGCGGCACGCGCCGGCGAACAAGGCCGTGGCTTTGCCGTGGTCGCCGATGAAGTACGGCTGCTGGCCCAGCGCACGCAAAAGTCCACCGCCGAGATCCAGGGCATGATCGAACGCCTGCAAGGTCACTCGGAAGCGGCGGTCAAGGTGATCAGCGACAGCCACAGCGCATCGCAACTGACCATCGAACAGGCCGGCCAGGCCGGGGCCAGCCTCACCGCCATCGGCCAGGCCTTGCGCAATCTCAATGGCCTCAACGCCTCGATTGCCAGCGCCACCCTGCAGCAGGCCCACGTGGTGGAAGACATCAACCAGAACGTCACCCAGGCTGCCAGTCTGTCCCACAGCACGGCGTTGGCGGCGGAGCAGTCGAGCGTGGCCAGCGCGCAGTTGCGCGGCCTGAGCGAACAGCTCGATGGGCTGCTGCGCCAGTTCAAAGTGTGACTGTAGTGAGCGGGCTTGTCCCGCGCTGGGGGGCGAAGCCGCCCTAAAACCAGACACCGCGCTCTGCCAGACAGAACGCGGTGTTTTTATGGGGGCCGCTACGCAGCCCGGCGCGGGGCAAGCCCGCTCACTACAAGAGCCAATTCCTACCTCCACGTTTCTTTGGTTACAATCTGCGCCCTCTCCCACCGTCCCGAGGAACCACCATGTCCGGGCTTGAACTCTTCGCCGCTGCCCTGGGGGTGATCGCCGTGTGGCTGACCGTCAAACAGAACCCCTGGTGCTGGCCCATCGGCCTGGTGATGGTGCTGCTCTACACCTGGGTGTTCTTCGACGTGAAACTCTATTCCGACATGTTGCTGCAAGTGGTGTACGCCGCGCTGCAACTCTACGGTTGGTGGCAATGGACCCGTGCCGGTGCCGTCAGGCGAGGGCGCGAGGTCACCAGCCTCGGCGTGCCGGCGATCATTGCCAGCCTGGCGGCGGGCGCCCTGGGCAGCCTGTTGCTCGGCGCCGCCATGGCCCACTGGACGGATGCCGCCCAGCCCTGGCTCGACGCCGCCCTCACCGGCTTCAGCCTGGTGGCGCAAATGTGGATGGCGCAGAAGCGCGTGCAATGCTGGCCGTTGTGGATTGCCGTGGACGTGATTTTCGTCGGCCTGTTCCTCTACAAAGGCCTCTACCTCACCGCCGCGCTCTACGCGCTGTTCACCGTGATCGCCGTGCAAGGCTGGCGTGAATGGCGCGCCGACCCGGCGTTGCAGGCATGAAGGTGGTGGTACTGGCCGGCCCCGAATCCAGCGGTAAAAGCTGGCTGGCGGCGCAGTTGCAAGCACACTTCGGCGGGTTGATGGTCGGTGAATACGTGCGTCATTTCATCGATCATCATCAACGTGACACCACCCTGGCCGACATCCCCGCCATCGCCCGTGGCCAACTGGCCTGGGAAGACGAGGCCCGCGCCACGCGCCCCGACTTGTTGATCCTCGACACGCATCTGCTGGCCAACAAACTCTGGAGCCAGACCCTGTTCGGCGACTGCCCCGCGTGGCTCGACAGCGAACTGCTGGCGCGGCAGTACGACATGCACCTGTTGTTGTCGCCGGAAGATGTGGAGTGGACGGCCGACGGGCAACGCTGCCAACCCGAACTGGCCGACCGCCGCGCGTTCTTCCAGGACAGCCTGGCGTGGCTGCAGCGGCACCGGCAGCCGGTAGTGGTGATTGGTGGGGATTGGGAAGAACGCAGAGCTGCAGCATTTACAGCGGTGAAACAATTACTTGAGCCATAACACGGATCTACTGTGGGAGCGGGCTTGCTCGCGAATACGGTGGGTCAGCTAGCACATCTTTATTTGACAGACCGTATTCGCGAGCAAGCCCGCTCCCACAGGGGTTAGTAGCCCAGCGACAGGCCGGTATTGCGACGCGGGTCATTCGCGCCATAGAAGCGGTTGTTACCCACCGGCTTGCCACCCAGCGAAGGCGCGCCCACCAGGATCGCCGCCAGGTGGTTGGCATCCTGGGGACCCGCAAACTTGTGGCCCCAGCTTTCCAGGATCTTCTGGGTGTCCGGGCTGACCGCGAAGGTCTCAAGGTTCGTGGTGTCCGGCATCCATTGCTGGTGGAAACGCGGCGCGTCCACCGCTTCCTGGATGTTCATCTTGTAGTCGATCACATTCAGGATGGTCAGCAAGGTCGCGGTGATAATCCGGCTGCCACCGGGCGTACCGACGACCATCACGGCCTTGCCATCCTTGGTCACGATGGTCGGGCTCATCGACGACAGTGGCGCCTTGCCCGGCGCAATGGCGTTGGCTTCACCCTGCACCAGGCCATACATGTTCGGCACGCCGACCTTGACGGTGAAATCGTCCATTTCATCGTTGAGGATCACGCCGGTCTTGCTCGCCATCACGCCGGCGCCGAACCAGTCGTTGAGGGTGTAGGTGACCGAGACCGCGTTACCCCACTTGTCGACGATGGAATAGTGGGTGGTGTTGTTGCCTTCATGGGGCGACACACCGGGCTTGATCGCCTGGGAGTCACCGGCTTTTTTCGGGTCGATGGCGTCACGCAGTTTCGCCGCGTAGTTTTTGTCCAGCAGGTGCTCGATCGGGTTTTTCACGAAATCCGGATCGCCGAGGTAGCTGTTACGGTCCACATAGGCGTGGCGCATCGCTTCGATCTGGTAGTGCAGGCCTTGGGCCGAATGATAGCCCAGGTCGGCCATCGGGTAGCCTTCAAGGATATTCATGATCTGGCAGATCACCACACCGCCCGAGCTCGGTGGTGGCGCCGAAACCACGTGGTAGCCACGGTAGTCGCATTCGATGGGCGCCAGCTCGCGGGTCTTGTACTTGTCCAGGTCAGCCTGGGTAATGATGCCTTTGCCGGCCTGGCTGGAATCCACCAGGGCCTTGGCGACCCACCCTTTATAGAAGCCGTCGCTGCCCTTGGCCGAGATTTCCTTGAGGGTCCTGGCCAAGTCCTTCTGCACCAGCTTCTGGCCGACCTGCATCGGTTGGCCGTTGTGCAGGAAGATCCCGCGCATGTCCTTGTCTTTCTCGAACTCACCAGTGGCGGTGTGCAGCAGGTCGATATCACCCTGCTCCAGGGCGAAGCCGTTTTCCGCAAGCTTGATGGCCGGGGCGATGACCTGGGCGCGCTTGAGCGTGCCGTATTTACTCAAGGCCAGTTCCATCCCCGACACAGTGCCTGGCACGCCGACGGCCAGGTGGCCCTTGGCGCTGAGGCCTTCGACGACGTTGCCATCCTTGTCCAAATACATATTGGCGGTGGCGGCCAGCGGCGCTTTTTCGCGGAAGTCGAGGAAAGTCTTGCGCCCGTCCGCCAACTGCACGGTCATGAAACCGCCGCCGCCCAGGTTACCCGCCGCCGGGTACACCACCGCCAGCGCATAACCCACGGCCACCGCCGCATCAACGGCATTGCCGCCGGCCTTGAGCACATCGACGCCCACATGAGTGGCCAGATGCTGGGCCGTCACCACCATGCCGTTTTCACCGGCCACCGGGGCCTGGGAAGCGGCTTGCACACCACTGACCGTCAACACCAGGGCTGTGGCAATCAAGGTACGGCTGAAGGGTTGGTATTTCATCCATGGCTACTCTAGTTATTGAGATGCACCAAAATAGCCCGTTGCGAATCCAATCCCCAGTGCAATGGCGTTTTTATTACAGAACCTGTCGGTCATGGAACGGCGCCGAAAAAGCCCATGTTATATTCCGCGCCATTGTTCATCCGCTTCCCTGATACGAGTCCCCCATGAGCTTTGATTTCGACACGATCCACTCGCGCTTCGGCACCGGCAGCACCAAGTGGAACCGCTACCCGCAGGACGTCTTGCCCATGTGGATCGCCGACATGGACATCGCCGCGCCGCCCGCCGTGCTCCAGGCCTTGCACGGGCGCCTCGACCAGCAGGTCCTCGGCTACAGCGTCGCCGGCGCGGATGTGCGTGAGGCGATTGTCGCCGACCTGTGGGCCAAGTACGCCTGGCGTGTGCAGCCGGATGAGCTGCTGTTCCTGCCGGGCGTCGAGCCGGGTTTCAACATGGCGCTGCACGCGTTTGTACAGCCGGGCCAACCGGTAGTGCTGCAGACGCCCAACTACCGGCCGATCCGCCTGGCGCCGGGAAACTGGAACCTGCCGCGCATTGAAGTACCGTTCCAGTTGAGCAACGGCGAATACCTCACGCCGCTGCCGGCCCTGCGCCAGGCGCTGGCTGGCGCGGGCGCGCTGCTGTTGAGCAACCCGCACAATCCCATCGGCAAGGTCTTCCCCCGCGAAGAACTGCTGGCGGTGGCCAGTGCCTGCCTGGAACACGGCGCGCTGATCATCTCCGATGAGATCCACGCCGAGCTGTGCTTCGACGGCCGCCGCCACATCCCCACGGCCAGCCTCAGCGAGGAGATCGCCCAGCGCACCATTACCCTGATGTCGGCGAGCAAGGCCTATAACGTGGCCGGCCTGAAGACCTGCTTTGCGGTGGTGCAGAACGCCGAGATCCGCGAGCGCTTCAACGCGGCCCGTTGCGGCATGGTCGACAGCGTCAGCCCCCTGGGCCTGGAAGCCACCCGCGCAGCGTACAGCGAATGCGGCGAATGGCTGGAGGCGTTGAAGGCGTACCTGCAAGCCAACCGCGACTACCTGCTCGATGCCGTGCAAACCCGCCTCCCTGGCGTGGTCATGCATGCCCCGCAAGGCACCTACCTGGCCTGGCTGGATTGTAGCGCCCTGGATCTTGCCGACCCGCAGCAGTTCTTCCTGGAACAGGCCAAGGTCGGGTTGAGCGCCGGTCTCGAGTTCGGCGATGACAGCCAGCAGTTCGTGCGCCTGAACTTTGGCTGCCCGCGGTCGATGCTCGAAGAAGGGTTGCAGCGCATGGAGCGCGCGCTGCGCCAGGCTTGATGGCGGCCTGACAGTTGCACCTCTATCAATGTGGGAGCTGGCTCCCACAGTTAGAGGGTATTCACAACTTGGCGATGGACACTTCGGTCGACTTCACAAAAGCAATCACTTCACTGCCGATCTTCAATTCCAGGTCACGCACCGAGCGGGTGGTGATCACAGACGTGACGATACCGGACGCGGTTTGCACGTCGATTTCTGACACCACTTCTCCCAGCAGGATCTCTTTGATCACGCCCTTGAACTGGTTGCGCACGTTGATCGCTTTAATGGTCATGTCGGCTTTCCTTTTGGCTGTTGGGTCAATCCGCACGAATGCGCAGGCCTTCAAAATGCGCTATCGAAGACGACATCAAAAGGAATATATAACTCTTTATTTATATGATTTAGATATATAGCTGCTATTGCTCCACCGACAGACCGGCCCAGCAGTATTCGCCAGAAACTCGCCGTGGGTTTGCTGGCCTTGACCGAGCTGCAACGTGCCCACGTTATTTGAAAGCACGAATACATTTTCAAACCAAGGCAGGATCAGTGTGGGAGCGGGCTTGCTCGCGAAAGCGGTGGGTCAGTCAACATCAATGTTTGCTGGGCCGACGTCTTCGCGAGCAAGCCCGCTCCCACATTTGATCTTCGTTACTTTAAGCATTGCGTTCGCTTAACTGACCGGCATTAGGGCAAGCCCGCGAATGCAGTGTGTAGTGAGCGGGCTTGCCCCGCGCTGGGCTGCGAAGCGGCCCCAATAAAGACACCCGCCGACCTCCAGGTAGAACCGAGTCGCCTGGTCTGGGGCGGCTTCGCCACCCAGCGCGGAGCAAGCCCGCTCACTACAGGCCGCATTCGCGGGCTTGCTCGCTCCCACATTTTGATCTTGGGCACCTCAGGAAAGTGTCACCCAATACCGGGTACGCGCCTGTACACGGAACCCCAGGCTTGAGGCCAGCAAGTCGAGAATGCGATCGGTGTCGTCCAAGCGAAAACTTCCGGTAACCCGCAGCGCTTCCAGGCTGGGCTCCCAGCGCAGAACGCCCGGCCGATAGCGTTGCAGCTCCCGCAGGAAATCGCCCAGCGGTTGGTTCTGCGCAGTGAGTACGCCATCGCGCCAGCCCAGTTGCAGCGCATCGAACGGTGTCCAGGCGCCCAGCCCGCCAGTTTTCAACCGCGCTTGCTGTCCCCCTTGCAAGGTCGCCATTCGCCCGCTCAGATCGCGCACCTGCACCGAGCCCTGGAGCACAGACACCAGGCAACCCGCGGCCAGTTGCCTTACACACACCTGCGCCTGGCTGACCTTCAACTCGCCGTAGCGGGTCTGGACAGTCATCGGCGCTGCACCAGGCACATCAAGCGCCAATTCGCCGTCCAGCAACGTGATGCGCCGCTGCGCCAGGTCCACGTCCACCGCCGTCGCGGTATTAAGTTGCAGGCTGCCGCCGTCGTCCAACAGCACGCGTTTGCGCTCGCCGGTCGCGGTGTGCAGGTCGGCGCGCCATGCCTCGATGGGCAACTGACGGCTGATCAACCAGGCGGTCGGCACCAATGCCGCGAGACCCAAGGCCCCCTTGAGCACGGCGCGGCGCCCCGGCTGCGGGCGGTCGAGGCTGGCCATTGCCAGGGCCTGGGGCAAGTCACTGAAACGTTGGCGCAGGGTTTGGGCTTTCTGCCAGGTCTGTTCGTGTTGCGGGTGGCTGTCACGCCAGTGTTGCAGCGCGGCATGATCACGCTCGGTGGCCGCGCCGGATTCAAGCAGCGCCAGCCACTGGGCGGCGGCGCGGGCGACGTCACGGCTCACAGGTCCACCAGCAGGCAATGTTCGTAGGCTTGGGCCATGTAGCGTTTGACCGTGCGTTCGGACACGTCCAGGCGTTCGGCGATCTGCCGATAGCCCAGCCCTTCCAATTGGCTCCAGAGAAACGCGCGGCGCACCAGCGCTGGCAAGCCATCGAGCAGTTCATCCAGGGCTTGCAGGGTCTCCAGCACCAGCCAGCGCTGTTCGGGCGACGGCACACAGGCTTCCGGCAGGTTTGCCAAGGCATTCAGGTAGGCCTGTTCGAGGCTGCGCCGCTGATGGAAATTCACCAGCAGGCGCTTGCCCACCGTCACCAGATACGCCCGCGGCTCCTGCATCTGCGCAATCGGCTGCGCGCTGGCGAGTACACGCAGGAACGTATCCTGGCTCAGGTCGGCGGCATCCCAGGCATTGCCCAGGCGCCGGCGCAACCAGCTTTCGAGCCAGCTGCGATGGTCGCGGTACAGGCTGGCCAACGTCAGTTCGGGGACGTGGGACGGGACAACAGCATCATTCATGGCAAGCGACCTGCGCGGCGCGAGTGAGTCTCAAATGAGATTCATTCTATTTAATATCGTGCCGACACACCATGAATTTATCGCCGACTTCTAGTCGCTCTCCGCATCAAACACCTGCCCACGCCCAACCACGCTGCCAGGCTTGAGCAGCGCACCCGGCGCCAGTACCGCATTGGCGCCGATCCGGCAGCCGTTACCCAGCAACGCGCCGAACTTGTCGCAACCAGTGCGCTGCAAGGTCCCGTCGACGCGCACTTGCACGTCTTTGTCGTCGCGCTCGTTGCGATAATTGGCGACGATGCTGCCCGCCTCCAGATTGACGCCCTGCCCCAACACCGAATCGCCGACAAAATTGAAATGGGCGAGCTTGCTGCCGCTGAACACAAAGGAGGTTTTCAGCTCTGCACCGGGGCCGATGATGCAATGCTCATCCAGCCAGCAACCACCCCGCAGCAACGCTCCGCTGGCGATAAAACAGTGAGCGCCGACAATCAGGGGCGGCTTGAGCAAGGCGCCGGCTTCTACGGTGGCGGTGCGATGAATGGCAATTTCATCCTTTATGAGGTATTCGTCGGCGGGCAGTTCGGCCAGCAGTTGGCGCACTACGACCGGGGCCTGCGTCACCAGCACCCAGGGGGCGAGGTGAGCCCACGGGGCGAGCGGGGATTGGGAAAAATGGGCGATGTAGTCGGTGAGTCGGATCAAGGTCAACGCCTCCTGCGAGCAAAGAAGCCTTAAACGCTAGCATGTGCCTACGCGCCTGCCCAATTCAGCCTTGCCGTGCTCACAGGCCACGCTTGCGCAACCACTGCAGGAAACCCTTCTTCACCGGCACCACGGGCGCCTCTTCGGTCAGGGCCTGCGCGGCGTGCAGGCGGAAGTCCAGCAAGGTTTTCATCGCATCGCCGATGTCGTGGCGCGCATCCAGGCAGGGGGTCAAGTATTCCTTCTCGATGCGGTACAGGGTGCAGAGTGTCTTGGCGCAAAAGTCCGCCAGCGCGGCCTGGTCGGTCAGGATGCCCGCCTCGCCGATCACCTCGCCCGGCCCCATGCGCCCTGCTTCGAATGTGTGCCCGCCCTTGGTCAGCATCACCGAGACCACGCCGGACTCCACAATGAACAAATGATCGCTGACCTCTCCCGCCGGCAAAATCATCTCGCCGGCACGGTAGGTGTGCAGGGTCATGTTCTGGCTGAAGGTGTCTTTTTCCTCCTGCCGCAAGGTGGAGAAAATCGTCGAATTATCCAACAGCGCCCGCGCCCGTGACGTTTGCGTCGGGGTAGCGTTTTCGGCGGCCGATAACAGACTCACGCCCGCCGCCTGCAGGTGCCGGAAGGCCAGGTCATACAGTTGGTTGCGGACTTCGCGCTTGAGCGGCATTGCTGGAACGAACCCGCTGATCTCGTATTCGACACCGCCACTGGCGGAGGTCTTGAACGCCACGCTCGGCGCGGGCTTGCTCAGCAGCGGCCGGCAACCTTGCATGGCCCGCTCCAGCGCCTCGATCACCGTTTGCGGACGTGCATGGGGGCTGACCTGCACGCTCACCGCCAAGCCGAACATATCCGCCGGGCGCGAGAAATTGATGATCTTGGCCTTGGCCGCCAGCGAATTGGGGATCACCGCCATGCTGCCCTGGGAGGTTTGCAGGCGCGTGGCGCGCCAGTCGATATCGGTCACCCGGCCTTCGGTGCCGTCGATGGAAATCCAGTCATCCAGTTGATAGGGCTTGGTGGTGTTGAGCACGATCCCGGAAAACACGTCGCTCAGCGTGCTCTGCAACGCCAGGCCGACGATGATCGCCACGGCGCCGGACGTTGCGAGCACGCCCTTGACCGGCAGGTCGAGCACGTAGGCCATGGCGGCAATGATCGCAATCAGGAAGATCACCGCCCCCATCAGGTCCTGCAGCAATCGCCCGGTATGCCCGACCCGCTGCATCATCAGCGCACCCAGCAACACCGTCAGCGTACGCGCCGCAAACAGCCACCAGCCGATCTGCAAGGCGGTGGCCGCCAGGTGCAGCGCCGTGTCGTCCGCATAAGGCGCAAGCTGCATGGGGTTCATGCCGTCGTTGAACAGCACGGCGCTGAATACGGCAAAAATCACCAACCGCGCCGCCAGCTTCCAGTTGGCGAGGTCGGCGGAAATAAGGCGCCACACGGCGATGTCAATAAAGATCAGCGCCAGGGCGCACAGCATCGGGTGATCAGCGATAAATGAGGGCATCCAGGCGACTCCAGGGCGAATGACGGGAAGATCGCATGAAACGGGAACGCTGCAAACAAAATGTGGGCGCTGGCTTGCCTGCGCTGCGCACGCCTCGGTGTATCAGTCACAGCGCGCTGATGCTATCGCGGGCAAGCCAACTCCCACAGGGTTTTGTGCCGAGCCGTCAGGCGTGCATTTGCCCGAACTTACCGGAGTGGAAGTCGGCAAACGCCTGATGAATCTCCTGCTCGGTATTCATCACAAACGGCCCGTGACCGACGATAGGCTCGTCGATAGGCTCACCACTCAACAGCAACACTTTGGCATCTTCGTCGGGCGCCAGGGTCAGTTGGGTGCCGTCGCGCTCGAACAAAGCCAGTTGCCCCTGGCGGGCGACCTCTTCGCCGTTGACCCGCACGGTTCCGCTCAGGATCACCAGGGCGGTGTTGCGTCCCTGGTGCAGGTCGAGGGTCACGGGTTGGCCGGCGTTGAGGCGCAAGTCCCATACATCAATGGGGGTAAATGTATGGGCCGGCCCGCGAGCACCGGCAAACTCGCCGGCGATCAGGCGCAGGTGCCCGGCGTCGTTGGCCAGCGGCAGCACGGGGATGTCGCTGTCGACGAGGGTCTGGTAACCCGCCTCGGCCATTTTGTCCTTGGCCGGCAGGTTGACCCACAGTTGCACCATTTCCATGACCCCGCCGCTACGGGCGAAGGCTTCGGAGTGGAACTCCTCGTGGAGGATGCCTTTGGCGGCGGTCATCCATTGCACGTCGCCAGGGCCGATTTTGCCGCCGGCGCCGGTGGAGTCGCGGTGTTCGACTTCACCGTCGTAGACGATGGTCACGGTTTCAAAACCGCGATGGGGGTGTTGGCCGACACCGCGACGTTGTTCGGTCGGGGTGAAATCTACGGGGCCGGCGTGGTCCAGCAACAGGAATGGGCTGATGTGCTTGCCCATCGAGTCGTAGGAAAACAACGTGCGTACCGGGAAACCGTCGCCGACCCAGTGGGTACGAGGGCTGGTGTAGATGCCGATGAGTTTTTTCATGGTGGTCCTCCAAAGTGCATACACCTTAAATCCAAGGGTAATTCGGCACTAGAGGGCAAGAATGACCTTGATCGTTCCACTGATGGAACGCAAGACCACAACACGTTTACAAAAGCAGCGTTAATGATAATGACTCGTAGTAATATCCGCCCTCTCCCGCTCAACCTGTCGAGTGCCGCAATGCCATTTGCCCCTGCGCCTGCCGCGCCTCGCGTGCTGGTAGTGGATGACCACCGAAAAATCCGCGAGCCCCTGGCCACTTACCTGCGCCGGCACACCTTTGAGGTGCGCACCGCCGAGGACGCGGCCGGCATGTGGCAATTGCTCAAGACCCAGGCGTTCGACGTGGTGGTGCTGGACGTGCTGCTGCCCGATGGCGATGGCTTTGAACTGTGCAACCAGTTACATCGGCGCGGCAACGTGCCGGTGATCCTGTTGACCGCCCGCGACACCGCCGCCGATCGTGTGCGCGGCCTGGACCTGGGGGCCGACGACTACATCACCAAACCCTTCGAGCCCCGCGAGCTGGTGGCGCGCATCAACAGTGTGCTGCGCCGCCAGGGTCGTCATACCGAGCCTGCCGCAGCCAGCCGCAGTGCGCGCGCCTATCGCTTCGGCGGCTGGCATTTCAGCGTGATCGGCGCCACGCTGTGCCGCGACGGCAGCCCGGCCATCCAGCTCAGTACCGCTGAAAGTCGTTTGCTGCAGGTCTTTCTCGCCCATCCCAATACCCTGTTGCCCCGCGAACGCCTGATCGATCTCACCGCCGCCGCCGACAGCGACGTGAGCGACCGCGCCATCGATCGTCAAGTCAGCCGCCTGCGCCGCAAACTGGCCCAGGGCGATGAAGCGCTGGACCTGCTGCGCACCATCTGGGGCGCAGGTTACCTGCTGGCCGCCGAGGTCAGCGAATGCGCGCCCTGAGCAGACTGTGGCCGCGCACCTTGGCGCGGCAGTTGAGCCTGTTGTTGTTATTGGCGCTGCTGGCCTCGAACGCGATTGCGATGCTGGTGCTGCAACGCACCGGCAGCCTGATCCACCCGTTGTCGCGCAGCTTCAGCCTGGAACGCCTGGGCACTGCCCATCACGCCGCCGTCGATTTGCCGCCCGCCGAAACCGCGCATCTGCTGGCGGCCATGGGCAGCGCTGGCGCACGTTTCTGGATAGCGTCAGCGCCGGAGGTGGCGCCCTTTGAGCTGCGTCCCGAAGAACAGCGGCTGGCCAACGAACTGCGCAGCCGACTGCATCTGAATGAGGCGCTGGCCATCGGCGTGCAACTGGAGCGCATCAGCGGCGCCAATGCTCGCACCCATCTGTTCAGCCCCGCCAGCTGGGCACCGTTACGCCTGCGCAGCAGCATCGCACTGCCCAATGGCAGCTACCTGAACGCGGTGCAGTTTCCTGCCGGCGCCTATGAATGGGGCCGCGTATTGGCCTACAGCCTGCCGGTCACCACCCTGCCGGTGCTATTGATCGTGATGTTTTTTATCGCTCGGGTGGTGCGCCCGATCAAAACACTGGCCCAGGCCACTGAGCGGGTGAGCCGTGGTGAATGGATCGCCCCGCTGCCCGAACAGGGCCCGCAGGAAGCGCGCGAACTCACCGTCGCCTTCAATGCCATGCAGGCCCACCTCGCCCGGCATGTCGAAGGCCGCACGCGGATGCTCGCCGCGGTCAGCCATGACTTGAATACACCGATCACCGAACTGCGCCTGCAGGTCGAATTGCTGGAGCCCGGCGCGGCCCGCGATGACATGCTCGAAAGCCTCAGCGAGTTGAGCGCGATGGTGCGCGAAACCTTGAACTTCGTACGTGACGACGCGGTGCAGGAACACACCACAACAATTTCACTGAGCGCGCTGCTCGATGACCTGGCCAAGCGTTACCAGCGCTTGCAGCAGCCCGTCACCTGGGCGGGCGCGCCACCGCTGCAGGTGACGTGTCGGCCGTTGGCGCTCAAACGGGCGCTGACCAACCTGATCGACAACGCCCTGCACCACGCCGGCGATGCCAGCCTGCACCTGCTGCGCGAGCACGGCGGTTGGCTGCGCATCGAGATTCTCGACCACGGCCAGGGCTTGCCCGAGGACTGGCTGAGCAAGGTGTTCGAACCGTTCGTGCAGCGCGGCGTCAGCGACGGCGGCGTGGGGTTGGGCCTGGCGATTGCACGCTCGTGCATCCAGGCCCATGGCGGTGAGCTGGTGCTGGAGAACCGCCCACCGGCCGGCCTGTGCGCGGTGGTGCGATTGCCTGCGGCGCTTTCCTGCTTTCTTGTCTGATCGTTCCCACGCTCCGCGTGGTAATCCATCCCGTGACGCTCCGCGTCACCTGCCACACTGAGTTGTCCGGCGGGACGCGGAGCGTCCCAGGCGGCATTCCCACGCGGAGCGTGGGAACGATCAACCCAGGCTTTAAAAATTGAGCGTAGCGCCCATCCATAGCGTACGCCCATAGTTCACCGTGCCGTAGGTTTCATCGTCCAGGCGCTTGTCGGTGAGGTTGTTTAAGGAGGCGTTGAGGGTCAGCGAATCGTTCACGTCAAACGAACCACCAAGGTCGGCGGTGGTGTAGCCCGGCGCCGGTTCGTCGGTGATCGTGTTGCCGGTTTCTTCGCCGTAGTAACTCAACGAAACCCAAGCCTGGGTGCGGTCATTGATCGTCCACTCGCTGCGCACATTGGCTTTTTGTTCGGGCGTGAGGGCCAGCGGCGCGCCCTTGTTGGCGCCGCTTTTTTGCTCCGAATCGGTGTAGGTGTAATTGGCCTTGAGCAGCACGCTGGGGTTGATGTCCCACTGGCCATTTAGCTCCACGCCCTGGATGATCGCTTTGTCGACGTTGACCCGCTCCATGATGGTGTAGCTGTTCCAGCGCCGGTCGGTGGTGACGGTGGAAAGTTTGTCCTGGAAGTCATTGTAGAACAGCGTGACGCCGCCCGACAGGTCGTCACGGTTGCTCCACAGCGCCGAAACTTCGTAGTTGGTGCTGGTTTCGGGCTTGAGGTCCGGGTTGCCAAACATCACGAAGCGGTTGCGGCGCAGGTAAGCATAGTCCTCGACGACCGCACGCAATTCCGGCGCCTTGAAGCCACGGGCGACCCCGCCTTTGAGCGTCCACTGTTCGGAGGCGCGCCATACCCCGTAGACCCGTGGGCTGAGGTGTGCGCCGTACTTTTCGTGCTCGTCCAGGCGCAGGCCGGTGGTGAGGGCAAAACTGTCGGTCATCGACCACTCGTTCTCGGCAAACAGGGCCTTTTGCACGACCGAAAACTTATAATCGACGCGGTCGCCCAGGCCCTGGTTCCAGTCGGTCAACTCGCTTTCATTCCATTGCAGGCCGACGGTGCTGACGTTATGCGCAGTGGGTACCACCAGCTTGGCGTCGAACACGGTGTTCTTGATCTCGGGTTTGCGCCCGTAGATGTCGGTTTGTGCGGCAGTGGCCTTGCCTTCGCGGCTGGACGTTTCCTGGGACAAGGCGACGTCCGAGGTGGCCCAGCCCCAACGACCCTGATGGGACAGCGACCAGTGGTCGCGGTTGTTTTCCTGCTCGCGCGTGGCCCAGTTGGCGCTCATGCCGTCGCCGTTTTTCAAGCGCGTGGCACCGGCTTCCAGCAGGATGTCGTGGTCGATAGTGGGCGTGAATGCCAGGCGTGCGGTGAGGTCGCGGTGGTCGGCCTGGCTGAAGCCATTGGTCTGTTCGATGTCATCGTCGGCCTGGCGATCCAGGTAACGGCCCCACACCTGCAAGCCCAGGAAGTCTTCCTTGAGCGGGCCGCTGAGGTAGAACTGGGTCTGGCGCGCGTTGCCCTGGTCGCTGTGCTGGCGTGCCGAATAGTCGTACCCCAGCGAACCGCCCCAGGTCGGCGACACCTTGCGGGTGATCACGTTGATCACCCCGCCGATGGCATCCGACCCGTACAGCGAAGACATTGGCCCGCGCACCACCTCGATGCGCTCGATGGCGGCGGCCGGCGGCACGAAGCTTTGTTCGTAGCCACTGTTGCCATTGACCCGCGATTCGCGCGCGCTCTGGCGTTTGCCGTCGACCATGATCAAGGTGTAGTCGGCCGGCATGCCACGGATGGAGATGTCGGTTTCATTCGCGCCGCCATTGACCGTCACGCCTTCCACGTCGCGCACCGCATCGCCAAGGTCGCGGTAGGACTTGCGCCGCAGCGCTTCGCCGTCGATCACGGTGACGGAGGCCGGGGCGTCCTCGACGCTTTGTGCAAAGCCGGAAGCCGTCACCACCACATCATTAAGTGCCAGGGGTTCATCGGCGGACGCGTTGAGGCTGCCCGCAACCAGCAGGGCCAAGGGTGAGAAGCGAAAAGCAGTAAGCATCGACATGGACCTTAGGATTGGACTCAAAAGAGAATCGTAATCATCCAGCCCCGGATAACTTGGACAAAGTGTGACAACTCAGACGCTAGGCACCCACGCCGCACGCCGCTCGCGCAACAGGTGAAAGGCGACAAAGGCCATCACCGCAAAGCCCCCCTGGATGATGATCATCGGCGCAGCACTGCCGTCGCGCAGCTGGCTCAACACCAGGCCGCTGCAGGTGGCGCCAAACATCTGCGAAAAGCCCATCAGCCCCGCCGCCAGCCCCGCGCGGTGCGCATTGGGCATCACGCCGCCGGTGACCGAACCGGGCAGAACCAGGCCGCCGCCAAGGGTCGCCAGGGCGATGGGAATATCCAGGCCCACTGCCGACAGGCCGAACAACGCATAGATGACCACCGCCAGCACCCCACCGCAGGCCACCAGCGCGACGCCCATCGATACGATGCGCTGCGGCCCCAGGCGCATGATATTGCGCCGGGTATAGGTGGAGCCGACGATCAGCATCGACACGATCAAGCCGAAGTTGATGCCATATTCCAGGCTGCTGAACCCCAGCAGGTTGATAAACACCGCCGATGAACCGGCGATTACCGCAAACATGGCGCCATAGGTGCACGCCAGGGCCACGGCGAACGCGCGGTATTGGCGGCCCTTGAGCAGATCCAGGTATTGCCCGCCCAGTGTGCGCCAATGCCCCGCCCTGGGGTCGAGGTAGTGGTTGCTCTCGCGAAAGAACCACACGGCCAGCAGCAACACCACGCTGCCGATCACCAGCGCCAGGATGATCGGCGCGCGCCAACCCAAGAGTTTGATCAGCAGCCCGCCGACCATCGGCGCCACCACAATGGCGTAGAGCATGCCGATCATGGTCAGCGCCAGGGCCGGCCCCGCTTCGGCCTTCCACACGTCGCGCACCACCGTGCGCGCCAGCACCAGCGCGGCGCAGGCGCCGAGGCCCTGCAGCACGCGGGCGGCGATGAACTGGTAAATGTCATTGACCAGCAGCATCGACAAGGTCGCCACCACATACAGCAGCAGGCCGCCGATCAGCACCGGGCGGCGACCGATCCGGTCCGACAGCGGGCCGAACAGCAATTGCCCCAGGCCAAAGGCTGCGACGAACGCCGACAACGCCATCAATGCGGAACCGGCGGGCGCCGCCAGCGCCTGCTCGATCGCGCCCAGGCCGGGAATGATCAGTTGGGTCGAAACCTCTCCCAGCGCCGTCAGGGCCACCAGTAAAAACAACAAGCTGCGCGATGGGGCCGGGGCGTTTGCCATGGGGAACATCCGGGGGGCTGGATCAATGTATATTTCGACCATAATATGCGTGAAAAATTATGTCCATAATTTTTTCGTCCGCTCGACGCCGATCAGCCATACGCCGGTGCCTTGTCCCGAATCCGCACGGGCGTTTAGCCCGCTGACGTTATTGGTGAAACGTCCCACATAGCCGCCGGATAAGCTCTACTCCCCTCCTACGCAAAGCGCTGCAAAGTCCCTCGCCTGAATACACAGTGCGAGGGATTGCAGATGGTTTTACGTGTCAGTGCCCCGGTTAACGGGGCTGCTTCATGATCCAGCTAACCGGCCAAGCCATTGGCTACCTGGTGCTGGCCACGATGGATTCGAAGACGCGGGACGTCGAATCCGTTCTCAGCGACTTCAAACGCTGCCTCAACCACTACGACGCCTGGGCCGAGAGTTTTTTCAGCTTTTCGGCATTGGCTATCGAACAGGTCTTCAAGGTTGGGGATGAAGTGGCGCTGGTGGCGCCGATCAACCGCTCGATTATCCCCAGCAGCACCGTCGCGGCGTGCCCGGCAAGCGGCACGCTGACCCTGGTGCATATGTTCCAGAGTTCACGGTTCGTGCCCATTGGCAATACGCCCGTGATGGTGCAGCGCATCGACCCCGACGGCGGCCCTCTGGGCGAGCCGATCCACAAGACCATCGGCCCAAGCGGCATTCTCGAAATCACGGAGTGCGACCGCAACCAGCGCTACCGTGTCAGTTTCTACCCCGATGTTTCCAAAGCGCATTTCAAAGCGTTGTACGCCTCCTATCAGTCGGTTATTGCGCCGCTTGAAGGTTGGCTGCGCAGCGAATGGGCCAGCACCTTCGCACCGTTGTGGAAGGGTTACGCCGAAGCCAACTTCCTCAAGCGCTACCTCTCGCTGCATCAGGCCTACGCGCGTGGGTTCGGCGAATCGCTGTACTCGCTATGGGACAGCCTCAAGCAGTTGCTTGAGTGGCTTGCCGACCCGTTGGGTTATGCCGAACAGCTGCTGCATTACCTGTCCCAGGACGAATTGGACAAGCTGCTGAGCCTCGGCGCGGACACCCTGGCCAAGGGCCTTTTGGTGCTCAGTGATGAGCCGCTGTTGTTTATCTACCTGGCGGCAATGGTCAGCTGGATGCGGATGTTGCCGCCGCCGTACATGAACGAATTACTCGGGGAAATCACCGCCGAAGTATTGATCAACCTGTTGCTGGGCCTCGCCACTGCCGGGATGGGCATGGTGGTGCGGATGAGTACGAAGGTGCTGGGCGGCATCAAGTCTCAACGTGCGCGCCGATGGCTGGAGCACATGGCCGGGCAGTTTGGCAAAGCTCGCGTGGATGACCACGCCGAGCTCGCCAAGCCGATTCTATTGGGTGGGCCTGCAACGCAGATCAGGACGATTCCGGATGTGCCGTTGAGGGTTGGGGATCAGCTGGTTTCGAATCCGGTGCCGGTGGTGCGCGGCAAGTCCCAGCGGACGGCGTTGGTGCGGCAGGAGGCTGCGGACGATGTGCCTGCTGTTGCTAGGAACCCGGCGGGGGATGCGGCTGATTCTTCGGATAAGACCGTGACCAATGGCTGCCCGGTGTCGATGGTCACTGGCGAGGAATTGCTGACGCTGACCGATGGGGTGCTGGACGGGATTTTGCCGTTTGAGTGGACCCGCTTGTATCGCACCAGTGCGGTGGAAATCGATAGTGGATTGGGGTTCGGCTGGAGTCATTCTTTATCGCATCGGCTGAGTGTTTCCGCTGATTCGGTGGTGTGGGTCGATCATGAGAACCGGTCGACTGCCCTGCCCTTGCCGACGGTTGCTCGGCCGGCGATTACCAATAGCCTGGCAGAAGCAGCGATCTATTTGGGATCGTTGCCCGATGAGTTGGTACTGGCGCAAGCGTCACGTTTCTACCACTTTCGCGAAGGCGTGCTGACGGCAATCAGCGATGCGTATGACAACCGGCTGCGCATTTCCCGGGACTTCTTGGGGCGCATTGAGCGGGTTGATAGCGGCGTCGGGCGTTCGCTGTTTTTGCGCTATGCGTCGGGCCGCATCGTCGCGGTGGACTATCAGATTGAACGGGCGGTGGACGACGGTCCGTTTGTCTGGGTGACGGAGCAGAACGTTGTTTCCTACGCCTATGACGACCTTGGACGGCTGGTTTCGGCGATCAATGCGGTAGGCGAAAGCGAGGTTTATCGGTACGACGAGCAGCACGTCATTCTTGAGCGTGGGCTGGCCGGTGGGGCGAGTTTCTATTGGGAGTGGGAGCGGACTGGCAAGGCGGCGCGGTGTGTCCGGCATTGGGCGAGTTTTTCGCAGATGGACACGCGGTATGTCTGGGATGACAACGGCAGCGTTACGGTTTTTAACGCCGATGGCAGCCAGGAAGTCTATGTCCACGATGATCGGGCGCGCCTGGTACAGCGCGTCGATCCGGATGGTGCCCAGC
>NZ_JACCQQ010000050.1:0-4250 GCF_014268345.1 Pseudomonas sp. SWRI18
CGTGGGTAACCCGGCAGGACGCCGGGTTAGCCGCCCCGCGCCATGGATGGCGCGTGGCGGCGGCCCACGGATTCAAGCCGGAGTGAGGGCACACCGAGCCCAAGCGAGGTGCCGAGTGGTGGGGCAAGAGCGTTTTGCTTACTTTTGCGCTCTTCAAAAGTGAGCCGCCGTAAGGGCGGAACCAATAGCCGCCGTTACCCATATAACGGATATGTACCCGGTCAACCCCAAAAGCCTGGTCGGCCCTAAGGCCGCCACGCAAGCCCCCTCGCCACTCACCGCAGAAAGTCGTATCGAGACCATGCCGCGATAGACATGGCGTGAGTGTCACCCTTCCTGGCAGTTACAGTCATTGCCGTACCCGCCGCGCATGGTGACAATCAACCTCTGTTTTCGTCGAAGGATCCGGTATGTCGCAGCCTGTGTTTTTCGCCCACGCCAATGGCTTCCCTTCGGCCACCTACGGCAAATTGTTTGCCGCGCTGGCCCCGGAATACGCGGTGGCGCACCTGCCGCAGCACGGCCACGACCCCAGGTTTCCCGTGGACGATAACTGGCAGAACCTGGTGGACGAACTGATCCATCATCTGGAACAGCAACCGGAACCGGTCTGGGGCGTGGGGCATTCCCTGGGTGGCGTGTTGCATCTGCACGCGGCCATGCGGTGCCCGCAGTTGTATCGGGGTGTGGTCATGCTGGATTCTCCGGTGCTGACTCGCGCCGACCGCTGGGTGATCCGCGCGGCCAAGCGCTTGGGCTTTATCGATCGACTGACCCCGGCCGGGCGCACACTCGGCCGGCGTGAAGAATTCAGCGACCTGGATGCCGCACGCAGTTATTTCGCCGGCAAGACCCTGTTCCGAGGCTTTGACCCGGACTGCTTCGACGCCTACCTGCAGCATGGCTTGCACCCAGTGGGTGACCGCCTGCGCCTGCGCTTCGACCCGGCCACCGAGATCAGCATCTACCGTGGCGTGCCCCACACCAGCCCCGGCCAGGTGCGCCTGTTGAACATCCCGTTGGCGGTGGTGCGCGGTCGCCAGAGCCGCGTGGTGATGCGTCACCACGCCAGTGGCGTGGGGCGCCTGCCCCTGGGGGAAATGCTCACCATGCCCGGCGGCCACATGTTCCCGCTTGAGCGCCCCCAGGACACCGCGACCTTGATCAAGCAGCTGCTCTCCCGCTGGCAGGCCCGCGAGCGCAGTTGCGCATGAGCACGGCGGTCGAAGAAGTGCGCCTGAGCCTGCCGCATATCGAATTGGCGGCGCATCTGTTCGGGCCCGAGGACGGTGTGCCGGTGATCGCCCTGCATGGCTGGCTGGACAACGCCAACAGCTTTGCGCGACTGGCGCCGAAACTGCGGGGCTTGCGCGTCGTTGCACTCGACATGGCGGGGCATGGGCATTCGGCGCACCGTCCCGCGGGAGCCGGCTACGCTTTGTGGGATTACGTCTACGACGTGCTGCAAGTCGCCGAACAACTGGGTTGGAAACGTTTTGCATTACTTGGTCACTCCCTTGGCGCCATCGTCTCCCTGGTGCTGGCCGGCGCGTTGCCGGAGCGAGTGACGCACCTGGGATTGATCGACGGTGTGATCCCTCCGACCGCCAGCGGTGAGAACGCCGCCGAGCGGCTGGGCATGGCGTTGCAGGCGCAATTGAACCTGCGGGACAAGCGCAAGCCGGTCTATGACACCCTGGATCGAGCCGTCGAAGCGCGCATGAAAGGCCTGGTGGCGGTCAGCCGTGAAGCCGCCGAACTGCTGGCCCGGCGCGGCTTGATGCCGGTGCCGGGCGGTTACACCTGGCGCACCGACAGCCGGCTTACCCTGGCTTCGCCGATGCGTCTTACCGATGAACAAGCCATGGCCTTCGTGCAAAGGGTGGGCTGCCCTACACAGTTGGTGGTCGCTGCCGATGGCATGCTGGCGAAACATCCCGAATTGCTTTCCCGGCTGCCCTTTACCGTCACCACGCTGCCAGGCGGCCATCATTTGCACGTGAATGATGAATCTGGCGCGGTCCTTGTTGCAGACTGTTTCAATCGGTTCTTCCGCGCGCCTTGACTTGGGGCGGTCAACTGCCGAGGCTGGGCGGATCGAAAGGGAGTCAACCATGAACAACTTCAACATCGCTATGACCAACGTTGGCCAGGGCTCGTTGATCTTATGAGCGTGCGTAACGGATGTTTCCGTATCCTGGGCTTGAGCCTTCTGAGCCCTTTGGTATTCGCCGCCGACATACCGGGTAGCCAGGACTTGCCCGCCGTGGCCCGTCAGGTCGATTCGCAGATCGTTGATTACCGCCCCGCCGAAGACAAAGAACGCATCTACCCCATGGGCGCGATCCGCAAGATCAGCGGCCAATTGCGCTATGAAGGCCAGGCCACCGCGCGCGGCCAAGCCACCGCCATCACCTATGAGTTGCCCGCCGAACACAGCGCCAGCGCCGCGTTTACCGCCACGCGCGAAGCGTTGCAGGAAAAGGGCGCGCAGTTATTGTTCTGGTGCAGGGCCCGCGATTGCGGCGAGAGCAGCCTGTGGGCCAATGAAATCTTCGGCAACGCCAAGCTGGTCGGTGCCGACAGCCAGCAGGAATACCTGTTGCTGCGCCTGGCCGAGAGCGATTCCCTGGTCGCCCTCTACAGCATCACCCGCGGTAATCGCCGCGCCTATCTGCATGTGGAACAACTGGACGCCAGCGCGCCGCTGGGCGACCTGCTGCCCACCTCGGCCACCCTGTTGCGCGAGCTGAAAAGCACCGGCGAGCTGGACTTCCCCGCATTGGGTGCTGAACCGGATGACACCTGGCTGACCCTGATTTCCCGTGGGCTGAACCTCGATACCACCTTGCGCGTGAGTTTGACCGGCCCGAATGCGGAGACCTGGCGCCTGGCCCTGATCGACAAGGGCGTGCGCGCTGCTCGCCTGGAAACCGGCAACGAGGTTGACGCCAAAGGCTTGCACCTGCATCTGATACGCTAGGCGTAGCAAGGCGAGCGGCCCCGTGCCGTTCGCCTAAGCTGTGTTCCTACCGTCTTCTTCTAGAGATACCCCATGCTCAATAATGATCGCCTGCTGGTGCAAATCCTGCTGCTGGTGCTGTTTGGTGCCAGCTTCTGGGTCATGGCGCCGTTCTGGTCGGCGCTGTTCTGGGGCGCAGTGCTGGCGTTTGCCAGTTGGCCATTGATGGTCCTGCTCACCCGTGGGCTGGGAGGGCGCGAGTCCCTGGCAGCCGGCATCCTCACGTTGGGTTGGATGCTGCTGGTGGCGGCGCCGCTGGTGTGGCTGGGCTTCAACCTTGCGGACCATGTGCGCGATGCCGTGGCGTTGATCAAGGATATCCAGGTCGATGGCTTGCCGGCGGCACCGACCTGGCTTGGTTCGATCCCCTTGGTCGGCGAGCGTCTGGTGGCGATGTGGGACAGCGTCGACCAACAGGGCGCGGCCCTCATGGTCAGCCTCAAGCCGTACCTGGGGCAGGTCGGCAATTGGTTGCTGGCGCGCAGTGCACAGATCGGTGGCGGCATCCTTGAGCTGACCCTGAGCCTGGTGTTCGTGTTCTTTTTTTATCGCGACGGGCCGCGCCTGGCGATGTTCGTGCACCGTTTGTTGGAGCGCCTGATCGGCGATCGTGCCGGTTACTACATCGAACTGGTGGCCGGCACGGTACAGCGCGTCGTCAACGGCGTGATCGGCACCGCCGCCGCCCAGGCCGTGCTGGCGCTGATCGGCTTCCTGATTGCCGGCGTACCGGGCGCGCTGGTGCTGGGCATCGTCACTTTCCTGCTCAGCCTGATCCCCATGGGCCCGCCGCTCGTGTGGATCCCGGCCACGGCATGGTTGGCGTGGAAAGGTGATTACACCTATGCGGTGTTCCTCGGTGTATGGGGCACTTTCATCATCAGTGGCGTGGACAACGTGCTCAAGCCCTACCTGATCAGCCGCGGCGGCAACCTGCCGTTGGTGATTGTGCTGCTCGGCGTGTTCGGCGGCTTGATCGCCTTTGGCTTCATCGGGCTGTTCATCGGCCCGACCTTGTTGGCGGTGGCCTACAGCCTGTTGACGGACTGGAGCGCGACCCAGGCTCAGGGGCGCCGGGAGGATAAACCGTTGTAACTGATCGGTAGAGATCATGTGGGAGCGGGCTTGCCCGCGATAGGCATGGGTATCTACACAACTTTCAACGGTGTGTGGCGAGGAGCTTGCTTGGCGGCCTTCGGGCCGACCGTTTTTTGGGTTTGACCGAGTA
>NZ_JACCQQ010000051.1:0-3356 GCF_014268345.1 Pseudomonas sp. SWRI18
GAGTAGTCAAATTGCTTGGGTGTTATATGGTCAAGCCTCACGGGCAATTAGTATTGGTTAGCTCAACGCCTCACAGCGCTTACACACCCAACCTATCAACGTCGTAGTCTTCGACGGCCCTTCAGGGAACTCAAGGTTCCAGTGAGATCTCATCTTGAGGCTAGTTTCCCGCTTAGATGCTTTCAGCGGTTATCTATTCCGAACATAGCTACCCGGCAATGCCACTGGCGTGACAACCGGAACACCAGAGGTTCGTCCACTCCGGTCCTCTCGTACTAGGAGCAGCCCCTCTCAAATCTCAAACGTCCACGGCAGATAGGGACCGAACTGTCTCACGACGTTCTAAACCCAGCTCGCGTACCACTTTAAATGGCGAACAGCCATACCCTTGGGACCGGCTTCAGCCCCAGGATGTGATGAGCCGACATCGAGGTGCCAAACACCGCCGTCGATATGAACTCTTGGGCGGTATCAGCCTGTTATCCCCGGAGTACCTTTTATCCGTTGAGCGATGGCCCTTCCATACAGAACCACCGGATCACTAAGACCTACTTTCGTACCTGCTCGACGTGTCTGTCTCGCAGTCAAGCGCGCTTTTGCCTTTATACTCTACGACCGATTTCCGACCGGTCTGAGCGCACCTTCGTACTCCTCCGTTACTCTTTAGGAGGAGACCGCCCCAGTCAAACTACCCACCATACACTGTCCTCGATCCGGATAACGGACCTGAGTTAGAACCTCAAAGTTGCCAGGGTGGTATTTCAAGGTTGGCTCCACGCGAACTGGCGTCCACGCTTCAAAGCCTCCCACCTATCCTACACAAGCAAATTCAAAGTCCAGTGCAAAGCTATAGTAAAGGTTCACGGGGTCTTTCCGTCTAGCCGCGGATACACTGCATCTTCACAGCGATTTCAATTTCACTGAGTCTCGGGTGGAGACAGCGCCGCCATCGTTACGCCATTCGTGCAGGTCGGAACTTACCCGACAAGGAATTTCGCTACCTTAGGACCGTTATAGTTACGGCCGCCGTTTACCGGGGCTTCGATCAAGAGCTTCGCGTTAGCTAACCCCATCAATTAACCTTCCGGCACCGGGCAGGCGTCACACCCTATACGTCCACTTTCGTGTTTGCAGAGTGCTGTGTTTTTAATAAACAGTCGCAGCGGCCTGGTATCTTCGACCGGCATGAGCTTACGGAGCAAGTCCTTCACCCTCACCGGCGCACCTTCTCCCGAAGTTACGGTGCCATTTTGCCTAGTTCCTTCACCCGAGTTCTCTCAAGCGCCTTGGTATTCTCTACCCAACCACCTGTGTCGGTTTGGGGTACGGTTCCTGGTTACCTGAAGCTTAGAAGCTTTTCTTGGAAGCATGGCATCAACCACTTCGTCGTCTAAAAGACGACTCGTCATCAGCTCTCGGCCTTAAGATCCCGGATTTACCTAAGATCTCAGCCTACCACCTTAAACTTGGACAACCAACGCCAAGCTGGCCTAGCCTTCTCCGTCCCTCCATCGCAATAACCAGAAGTACAGGAATATTAACCTGTTTTCCATCGACTACGCTTTTCAGCCTCGCCTTAGGGACCGACTAACCCTGCGTCGATTAACGTTGCGCAGGAAACCTTGGTCTTTCGGCGTGGGTGTTTTTCACACCCATTGTCGTTACTCATGTCAGCATTCGCACTTCTGATACCTCCAGCAAGCTTCTCAACTCACCTTCACAGGCTTACAGAACGCTCCTCTACCGCATCACTTACGTGATACCCGTAGCTTCGGTGTATGGTTTGAGCCCCGTTACATCTTCCGCGCAGGCCGACTCGACTAGTGAGCTATTACGCTTTCTTTAAAGGGTGGCTGCTTCTAAGCCAACCTCCTAGCTGTCTAAGCCTTCCCACATCGTTTCCCACTTAACCATAACTTTGGGACCTTAGCTGACGGTCTGGGTTGTTTCCCTTTTCACGACGGACGTTAGCACCCGCCGTGTGTCTCCCATGCTCGGCACTTGTAGGTATTCGGAGTTTGCATCGGTTTGGTAAGTCGGGATGACCCCCTAGCCGAAACAGTGCTCTACCCCCTACAGTGATACATGAGGCGCTACCTAAATAGCTTTCGAGGAGAACCAGCTATCTCCGAGCTTGATTAGCCTTTCACTCCGATCCACAGGTCATCCGCTAACTTTTCAACGGTAGTCGGTTCGGTCCTCCAGTTAGTGTTACCCAACCTTCAACCTGCCCATGGATAGATCGCCCGGTTTCGGGTCTATTCCCAGCGACTAGACGCCCTATTAAGACTCGCTTTCGCTACGCCTCCCCTATTCGGTTAAGCTCGCCACTGAAAATAAGTCGCTGACCCATTATACAAAAGGTACGCAGTCACCCAACAAAGTGGGCTCCCACTGCTTGTACGCATACGGTTTCAGGATCTATTTCACTCCCCTCTCCGGGGTTCTTTTCGCCTTTCCCTCACGGTACTAGTTCACTATCGGTCAGTCAGTAGTATTTAGCCTTGGAGGATGGTCCCCCCATATTCAGACAAAGTTTCTCGTGCTCCGTCCTACTCGATTTCATGACTAAGAGATTTTCGCGTACAGGGCTATCACCCACTATGGCCGCACTTTCCAGAGCGTTCCGCTAATCTCAAAGCCACTTAAGGGCTAGTCCCCGTTCGCTCGCCACTACTAAGGGAATCTCGGTTGATTTCTTTTCCTCAGGGTACTTAGATGTTTCAGTTCCCCTGGTTCGCTCCATACACCTATGTATTCAGTGTAAGGTAACCATCTTATGATGGCTGGGTTCCCCCATTCAGACATCTCCGGATCAAAGTCTGTTTGCCGACTCCCCGAAGCTTTTCGCAGGCTACCACGTCTTTCATCGCCTCTGACTGCCAAGGCATCCACCGTATGCGCTTCTTCACTTGACCATATAACCCCAAGCAATCTGGTTATACTGTGAAGACAACATTCGCCGAAAATTCGAATTTCTCGTTTAAGAGAACTCACAAATTTTACCTTAGCCTGAGCCGTTACCAGTGAAAGTAACGTTCAGTCTATCTTTCTATCACATACCCAAATTTTTAAAGAACGATCTAATCAAAGACTAGAAATCAACATTCACCATCACCAGGATGGAATGCTCATTTCTAAGCTTTCATAACGTCAGAAGCAGTAGTGGTGGAGCCAAACGGGATCGAACCGTTGACCTCCTGCGTGCAAGGCAGGCGCTCTCCCAGCTGAGCTATGGCCCCGTATTTCTACAGGCGTTTCCCACACAAAATTGGTGGGTCTGGGCAGATTCGAACTGCCGACCTCACCCTTATCAGGGGTGCGCTCTAACCAACTGAGCTACAGACCCAATTTCG